>JAZSFW010000099.1:0-2125 GCA_045532445.1 Acetatifactor sp. | reverse complement strand
GAAACACAGGAAGAGATGACGAAAAGGAAAAATTGCTGGATCATATGTTATTAACAGAACTTCTGGATACCCTCTCAGACAGAGAGCGGGAACTGATCCATATGCGATATTTTCAAAACAAGACTCAAACTGAGATTGCAGGAATGCTGGGGATCAGTCAGGTACAGGTGAGCAGGCTTGAGAAAAAGATATTGCTAAGAATGAGAGAGTGCGCAGGGTTCCTGTAAAGAATGAATAAAATTACCAAATAAGACCATACTAAGACCGAAGGCTTGGAAGCAAATTCCGGCTGTTCGGTCTTTTTGGTATGGGAAAGGAAGGAAACGAGGGCATGGCAGCCACGACAGTATATCTTAAATGTGACAGAAACGTGGAGGTTCAGACTCCGGATGTTTATCTGAAGGATCTAGGCAGTCTGCGCTGCCAGGACAGCGTGGTAAGTGCAAAGCTTAAAGCGCTTAAGATATATCATTTCAATAAAGGCAATCCCAAACGGACGGTTATGAGTGTGCTGAAACTGATAGAACTGATGGAAGAAACCTGTCCCGGGATTACGGTGCAGGTGGTGGGAGAGACAGATGTGCTTGTGGAGATCGTTGATGTAAATAAGCACAAAAAATGGCAGCAGTGGTCCAAGGTTGCGCTGGTGAGCCTGGTTTCCTTTGCGGGAACGGCTTTTACGATCATGGCATACCATAATGATTCGGGTATCAATGATCTGTTTACGGAAATGTACCGCATCTGTATGAACAAGGAGCCCGGAGGGATCAATATTCTGGAGGTTTCTTATTCTGTAGGGCTGGCAGCAGGCATCATTGTTTTCTTTAACCACATTGGCGGCAGGCGGATTACAAAGGATCCCACTCCCATAGAAGTGGCTATGCGTAATTATGAGAAAGATGTGGATAATGCTTTGATCGAGACTGCCGGAAGGGAGGGAAAGGAGATTGATGTTTAGGTATCTTCTTTTATCTTTATGGGGATTTGGATTTGGGGCATTGGCAGCATCGGGTGTTTTTACAGTGTTGGTAGCAGTAGGTCTGGTGCCGCGGTTTGCAGGGAAAACCCATACCAGCAGATATGTTTTGGTGTATGAGGAGATGGTCATATTTGGCACGGTCACAGGCTGCCTCATAAGTATATTCCCGGAATATTTACAAATAGGGCGGTATCTTAGGGAAACCATTCCCCAGGCTGAAAGGGTATGGAATGTGCTTGGGAATGGGACAATGTTAATTGTCGGTGTGGCTTGTGGAATGTTTGTAGGGTGCCTTGCTCTGGCCATTGCAGAGATGCTTGACAGCATTCCTATTTTTGCCAGAAGAGTGTCGCTGAGGCACGGGATTGGAATTGTGATATTGTCGATAGCCATTGGAAAGCTGGTCGGTTCTCTCTTGTATTTTTGGCAGGAGCTTCACACGACAGCTGGCTGAGTGGTTGTGAATCATGGGAAAGAAAGGAAAGGTATGGAAGAGAAGAAAAAGAAGGAATATGAGAAATATGTAAAAAAGGTGACGCCCACTCATAATCTGTTTTTGCAGATGTTAAGGGCGTTTATCACAGGAGGCATTATCTGTGTCATTGGGCAATTTATCTTAAACTATGCCACCAATACCATGGGACTTGATAAGCAGACAGCGGGAAGCTGGTGTTCCTTGATCCTGGTATTTCTCTCTGCTTTGCTGACAGGATTCAATATTTACCCGCGCATTGTAAAATGGGGGGGAGCCGGAGCCTTGGTACCGATCACCGGATTTGCCAATTCTGTGGCTGCGCCGGCAATAGAGTACAAAAAACATGGGCAGGTATATGGGATTGGATGCCAGGTCTTTTCTATTGCAGGGCCGGTTATTTTATATGGTATTTTCTCCAGCTGGGTTCTGGGACTTGTATATATGGTGCTGAAAGGGCTGGGGATTATGTAGGATGGTACACATTGTTTTGAACCTTACGGCAGCCTGATGATCGTGGAGGATGGCAGTGCCTGTGTCGAAAGCCGGGAGAAGAAGGTCTCCTATGTGACACTGGAGGAAGAAATGGAGGTGAGAAGCTGTACTCCCAACTCGCTGACCAAGAAAGGCGCATTCTACAGCCATATCGGCGGTTTGGCAGGTGTTATAAAGAT
>JAZSFW010000094.1:0-4968 GCA_045532445.1 Acetatifactor sp. | reverse complement strand
TCCACAAGGGCTACAAATTGGGCTGTGTTTTCACACCCATTTTTTCAGCCTGATCAAATCGTCTTGTAAATTACAGATACTTCACCACATCGGCAAGTTTCCTCTTAGGCACCACATAGTCTCTGTTTTCATCCAGATAATACTTAATGGCATCCACATCATCCGCTTTCTCTACATCAGCAATCCGGCTTGTATGAGCAGGATATCCAAAAGCCACCACCGTATGCAGCTTTTGATTTTCGGTCAATCCAAACATCTCAGAGAGCACCGGCTTGTTACAAGCGCCGATAATGCAGCTTCCTACTCCGTGATTCCATGCTGCCAAGGTCATATTCCCAATTGCCAGCCCTGCATCAGTATCACAATCCCTGTAAATATCCAAATTCTGAACAACCCCGATAAAAAGAACCGGCTGTTCCTCCGCTTTGGGCTGTCCTTGCTCAGGAGGCAGATACCCTGCCCATCTCGTATGAGAGAAGACCACATCCACCTTCTCTTTGTCCTGAACCACCACATAACTTAAAGGCTGCTTATTCGCCGCACTGGAAGCCAGTCTGGCTGCAGCCAAGATTTCTTCCACGATCTCTTTAGAAATTTCTCTTTGCTCAAATCTTCGATAGGTTCTTCTTCCTTCCAGTAACTTCATCAAATCCATACATTTATCCTCCTCGCCCAAAGCTTTCGATGAATTGAAAAACGGTCCTTGCCAAGATGCAAATATACTTCGCATCCTGACAAGGACCGATACCGTCAATTATCTCTGTGCTACATCCTTCATAGAGAAGCTGATACGTCCCATCTTGTCCTTACCAAGGCATACAACGGTAACCATATCGCCCAGAGTCAGCACATCCTCAACGTGATTGATTCTCTCTCTTGCGATCTTGGAGATATGAACCATGCCCTCCTTGCCGGGAGCAAACTCAATGAATGCACCAAATTCTTTAATACTTACTACTTTACCTCTAAAGATCTGACCTTCCTCAAAGTCAGTGGTAATGATCTTCACCATCTCCACAGCCTTATCCATCATTTCCTTATCGGTTCCGCAGATAGACACCTGACCATCATCTGTGATATCGATCTTCACATTGGTACGGGCAATGATCTCGTTGATGGTCTTGCCACGCTGACCTACAACATCACCGATTCTCTCAGGATCGATCTGTACAGAAATAATCTTCGGAGCGTAAGGTCCTACTTCCGGTCTGGGAGCTGCGATTGCAGGCTTCATGCAGTTGTCCATGATAAACAGTCTTGCCTCACGACATCTTGCAATAGCACCTTCTACGATCGGTCTGGTCAGACCATGGATCTTAATATCCATCTGGATCGCGGTAATACCCTCAGTGGTACCGGTCACCTTAAAGTCCATATCACCAAAGAAGTCCTCAAGACCCTGGATATCGGTAAGCAGTACAAAATCTTCATCCTCTTCACCGGTTACCAGACCACAGGAGATACCGGCTACCATCTTTTTAATAGGCACACCTGCTGCCATCAGGGACATACAGGAAGCGCAGGTGGAAGCCATGGAGGTAGATCCATTGGACTCAAAGGTCTCGGATACGGTACGGATTGCATAAGGAAATTCCTCTTCGCTGGGAAGCACAGGGATCAATGCTCTCTCTGCCAACGCACCATGACCGATCTCACGGCGTCCCGGTCCTCTGGAAGGCTTGGTTTCACCTACAGAGTAGGAAGGGAAGTTGTAGTGATGCATGTATCTCTTGCTTACTTCGTTCTCATCCAGTCCATCAATCTTCTGCTGCTCAGAAAGAGGTGCCAGTGTGCAGACGTTACAGATCTGAGTCTGTCCACGAGTGAACATAGCAGAGCCATGTACTCTGGGGATCAGGTCTACTTCTGCTGCCAGAGGACGGATCTGGGTAATGTCGCGGCCGTCAGGACGCTTGTGATCCTTCAGGATCATCTTACGAACAGTCTTCTTCTCATACTGATAAACAGCTTCTCCCAGGATAGCCAGCCACTCTTCCTTCTCAGCAAAGGCTTCTTCCAGTTTCTCGGTAATCTCACGGATGTTGCCCTCACGAGTCTGCTTGTCATCGGTAAAGACTGCTACTTCCATCTCTTCGGGAGTCACAATTTTCTTCATCTCTTCAAACATTTCAGCAGGGATCGCACAGCTGGTATACTCATGCTTTGCCTTGCCTACTTCTGCCACAATCTTGTCAATAAATTCGATAATGGTCTGGTTTACATCATGAGCCATGTAAATTGCTTCGATCATCTTTGCTTCAGGCACTTCATTGGCACCTGCTTCGATCATGATCACCTTCTCCTTGGTAGAAGCAACAGTCAGATTCAAATCACCATTCTTCCACTGTTCCTGAGAAGGGTTCAGCACAAATTCACCATCGATCATGCCCACCTGAGTCATAGCGCAGGGACCATCGAAAGGAATATCGGAAATACTGGTACAAATGGAAGCACCGAGCATTGCCACCAATTCAGGACGACACTCAGGATCCACACTCATTACCATGGTGTTTAAAGTCACATCATTGCGGTAATCCTTGGGGAAAAGAGGACGCATCGGTCTGTCGATAACACGGCTTGTCAGAATGGCATTCTCACTTGCCTTGCCCTCTCTCTTATTGAATCCTCCGGGGATCTTACCTACAGCATATAATTTCTCTTCATACTCTACGCTCAAAGGGAAGAAATCAATCCCCTCTCTGGGCTTCTCAGATGCAGTTGCGGTACACAATACAGTGGTATCGCCATAGTGCATAAATGCACATCCATTTGCCTGCTTACCCACACGATTCACATCTACGGAAAGTGTGCGGCCAGCCAGTTCCATTGAATAAGTTTGGTACATTTTCTCCTCCATTCTGCTGTCTCCACAGCTGTTTCTTAGGAACAGAAGACACCGAAACTACTGAAAAACACAGGCAGATCTTTCACTAAACTCCTGCCTATCCTTTTCAGCGGTCTCGGAATGCTGTCCTGTTCCATACATTACCTGTTTTCTTGCTCCGAAATTTCTATCCGGAGTTTAATGTTACACTTTGGCTATCGTTTAAAAAGCGGAGCGGCCGATAACCGGCACTACTCCGCCTTCAAACCAATGCTTATTTTCTGATACCAAGTTTTTCGATCAGAGCACGATATCTCTCAATGTCTTTGCTCTTGAGGTAATCAAGCAGACCACGTCTCTGTCCTACCATTTTCAGCAGACCACGGCGGGAATGATGATCCTTGGGGTTATCCTTCAAGTGCTCTGTGAGCTCCTGAATTCTTGCAGTCAAAACTGCTACCTGAACCTCAGGTGAACCGGTATCGCCAGCTGTTCTGGCATACTCATTGATAATAGCTGTCTTCTTCTCTTTGGAAATCATTGTCATATCCTCCTGATAAAAATTAATGAACGCCGAGTCCTAAGGCTGGGTCGGAGTGTCCCGAACCTGAGCACCGGCTAATAGTGGACATTCTTCTGTCCATACCTTGAATATCATACCATAGTACACCACAAAAGTAAAGTACTTTTTTATTATATTCTTAGTCTTTGATCACGCGAACACACTTTACAGGAGTGCGGTAATTGTATTTGCTGATCATGATTCCGTTCTTGGGACTGCTGGCATGGATCACTTGACCACCGCCGATGAAGAGGGCTACGTGGTTGATGGTTCCAGTGCTGTCGGCATAAAAGACCAGATCACCGGGTTTTAAGTCTGCCGCCTTGATCTTGGTGCCGTCATTGGCTTGCACACGGGAAGTCCGGCTTAGTTTGATACCGTATTTCTTGAACACGCTCTGGACGAAACCGGAACAGTCAGCTCCTTTGGTGAGGCTTGTACCACCCCATACATAGGGGTTGCCCAAAAACTGCTTGGCATATTCTACCAAATCTACTCTCAAATCAGAAACACCCATGCCATAAAGCAATTCTGTCATGGTGATAGCGGTATTAAGCGTCGTTTCCACTTTCACATAATCAGCTGAGATATAAGCCTCCACACTATCCAAAGATACTTTTACCCACTGACCTTGTGTCTCAATATATTCTAATTCCACACCCTTTAAAACCTGTGTCAATACAGAACTGTCCAGGCTGGCACCATCCCTGACATTGACACCGTCACTTGTCACCTTTGCCACCGTCTTAACCAAATCTTTGGCTTTTACAATGGCATCGGGTCCCATCAGTAAAAATTCTGCGCTCACATACCCTGACACTTCTCCAGAAGTAATCTTCGCCCAGCCATCCACTATCTCCAGCACTTCACAGGCAGCATTTTTCGGAAGCTTTCCGACTAATTTCGCGCTTGTGGATGCACTCTCTCTTATATTTAAGTTGCCTGTCTCCACGTTAGCCAGACCCAGATTCGTGTATCCCCAAAATGCGCCCTTTGCCTCTTCAGCGATCTCTATGTACTCCTGCACTGTTTTGGTACTGGTAATCAACGTTCCTGCACCCACAGTCGGAAGCACATTCCTGACAGACTCCGCTGCCATAGCATCCATGGAACTTCCCAAACCAAGGACCAAACACACACAGGTGATGCACACTTTCTTACAAACATTCCTTCTACTCATTACAGGACCCTTCCAAACTTTAAACGTGCATTACAACTTTGTTACAAATTTATTAACTCCTACCTTTCAAATTATAACAGTATCCCACAATACCTGTCAAGCAAAACATAGCAAATCCAACAGAAAAATGCTGGAAAATGTTGCCATTTTCCAGCATTTAGAATATCCGCCTTTCTTAATCCTCGTCGGCTTCCGGCTCCTCATTTGCAAAAGCAATATTGGTAGCATGGTCTGCTACTCTCTCCAAACCGGAGAGGATATCGGAGAACATCATGCCCGCTTCCGCTGAACATTCGCCTCTGGTAAGACGTTCCACATGCATCTGCTGCAATTCTTTTTCCTTGGCATCCACATTATCTTCCAGGGCAAGGACATCCTGCATATGTGTCTCATCACCCTTGG
>JAZSFW010000107.1:0-6895 GCA_045532445.1 Acetatifactor sp. | reverse complement strand
GGAAAGTGTATCTATGTTGGGCAGACCGAGTTTGCTAAGAATGCGAACATTTATGGTACATCCATGGAAAACTGGATCGTTGCAATGTGTGACGGAAACTTGATCCTTACCGGTGGAAAGGACCCGGGAGAACGCGGAATTATTTACGCGGCTTATCATTTCCTGGAAGATTTTGTGGGCGTAAGATGGTGGAACCCATACGAAGAGGATATTCTTACGCTAGATACGCTTTCTCTTGACGAGAAATTATACAAAGAAGGAACCCCATGCTTTGACTACCGGAAGTCCTATATGAATTACAATGCAGGTCCCCAAAACTTTCCTTTTTTGGCAAGGACCCGCACAAACGCCATCTCTCCGCTGGATGATGACATACCTGATGCAGTTTATGACGAGACGGTTCGTAAGTTTGGTGGTGCCAGAATGGCCGGCAGACCCCACCATGTTCATACCATGGGCAAATATTTTCCGGCGGATCAATACTTTGATGAACATCCTGAGTGGTGGGCATGGAACAGGGTGCAGGGGAAACACTTGAGAACCGGCAGCTACTGTTTCTCTAATAAAGAACTGTTTGAGGCGTTGGTTGAAAAGCTTCTGGCAATCATCAAAGAAGATGTAGAGCTTGCTGAAAAGACTGGGGTTGAGCTTCCCTGCTTCTACTCCCTCTCCATCGATGATGTGAATGAGCTGTACTTCTGCCAGTGTGAAGAGTGTGCCAGGACAATCGAAGAGGCAGGTTACAGTGGATATGCAATGAAGTTTGTAAATAAAGCGGCAAGAGAGGTGGCAAAGGTTTATCCTTTTGCAAAAGTAGAAATTCTGGTGTACAGCAGCTTTAAAGAGCCGCCCAAGGACGGTACTCTGCCGGAGAAGAATTGCGTTGTGCAGCTGGCAAATACTTCCAAAGATCTAATGCATGACATGTATGCTCCTACCAACAAAGAGCATCTGCGTCTGATGAAAGCCTGGTCAGAGATCTGTAAGGAGGCAGGCTGTGAATTTTATATATACGATTATCTGTATAATAAACGGACCAATTATCCGCTGCCCCTGTTCTACAGCCTGAAGGAAAACGTAAAGACATACGTGGAATACGGAGCAAAAGGCGTTTTTGTGGAGGCCCAGCTTGGTCTGGCAGATGTAGCTGACTTGAATAAATATGTACTGACTCATTTGCTGGAGGATCCGGATTTGGATGCAGATGCACTCATAAAAGATTTTGTAGAGCGATATTACGGCAAGGCTGCAAAATATGTGGGGGAGTATTTGGAACTTTTGCGTGAAACTGCCCAAAAGCATAGGATGCCTGTTTTTTGCGTCAGCGAGGATAGCCGCTTTAACTACATAGATGCCCATGCAGCCATAGAAGGCTCCTGGCTTCTGGATCAGGCCAGAGAGGCAGTTGCCGGTAAGGCACCTTTTGAAAGCCGTGTAAACTGGCTGAGAAAGCCCCTTGATGCAGTGATTTTGCTGAAGTACTTTGAGCTTAAGAAAATGGCAGAGGCGGAGGGTGAGAGATTTGATTTCGATTGTAAGACGCTGAAAGCCAGGGTGAATCTTGCGTTGGAAGAATATGCAGAAAGTCCGAGCGGCAAAAGGATGTCGGGCAGCATTGCTGCGGAGGCTTCGTATTTTTCCAATCTTCCCGAGGAGGAATATATATTTGACATTCCAAAAGCTTTGAAGGACGTAGAAGAGAAGGACATCTTCCAGTTTTCCCTGTTACACATGCCTAAGATAGAGCAGCAGAAAGTAACCCTTGCCGCCACTGAGGAAGAAGATAAAGATGCTGCCGTTTCAAAGGTTTTGAAGATCAGTTATGATAAGGCAAAAGCAAAGTACTTTATCTATAAGCTCAATCCCACATCGAAAGATGCACAAAGGAGAAGTTCCCTGGATTTCGGGATGGAGCAGGAAGGTAAGTATGTTTCGGTGAAGAAATATTACAGAGAAGATCTGGTCTCGGGTGGGTACCATCTGTATCATCTGGGAAGCATATCAGGGATCGATCAGTCTTACAACACACGAGTTTGTGTTTGCGGAACTGTCGGTGGAGGATTATGCTATATCAACATCTCAGGTCTGGCAGTAACCTTCCCTATGGAAGCCTGTGAGGTGTATCTGTCCATGAAGTTTACCGGCGAAATCTACGGAGGGAACCCTGGAGAGGAGAATGCAATTTACTTCGAGCGTATGGTTGTTGTGAGAAAGTGATTGTGAGTCCCACAAAAATCAATGTTTTTCATGCATTGCATTTTTGTGGGATTTTTTGGGTACAGTCAAAGTACAAAATGGCACCTTAAAATGTTCGGAAGGCTTGTATTTTCAGCGAATTCTTTTATAATAGTATATAGGGTTGGCAACGTAAGATATATATGAAATGTTTATTAACAGGAAAGAAGGAAGACGATCATGACAAAACAACAGATCACAACCTTTGAGCAAGCAGTAGATTATTTATACAACACTCCCAAGTTTACCTCCAAGAATTCCATAGAAGCAACCAGGGAATTTTTACATAAACTGGGAGATCCAGATCATAAAATGCGGATTATTCACGTGGCCGGTACCAACGGCAAGGGCTCTACCTGTGCCTATATGCGCTCTATTCTGGAGGTTGCTGGCAAACGTGTGGCAGTTTTTACTTCCCCCCATCTTGTGGACGTGCGGGAACGCTTTCTGATAGCCGGACAGATGCCGGAGAAGGACGCGTTTCTGGAGGCTTTTTTGACCATATATGACAGACTTGATTGGGAAGAAATCGCAGCCGGGAAAGGGTATCATCCCACTTTTTTCGAGTATCTGTTCTTTATGGCGATGCTGCTTTTTTCCAAAGAGGAGCTGGATTATTGTATTTTGGAGACCGGTCTGGGCGGGCGCTTGGATGCGACCAACAGTGTGGCGCATAAGGAGCTTGCAGTTATTACCCGCATCAGTCTGGAGCATGTAGAGTACCTGGGGGACACTATAGAGGCAATTGCCGGAGAGAAAGCAGGCATCTTAAAAAGCGGTGCACCGGTAGTTTACAGCGATGTGGAGCCTAAGGCTTCAGCGGTTTTCGAAGAGAAAGCAACAGCCCTTGGGATAAAAACATATCCTGTGTCGAAAAAACGCTACAAAAATATAAAAATTAATCATAAAACCATTGATTTTTCTCTGCATTACCGCTATGATAATAATGCTAGGTTTTCTGTTTCTACGATTGCAGCATATCAGGTGGAGAATGCAGCGTTAGCTGTGCGGGCCATTGAAGTGTTGGATCCATCGGGAGAGATTACGCTAGAGCAGGTAAGACAGGGACTTAAAGATTGCTTCTGGGCAGGGCGTATGGAAGAGGTGCTGCCGGAAGTTTATGTGGATGGTGCTCACAATGAGGATGGCATCAGAGCGTTTCTGGAGACTGTAGCTGTAGACGGCTGCGTGGGCGGCAGAAAGCTTTTGTTTAGTGTCGTATCGGATAAAGATTATGAAAGCATGGTGGCGAAGCTGGTGGCATCCGGATTGTTTCGGGAGATCGCCATTGCCCATATGAAGGGTAAGCGGGCAGCTTCTTTGGCATGTCTGGAAGAAATAATACGTAAATACCCGGGTTGTGCATATACTTTATATGAGGATGTGAGCACGGCTTTTCATGAACTGGTGGCAGGAAGAGACGGTATGAGAGTTTATATCGCCGGAAGTCTGTACCTGGTCGGAGAGATTAAGGAGTTGGTAAATCATGATCAATTTTGAAGAAGAACTGAAGAAATTTCATCCTGTCCTGGAGCTTGAGGATGCAGAGGAAGCAATATACAACCAGGATCTTACGGATATGGCAGATCTGCTTGTAAAGATGATTCAGGAATCAAGAGACAAGAGCGAAGAATAGGGGATAGGATATGGTTTGTTATAATTGCGGCTGCAACTTATCAGAGCATGACTTCTGCACAGCCTGCGGCGTGGATGTATCCCTGTACAAGAAGATTATGCATGTGTCTAATATGTACTATAATGAAGGTCTGGAGAAGGCAAGCGTCAGGGATCTTTCCGGTGCTTTGATCAGTCTTCGCCAGAGTTTAAAGTTCAATAAGAATCATATTGAAGCCAGGAATCTGTTGGGTCTGGTGTATTTTGAATTGGGAGAAGCTGTGGCAGCCCTGCGTGAGTGGGTTATCAGCAAGAATTTAAGACCGGAGAAAAACATTGCAGATGATTACATTGAGATGATCCAGTCCAATGCATCCAGACTGGATATGATGAATCAAACCAGCAGAAAGTACAATCAAGCATACAATTATTGTCTGCAGGGAAGTAAGGATCTGGCTATCATTCAGTTAAAGAAGGTTCTTTCCATGAATCCCAAGCTGGTTCGTGCCCATCAGTTGCTGGCGTTGCTTTACATTGATTCAGAGCAGTGGGATAAGGCAAAGAGAGAGCTGAAGAGATGTCTTGATATTGACAGGAACAATACCCTTGCTATGCGTTATATGAAGGAAGTGGATCTGGTGCTTTCACCGGATGCTTCCGGCAAGCCATCGGTAATGCGCAAGAATGATGATGCAGTGCGTTATCAGAGTGACAACGAGATCATTATTCAGCCGCTTACCATGAAAGATGCTAAGCGGAGTGGTGTGAGTACGCTGTTTAATATTGCACTTGGTATTGTCATTGGTGTGGCAGCAGTGTTTTTCCTGATCATGCCTGGCAAGATCGCGGAAGTGAACAACGAGGCCAACACAAAGATTGCAGAGATCGGCAGTCAGCTGGATGACAAGAATGCTACCATCGTAGACATGGAGAAGCAGCTTGGCAGTCTGCAGAGTGAAATTGATAGCCTGAACCAGGAGATTGAAGGATTTCTTGGAGAGGATGGCACGTTGGATACCATGGAGCGCCTTTTGACCGTGGCATCAGAGTACCTGGAGACGCAGGATGCGAAGGTGGCTGCTGAGAGCCTGGATAAGATTGCGGAAGAAATTAATCTGGAGCAGACATCTGAGGAATTTAAGAGACTTTACGATGCCTTATTTAATACAGCCGGACCTATCGTTGCAAAGGAATACTATGATGAGGGTATGACGGCTTATAATGCTTTAAAGTATGATCAGTCTATAAACCTTCTTGGAAATGCCTTTCATTATAACCCGGCCGATCCGGAAGCCTTGTATTTTTTGGCACGCTCTTACCAGCAAGCTGGTGACAAAGAACAGGCGATCATTACCTATCAGAAGGTGGTGGAACTGTTCCCGCATAATAGGCGGGCACAGCAAAGCCAGAATTACGTAAATACATTGTCAGCCAATTAAGAAAACTGAAAAAAGATACAAAAGAGAAGCCCCTGTGGAATGAGATCATCCGCAGGGGCTTTCAATATGTTTGTCAGTTTGACAAGGAAGAAAGCTGTGAGGAGATTTGAGATGGAAGATTTTCAGGTGATCGATCATTATCTGGTGGTGAAACTTCCCGAAGAAGTGGATCACCACAGAGCGGGTTTTATCTGTGAAGAAGCAGACCGGTATATACGGCAGAGTGGAGTGAAGCATGTGGTGTTTGATTTTGAAAATACCAGGTTTATGGATTCCTCCGGAATCGGGATCATTATGGGAAGGTACAAGAAGATATCCTGCTTTGGGGGAAAAGTATATGTGGTACATACGGACAAGCAGGTAAGAAGGATATTGAGTCTTTCAGGACTTCATAAATACGTGGAAATGGTTAAAGAAGAGGAGTGAAGAACCTATGGAACAGACATGTGTGAAAAATGAAATGGCACTGGAATTTGATGCCATATCCAGTAATGAGAGTCTTGCCAGGGTGGCAGTTTCAGCCTTTGTGTCATCAATAAATCCAACCTTGGAAGAATTGAATGATATCAAAACAGCTGTGTCGGAGGCGGTGACCAACGCTATCATTCACGGTTATGAAAATCTGTATGGGTATGGGAAATATGGAGAAAAGAAGCCGGCATATATTGTGATCCATCCGGGAAAGGTAAGGCTTCGCTGTACCCTTACAGAGGATGTTTTAGAGATTGAAGTTGCTGATGATGGCTGTGGTATCGAGGATATTGACAAGGCCATGGAGCCCCTGTATACCACCAAGCCTTTGCTGGAGCGATCCGGAATGGGCTTTGCCTTTATGGAAGCCTTTATGGATGATCTGGAGGTGGAGAGTGAGCCCGGTCACGGAACGGTGGTTCGCATGAAGAAAAAACTGGGAAGCGGATCCTGGATCGATGAGGAGTAGGTATGGAAGAAGTATCAGTACTGATCGCCAGATCACAATCCGGAGATAAAGGAGCAAGAGAGGTACTGATCGAGAAAAATCTGGGACTTGTTCACGCTATTGTCAGAAGATTCATTGGAAGAGGGTATGACTTGGAGGATTTGTTCCAGATTGGAACCATTGGACTGATCAAGTCTATAGATAAGTTTGATCTGGAGTTAGGGGTGAAATTCTCTACCTATGCGGTGCCGTTGATCACAGGAGAAATACGAAGATTTCTAAGAGATGACGGCATGGTCAAGGTATCCAGAACATTAAAAGAAAATGCAGTAAAGGTTAAGGTGGCTCGCCAGAAACTGCAGGGAGAGCTAAACAGAGAACCTACAATCCAGGAGCTTTCAGAAAACTGTGGGCTGTCCAGAGAAGAGATTGTAATGGCGATGGAGGCCGGCAGTGAAGTAGAGTCCTTATATGCTGCAGTATACCAGGATGATGGCAGTGAGGTATATCTGGTGGACAAGGTGGTGCAGGGAGACCATGGCGGCGTAGGGGTCAGTGTAGGAAACACAGGAAGAGATGACGAAAAGGAAAAATTGCTGGATCATATGTTATTAACAGAACTTCTGGATACCCTCTCAGACAGAGAGCGGGAACTGATCCATATGCGATATTTTCAAAACAAGACTCA
>JAZSFW010000064.1:0-10827 GCA_045532445.1 Acetatifactor sp. | reverse complement strand
ATCCAGAGGTTTGTCAACACTTTTTTTCACATTTTTCAAAAATGTATGCGAATCGTCCCACATACCGAATCCTCCTGCGGAAATGTCCCATTACCGGGATAAAAAAAGCGGGAAACCCCGCCCCCGCTAAAGCGGGTGATGGGAATCGAACCCACGTATCCAGCTTGGAAGGCTGGTGTTCTACCATTGAACTACACCCGCAAAAAGTATTAACTATTCTGTTGTAAGATCGGGGTGACAGGATTCGAACCTGCGACCTCCTGGTCCCAAACCAGGCGCTCTAGCCAAGCTGAGCCACACCCCGATAGCATAGGCATTTCAAAGCACTGCCTTTCAACATGAAACATTATATACCAATCACATGGGCTCTGTCAAGATTTTTTACAAATATGTAATCGTGAAATGTACCTCCTCAAACCGATCAATCTCCATAAGCACATAGGAGGGTCTGTACCCGGACTGTCTGGGACAGGAAATACTTCCGGGATTTACCGCAATCACATTCTCGTCAGACGTATCGACAACCGGAACGTGGGTGTGCCCAAAAAACACAATATCCGCTCCTCTGTTTTGGGCTTCCTCTTTTAGGATCCTGGTGCCTGAATAGACATCATAGCGATGACCGTGGGTAACCCAGACCTTATACTTGCCAATATGAAATTCCAGTTCTCTGGGAAGATCCGTAAAGAAATCACTGTTGCCTGATATGATCTGCACCGGACAATCTGCAGCCTGCTTCAGCTCTTCTTCACAGCCCCCGGAATCACCGCAATGGATCACCAGATCCAACGATCCAGACCTTTGCAAAACTTCCTTATAGTTATCATTCCTGCGGTGTGTATCACTAACGATCAATATTTTCATAACGCTTTCAGCTTCTCTTTCATCAAGCGCAAAGCTTTGCCTCGATGACTCACCTGATTCTTTTCTTCTTCTGTAAGTTCTGCAGTGGTCTTGCCAAATTCGGGAACATAGAAAATAGGATCATAACCAAATCCATGGCTTCCCTTTTCTTCATAACCGATCCTGCCCTCAATGGTGGCTCTTGTAACCACTTCCCTGCCATCAGGCAATACCGCTGCAATGGCGCACACAAAACGGGCGGTTCTCTTTTCATCGGGCACACCATCAAGCCTGTCGATCAGGTTCTGATTCTTGATCCGGTAGGATGTCTCCTCTCCCAGATATCTGGCAGAATGAATTCCCGGCTCTTTATTCAGATAATCTATCTCCAGACCGGAGTCATCCGCCATCACAATATCATCGGTATATTCTGCTACCGCACGGGCTTTGATCAGCGCATTCTCCTCATAGCTGCTCCCATTTTCTTCTACGTCTATCCTGATGCCTGCCTCCTTCATAGAAACCACATCCATCCCGGTATCTTCCATGATCATTCGGATTTCTTTTACTTTATCGGCATTTCCCGTTGCAAATAGTATTCTTTCGCTCATTGTATCCTCCCTCAGCTCCTCTTGGGTGGTTTGGGTCCCGGGAACTGATAATAGTAAGTCTTCATCATACCATTGTAAATCTTGCGGTTCTTCTCGGCTTTCATGCCCATATCCCTCTCGGCCTGCTCATAGGCAGTGATCAGATACATGCTCCAAGTGTCCAACATGCGAAAACGCTCTCCTATAGTCCGGTACAGTGCAGGCATGACGGATTTGTCCTCAAGCCTTTCCCCGTAAGGCGGATTGGTGATCACAAAACCATATTTTTTAGAAGCATTGAGCTGCTCCACGCCTCTTCTCTGGAAATGGATCATATGATCCACTCCGGCCAGTTTCGCATTTTGTCTGGCAATGGTGACCATTCTTTCATCAATGTCATAGCCCTGAATATCGGTCTCCACTGAAGTATCCACCATCTCACTGGCTTCATCCAATGCATCATACCAATTTCGCTTGTCTATGATATGCCCCCAATTCTCTGCTGTAAAAGAACGATTCATACCGGGTGCCATATTCGCCGCCATCATCGCTGCTTCGATTGGAATGGTACCGCTTCCGCAAAAGGGATCGATCAGGCACCTGCTCTGATTCCAGGGTGTCAGCATAATTAGGGATGCTGCCAGGTTCTCCGCAATAGGCGCCTTGGCAGTCAGTTTGCGGTAACCTCTCTTATGTAATGATTCTCCTGTACTGTCAAGCCCCACCGTTACTTCGTCCTTCATCAAAAAAACGCGGACCGGAAAGCTCTCCCCATCCTCTGAAAACCAGTTCACAGAATAAACACCCTTCAAACGTTCCACCATGGCTTTTTTCATGATAGATTGAATGTCTGATGGACTAAACAGCTTACTCTTGACACTGGCCGCCTTGGCAACCCAAAATTTCCCATTTACAGGAATATACTCTTCCCATGGAAGATTCCTTGTACCTTGAAATAATTCCTCAAAGGTCTCCGCATGAAAACTGCCAACCTTGATCAGGATCCGTTCCGCAGTGCGTAAGAAAATATTGGCACGACAAAGCGCCTCTTCATCACCAAAAAAAGTGACGCGTCCGTCTGCCACTTCTGTTATATCATAACCCAAATCAATTATTTCTCTTTTCAGCACCGCTTCCATTCCAAAATGGCAGGGAGCTATCAACTCAAATCTTCTCATGTGACAACCTTTCATTTTTGGATTATTGTATCAAATATTTTCCAAAATGTAAATAGGGACGCCTTTGAAAGACATCCCTACTTACCAGAATTACCTTAGTAATTTTTGTTATTATTGTTATTGCTGCTGTTCTGGCTGTTGTTGTTCTGGCTGTTGCTGTTCTGACTATTCTTGTTCTGGTTATTTCTGTTCTGGTTATTCTGATTGTTGTCAGAATAATTCATGCTGTTGCTGTACTTATTATTATTGTTGTTCTGATTATTGTTGGACATTTCTATTCCCTCCTGTTGATTAATAGTTACAGGAGTAGTATGTCAAATAGAAGTACCATTTATGCGGAAATTGTATAGTTCTTTAGTACTATAATATATTGCAATTTTGTAAAATTTGTCATATAATTGTTTCAGTAAGTAGAATCCCCTAATTTCTATTTACAAACCCTTATATATTAATTATTTTATACTCCCCTCATGATGAGCCGCCGGTCCCCCCCGACGGTTCATTACTTTATATCCTGTCTTAATTGAGCCAATCCCGAAAAAGCTTCACCAAAAATCCCACCACTACAATCGGTATTAATATAGGTGCCAAAAAGGACAGAACCGACATAACTAAACCTATTAGAACCACCAGGATTAAGACCACTACCAGCCCCCACAGCCAACCCGGCATAGAATAACGCCTGCTGATCGTTCCCTGGTCTCTTCTTGCAGTCTGCTGATAGCTACCGGCGCCACAAGCCCCAGACTGATAACTTCCTTCCTGATAGCTGGCATTTTGATAACCACCTTTTTTTTGACTTCCATCTTCTGTCGTATTGGTCTGAATAATGGTTCTGGCGATCAGCCTTGGATCTCCCAAAGATGCCATTACAGCCTCCTCGCTTCTTCCCTTCTGCAATTCTGAATGAATATAGCCTTCATAATATTTCACATGTTCTGCCACCATTGACGGCGCAAGATCATTGTTTAATGCAACCTTTAATTTATCAATAAATTCTTGTTTGTCCATCGTTCCTCACTTCTGCCACATACGTCACAGCATATGAACCAAATCATGCATACTCTATATCATCTATTGTAGCATGTATCCATTCACACGTAAATATAAGGAAAACTAAGGATTTATAAATTTTTTATAAAAAAGGAAGGAAAGCAGCCGCTTTCCTCCCATATGTTGCTATTTGTAAGATTCATTTAATAATTTTCTGCTTTTACTTCAAAATATGCCTGAGGATGTGCACATACCGGACATAATTCAGGAGCCTTAGGTCCCACCAGAATGTGACCGCAGTTCTTGCACTTCCAGATTGTGTCGCCATCTCTTGAGAATACAATACCGGTCTCAATATTGGCAAGAAGCTTGCGATATCTCTCCTCGTGTTCCTTCTCGATAGCAGCCACGCCTTCAAACAGATTCGCAATCTGCTCAAAGCCTTCTTCTCTTGCTTCCTTTGCAAAGTTTGCATACATATCTGTCCACTCGTAATTCTCGCCCTCTGCAGCGTCTAACAAATTCGCTGTTGTAGCACCGATTCCGTCATGCAACAGTTTAAACCAAAGCTTTGCATGTTCCTTCTCATTTGCAGCTGTTTCCTCAAACAGCTCTGCAATCTGTACATATCCATCCTTTCTGGCTTTTGATGCATAATAGGTATACTTATTGCGAGCCATAGATTCGCCGGCAAACGCCTCCATTAAATTTTTCTCTGTCTTACTTCCCTTTAATTCTGCCATAAAATTTCTCCTTCTTCATATATGTACTTTGCATGATATCCCCATAAACTATGGAGCTAAAATAATCATAGCAAACTCTGAAAAATTTTTCAACAAAAAAATTGCCAGCACCACATACAAGGCTCTAGTCAAGCACGAAAAAAGCACCCCGTCATGGAGTGCTTTCTTTTCTGAAACCCTTGATTTTACTGGGCTTTCAGCGCGTGCGCTAGAGGATTCGAACCCCCGACCTTTTGGTCCGTAGCCAAACGCTCTATCCAGCTGAGCTAAGCGCACATCTGTCACGGTTCATCACCTGCAACATGGATTATTTTAACTTCTTATGACAGATTTGTCAATACCTTTTTTTATTTTTGTTGGATCTTTTTTTCGAAGAAATTTATGCTTTCCACAAAAAAACAGTATGGTTTTTCCATTTTTTGTGTTATACTATAAGCCTAGTATGATTATGGGAGGAAATTCTATGCTGGAACTACAAAATATCTCCTTTCAAGTTACAGATGAGAAGACTGCACAGAAGGAAATCATAAAAGATATCAGCCTGACGATAGATGACAAACAATTTGTTGCGATTACTGGTCCCAATGGAGGCGGCAAATCTACCCTTGCCAAGCTCATTATGGGCATCGAGAAGCCCACATCCGGCAAGATTTTTTTTAACGGCACAGACATTACGGATATGAGCATTACAGACCGTGCGCGTCTGGGTATCAGCTTTGCTTTTCAGCAGCCTGTACGCTTTAAAGGAATCAAAGTGAAAGATTTGATCACGCTTGCTGCCGGCAACCAGATCACCACAGCCGGCGCTTGCGAATATTTATCAAAAGTAGGCCTTTGTGCCAGAGATTATATTAACAGAGATATAGACGGAAGTCTTTCCGGCGGTGAATTAAAACGAATTGAGATCGCTACGATCATTGCCCGCAATACACCTCTGTCTGTTTTTGACGAGCCGGAGGCAGGGATTGACCTTTGGAGCTTCAACAATCTGATCAAGGTTTTTGAAGCACTGCACGATGCCAACAACAATTCCCTGATCATCATCTCTCATCAGGAGCGTATCTTGAATATTGCAGATGAGATTGTCGTCATTGCAGGCGGAACCATTCAATCCAAAGGTCCCAGAGAGGACATCCTGCCCGGGCTTTTAAGCGGATCCGGAAGCTGCCGTTTTTACCAATAAGGAAGGGGGTATATCATTATGGATGCAATTCAAAAAAATCTCTTAGAGCAAGTGGCAGGCCTTCATGAAATGCCCTCCGGTGCATTCAATATCCGCGCCAACGGCCAAAGCGTCGGTCGTTCCACTACTGCTCACATTGATATTGTAACAAAGGAAGACAAACAGGGAATTGATATTGTGATCAAGCCCGGAACCAAAAAAGAAAGTGTGCACATTCCCGTGGTCTTAAGCCAAAGCGGTCTGACGGAAATGGTATACAATGATTTTCATGTAGGAGCGGACTGTGATGTGACCATCGTAGCCGGCTGCGGTATCCACAATAGTGGCGATCATGACAGCCGCCATGACGGGATCCATACTTTCTACATCGGGAAGAATTCTCATGTGAAATACGTGGAAAAGCATTACGGCAGCGGAGATGGAACCGGCGAACGAATCATGAACCCTGAAACCATTATTTACCTGGAAGAAAACAGTTTTCTGGAAATGGAGACTGTACAGATCAAGGGGGTAGACTCCACCAAGCGAAGCACCAGCGCTGTACTGGCTGATGGTGCCAAACTGGTTGTAACTGAGAAATTGATGACCCACGGCAAGCAATATGCCGAAACTGCTTTCAATGTGGACTTAAACGGTGCTGGTTCCAGCGCCAACGTGATCTCCAGAGCCGTCGCAAGAGATGATTCCCGCCAGCTCTTCCTTGCCAAGATCAACGGCAACAACAAATGTGCAGGTCACTCTGAATGTGATGCGATCATTATGGACAATGCCAAGATCAGCGCCATTCCTGAGATCACCGCCAACAGCCTGGACGCAGAGCTGATCCACGAAGCGGCAATTGGAAAGATTGCGGGAGAACAGCTGATAAAGCTCATGACCCTTGGACTTACAGAGGCTGAAGCGGAAGCCCAGATCGTAAATGGATTCTTAAAATAAACTGATCAAATGATTCAGCAGGTGAGGTATACGAGATTTCTCGTTTTCTTACCTGCTTCTCTTTTTTTCTATGATTCCTCACCTTTACATAGATAATTTTTTTAAAGATGGCAATGCTACCTATGAAACAGAAAGTCTATATCAGGAGGTATTCATGAAAAGAGAGAAAAAAACAATGGACGGAAATCATGCAGCTGCCCATGTGGCTTACGCCTTTAGTGAAGTGGCTGCCATCTATCCGATCACACCATCTTCCACCATGGCAGAATATACCGACGTTTGGTCGGCACAGGGAAGAAAAAATATTTTTGGTCATCCCGTAAAGGTAGTGGAAATGCAGTCAGAGGCCGGTGCAGCCGGAACCGTTCACGGCTCCTTGATTGGTGGAGCGCTTACAAGCACTTTCACCGCTTCCCAGGGGTTATTACTTATGATACCCAACCTTTATCGGATTGCCGGTGAACATCTTCCCGGTGTATTTCATGTGGCAGCACGCACCATTGCCACCCACGCCCTTTCCATATTCGGTGATCATTCCGACATCTATGCCTGTCGGCAGACAGGGGCATGTATGTGGGCCTCAAGCAGTGTCCAGGAGGTTATGGATCTGTCTCCTGCAGCGCATTTATCTGCCATACAAGGGCGTCTGCCCTTTATCAACTTTTTCGACGGTTTCCGTACCTCCCACGAAATGCAGAAAATTGAGATCTGGGATTATAAGGATCTAAAAGAAATGGCTGATATGGAGGCCATTGAGGCTTTTCATCAAAATGCACTTCACCCCGACAATGCCCGCATGATGGGCTCTGCCCAGAATCCTGATATTTTCTTTCAGGTCAGAGAGGCCAGTAACCCGGTATATGAAAATATACCTGCTGTCGTGGAAGCCAATCTTAAAAAGATCAACAGCCGTCTGGGAACACATTACGGTCTGTTTGATTACTACGGCGCACCCGACGCCTCTCACGTGATCATCGCAATGGGCAGTGTCTGTGAGACCATTGCAGAGGTCATCGATCATCTGGAAAAAACAGAACCTTCCAACAAATACGGGCTGATCAAGGTACATCTTTACCGCCCCTTTAGCAACAGTCATCTGCTGAAAGCCCTGCCTTCCACTGTCCGCCAGATCACGGTACTTGACCGTACCAAAGAGCCTGGCAGTGTCGGCGAACCACTGTATCTGGATGTGGTAGCCGCGTTAAAAGAATCTGTGTTTTCCCAAATCCCCATTTTCAGCGGACGCTACGGTTTGAGTTCCAAGAACACCACTCCCAGCCAGATTGTTGCTGCTTTTCACAACCAGGAAAAAAAGCGTTTTACCATTGGTATTGAAGATGATGTTACCCACTTATCCCTGCCTCTGCCTCCTAAGGTGCACTCCCTATCACAGGGCACGGTCAGCTGTAAATTCTGGGGGCTTGGAGGGGATGGCACGGTCAGCGCCAACAAAAACGCCATCAAGATCATTGGGGATCACACAGACCTCTATGTGCAGGGATATTTTGAGTATGATTCAAAGAAATCCCGGGGACTCACCATATCGCATCTGCGCTTTGGTCCCTCGCCTATCCGCTCCACCTACCTGGCGGAGGTCGCCGATCTGGTAGCCTGTCACAATCCGGTGTACCTGCACAAGTTTAAAATGGCACAGGAATTAAAGGACGGCGGCATCTTTCTTCTCAATTGCTATTACAAAGAAAAAGAGCTGGAAGATTATATCCCCGGCCATGTGAAACGTTATCTGGCCAAACATCAGATTCATCTTTACCTGATCGATGCCATACGCATCGGCAAAGAAATTGGTCTGAACAATAAGATCAGCACCATTCTGCAGGCTGCTTTCTTTCGTCTTTCCGGATTATTGCCTGAGACGGACGCCAAACAGCTGATGAAACAAGCGGCTCTCACCAGCTATGGCAGCAAAGGGGAAAAAATCCTTCAAATGAACTATGATGCCATAGACAGAGGATTTTCAGAAGTCTATGAATTTCCCATACCAAAGCATTGGACGGATGCCGAGGAAGCGCCCTTTGACGCTAAGCTCCTCCCCGACCATCCTGACACACTGGCATTTGTAAAAAACATTCAGAAAAAGGTGACTGTGCAGGAGGGAAATGAGCTGCCGGTATCCGCTTTTCTTCCCTACGCAGACGGCTCCTTTCCTTCCGGTTCCACTGCACATGAAAGACGTAATGTGAACACTGAAGTGCCTGTGTGGATCCCGGAAAACTGCATCCAGTGTAACCGCTGCTCTTATGTGTGCCCTCACGCTGTGATCCGTCCCTGTGTCATGAACAGCGAGGAAGCAGCTCATGCACCGGAAGGGATGAAAAGCCTTCCGATGACCGGCATGGATGGCTACCGTTTTGCCATTACGGTTTCAGAAGTAGACTGTACCGGCTGTGGCTCCTGTGCAGGAGTCTGTCCCGGTAAAAAAGGGGAAAAAGCACTGGTCATGAAGCCAGTCAACCAGCACGAAGAACAGCAGGCATACTTTGACTACAACAAGTCGCTTCCTCCGAAAAAGGAAGTCTTGGAGAAATTTAAAGAAAACACATTAAAAGGCTCTCAGTTTAAGAAACCCTTGTTGGAATTTCATGGTGCCTGCGCAGGCTGTGGCGAAACGCCCTACGCCATCCTTTTGACACAATTGTTTGGGGAACGAATGTATATTGCCAACGCCACAGGCTGCTCTTCTATCTGGGCCAACTCCACGCCTTCGACAGCGTATACAAGAAACGAACTGGGGCAGGGACCTGCCTGGTCTAATTCCCTGTTCGAGGATGCCGCCGAGTTTGGCTACGGAATGCTTCTGGCACAGGAGGCCCGCACCTACAGAGAAACCGGTGATTCGGGCCATGGTTCCAAGTCTGTGTGGGTCTTTGGAGGGGATGGCTGGGCATATGATATCGGCTTTGGCGGCCTGGACCATGTCCTTGCCAGCGGTCGCAATATTAACATGATCGTATTTGATACCGAAGTTTACTCCAACACCGGCGGTCAGGCTTCCAAATCTACTCCTACGGGCTCCACTGCCAAATTTGTGGCAGGCGGTAAGAGACTGCCCAAAAAAGATCTGGCAGCTATCGCCATGAGCTACAATTATATTTATGTAGCACAGATTGCTATGGGTGCAGACTATAATCAGACCCTGAAAGCCCTGATAGAAGCAGAAAGCTATGAGGGACCTTCCCTTATCATCGCTTACTCCCCCTGCATTGAGCATGGTATCAAAGCAGGCATGGGCAGCTCTATGCACGAAGAAGCCAAGGCTGTGCAGGCAGGGTATTTTCACCTGTTCCGATACAACCCTGCCCTGAGAGGAGAAGGAAAGAATCCTTTTATATTGGATAGTAAAGAACCAACCTTATCTTACGAGGAATTTTTAGAGGGCGAAAACCGCTACGCAGCACTTATGCGGGAACAACCCAAGGAAGCTGAAAGACTGTTTGATCAGGCCGCCACACGCGCCAAAGAAAAATATGAACACCTGAAAAAACTGGTACAGTTCTATGAACCTCCCAAGGAAAACAAAAATTCGTAACTGGAAAATAAATCATTACAAAAAGAAATGAGGTAATTATGGAATACGAAAAATATATGTGTGAACCCTGTGGCTATATTTATGACCCTGTGCTTGGAGATCCTGACGGAGGAATTGCACCCGGTACTCCTTTTGAAGAATTGCCCGATGACTGGGTGTGCCCTATCTGCGGGCTTTCGAAGGATGTTTTTATAAAAATGTAATGCAACAACCCCTACTATCCAGACAGAAAAAAAGCCATATCCTATGAAGATATGGTTTTTTACTGCTGGTAATCGGACTTGAACCGATACGGTGTTGCCACCGAGGGATTTTAAGTCCCTTGCGTCTGCCTATTCCGCCACACCAGCATATAATAATATTATGGTTGTAAACTTATAAAATCATAAAAAAATGGGGCCTATAGGGCTCGAACCTATGACCCTCTGCTTGTAAGGCAGATGCTCTCCCAGCTGAGCTAAGACCCCATCTTGTTGTGGCACAACCACTACTGTGATTGTAACGACCCAGATCGGACTCGAACCGACGACCTTCGCCGTGACAGGGCGACGCTCTAACCAACTGAGCCACTGGGCCATTTGTGTACTAGTTTGTACCTTCAAAACCGAACATTGAATTCTCTTAAATTACAAGTCATCTCTCTGACAGCTTTTCCTACGGATCTCTTACCGTCTCACTGTCTCCAGCCTTCAGGTTAAGCCCTCGACCGATTAGTAAATATCAGCTGAACACATTGCTGTGCTTACACCTTATTCCTATCTACCTCGTCGTCTTCAAGGGGTCTTAGACTTGCGTCTGGATATCTCATCTTGAG
>JAZSFW010000191.1:0-12371 GCA_045532445.1 Acetatifactor sp. | reverse complement strand
ACGAGAAAGAATTTACAACTCCTCCTCCCGTGCTTTGTAGTATAGCTTCTTGAAACAATTATACATCAGGGCGAGGAAGTTTAAAATCTTTCATTACTATTTGTGCCGCCAGCCAAAGGCGGCGGAATGGAGATTTATATGGATATCAATAAATTATTGCAGCCCAAAGAACAAAGTAATTCGCAAAAGCCTTGTCCGTGCGGTAAAGTACATACCTGCAGCATCCGCAAAGTGATCATTGCTCCCGGCGCTGTCAATGCACTGACAGGGGAGCTTGACTCCTATCATAAAATACTGTTGGTTGCAGACAACAATACTTACAAAGCCTGTGGGGAAAGGGTAAAAGATCTCCTGGAAAACCGACTTTTAAACCTTCTTGTCTATCAACAGGAAGGACTTCTGGTTCCCAACGAGAAAGCCATTGCTCAGATGGAAGAGAAGCTGACCAAAGATACAGACCTGATCATCGGTGTGGGATCCGGGGTGATCCAGGATCTCTGTAAATATGTAAGCTTCCAAGCCAATCTTCCCTATTATATCGTGGCTACCGCGCCATCCATGGACGGTTATGCCTCCAAAGGAGCAGCCATGATCACTGACAACATGAAGGTCACTTACAATGCACATGTACCGGAAGTGATAATCGGCGACATTGATGTTTTAAAAGAAGCGCCCCTAAAGTTAATCCAGTCCGGTTACGGGGACATTCTGGGCAAATACTCTTGCTTAAACGACTGGAAATTAAGCCAGGTTGTCAATGACGAATACTTTTGCCAGTACGTCTATGATCTGACCTATGAGATGCTTTTAAAGACCAAAGACTTAGGTCCCAAATTGCTCACCCGCGATCCTGATGCCATCGGCACACTGATGGAAGCTTTGATCGGTGTAGGAATCGCCATGGCGTATGTTGGCAATTCAAGACCTGCCTCCGGAAGTGAGCATCACCTTTCCCACTTTTTTGAAGTGACCGGTCTTCTGAACGACGAGCCCTATTTCATGCACGGGATTGATGTGGTCTACTCCGCTGTGTATACCCAGAAGCTGCGGGAAGAGCTGCTTTCCATGTCTTACCCTAAGGCCCGCAGCTTCCCAGATCAGCATTCCAGAGAACAAGCGATCCGAAACTTATATGGAGCTGCTGCTGACGGAGTCCTGGCACTGCAGGAAAAAATGGGCTGGTATCACATAGACCGCCTTCCTCTCTACCAGGAAAAATGGTCAGATATCAAAGCGGTGTTAGAGGAGGCTCCCTCTTCTAAAGAACTGGAAACACTTATCAGCAGCGTAGGGTTAGATATCAAAGAATACAAGACTCTCTATGGAAAGCAAAAGATTCAGGATGCCTTGTGGTATGCCAAGGATATCAAGGACCGTTATACGGTACTGTGGATGTATTATGATCTGATGGCAGACAAAAGGCGCACACTCACATATCCTAACCAAATGATGGTAGCCGGACATAGAGGTGATTGTTATAATTATTGCGAAAATACGATGGAAGCATTTGAGGCCGCAATTCAGGCCGGTGCAGATATGATCGAAACAGATGTGCGCATGACCAAGGACGGCGTACTGATTTTAATGCATGATGCTGATGTAGAACGAACCACAGACGGTAAAGGATTGGTAAAAGATAAAACCTTTGCAGAAATCCAAAAATTGAATGCCGGAGACAAATATCACTTTTTGCCGGTTCCTGCATTGGAAGAGTTGCTGCAATTACTCTCAGCAAGAAAAGTATTGTTAAATCTGGAGATAAAGGAGTACTATACGGAAGAAAATTCCGAAAGGTGTAACGCTTGTATTGACGCTTGTGTTGCATTAGTACAGAAATATGGCTTCACAGATAAAATGGTATTTAATAGCTTTGACGCCTATGTTTTAGAATATATTGCCCACAAATATCCCGGACAATTTTTGCTTCATGGTTTTTATCCATATACCATAATGAAAAATGTAAAAAGAAATCCTGACGAATATTTATATTGTGCATGTATCAGCAATGTCCGTGATCCAGAGACCTACGAATATCTTAAAAGCAAAGGCATTGAAGCATGGATAGGCACAGGCGTTACTAACGAGGGAATTCTGCAGGAAAGTTTTTCGTTGGGCGCCAAGCTCATAACAACAAATTTCCCTGCAGATTGCATTGAAAAATTAAAAAGAAGAGGTGCAAGATAATGGATACAAAGATAAGGGTAATTGCTTTTGATCTGGACGGAACCTTGACACAGCACAAATCACCGCTGATCCCCCAAAACAGACAGATGCTTGTGGATCTTGCGGCCCAATATAAGCTTCTGATGGTAGGCGCAGGGCAATGCCGCAGAATATTTAATCAGATGGAAGGATTCCCCATTGATATCATTGGAAATTACGGTTTACAATATGCCAAATATAATAATACAACAAAAGATCTTGACATTATAAGAGATTTACACTTTGATTGCGACAAGGATTCCATAGAAAAACGCATCCATTTTTTTAGAGAAAAGTATGGTTACACCCAATACCTTGGCGAAAATGCAGAGTATCATCCATCAGGCTGCGTAACATTTCCAATCTTAGGTACCAATGCTCGCCAGGAAGATAAGCTTGCCTTTGACCCTGATCGCAAAAAGCGTCGTCTCATTTATCAGGAAGTGGTAGCGGCATTTTCTGAATACAACGTTTTTATAGGCGGCTCCTCCTCCTTTGACATGGCTCCAAAGCCCTACAACAAATACTACGCCCTGGATCAATACTGTCTGGAAAACCACCTTTCCCACGACGAAATCATCTTCGTAGGTGACGATTACGGTCTTGGCGGCAATGACGAGTCCGTCTACCAATCCGACTTCCCCTTCCTATGCGTAGACGATTATAAAGCCTTCCCTAACATCATAAATAAAATGCTCCCATGTTAATACCGAGCAAGCGGCACAGTCACCGGGGCGTGGAAGACGTTTGGCGTGGCTATGGTGGGCAGGGTGACATCTGCAAGACAGCTAGCGTTGCTTAGTGCCGGCAGAGGAACGGAATAGAAGTGTTAAAGCATTCAGCCGCAACATGTTTGAGGAGCGCAAAGCGCGACGAGTTTTGCGGATGGATGCTTTGCCCTTAACTTCCATTCCGATCCTCTGCCGGCACTTAGCAACTCTTGCTGCCTTGCAACTGCACCCCGCCCACCATAGCCGCGCCAACCGTCTTCCACGCCCCGGTGACTGTGCCCGCTTGCAACCCTATTGCCAGTGATCAAACCGCGAATTTTAACGCGACTGTACTGAAAAAAGTACACTACCCGCCTTGACTATCAAGGCGGTTTTTCATATAATAAAATCAGGAACTTGAAGTAACTATAAACTTTTTCCAATATTACAAAATTTACAGGAGGCTATTCCAAATGAGACCAGTTGAAGCAGATTTTGTACGTGGCAAATGGGACAAAGAAGTCAACGTTCGTGACTTTATTCAGAAGAACTATCATCCCTATGATGGCGACGAGTCCTTCCTTGCTGACGCTACACAGAACACCAAAGATTTATGGGCGCAGGTACTTGAATTACAGAAGAAAGAGATCGAAGCAGGCGGCGTTCTTGATATGGACACCAAGGTTGTTTCTACGATCACTTCCCATGCTCCCGGTTATTTAGACAAGAGCAAAGAGACCATTGTTGGTTTCCAGACTGACAAGCCTTTCAAGCGCTCTTTGCAGCCTTACGGCGGTATCCGTATGGCAGAGAAAGCATGCTCTGACAACGGCTACGAAGTTGATCCTGAGATCAGCGAATTTTTCTCTGTTCACAGAAAGACCCACAATGCAGGATGTTTCGATGCTTACAATTCTGAGATGAGAGCTTGCCGTTCTTCTCACATCATTACAGGTCTTCCTGATGCTTACGGACGTGGACGTATCATCGGCGACTACAGACGTGTAGCTCTGTATGGTATCGACAGACTGATCGAAGATAAGCAGGAGCAGAAGGATTCCACCGGCCGCGTTATGACCGACGATGTAATCCGTCTTCGTGAAGAGATCTCTGAGCAGATCGTTGCTCTGAAGATGATGAAAGAAATGGCTGCTTCTTACGGCTGTGATATTTCCAGACCCGCTGAGAACGTACAGGAAGCTATCCAGGCAGTATACTTCGGATATCTGTGCGCAGTTAAGGAGCAGAACGGTGCAGCTATGTCCCTTGGACGTACCTCTACCTTCCTTGATATCTATGCAGAAAGAGACCTTGCTAACGGTACCTTCACCGAGGAGCAGATCCAGGAGTTCGTTGACCACTTCATCATGAAGCTGCGTCTGATCAAATTTGCTCGTACTCCTGAGTACAATGCACTCTTCGCAGGTGACCCTGTATGGGTAACCGAGTCTCTTGCAGGTGTTGGCGTTGACGGACGTCCTCTGGTTACCAAGATGAGCTTCCGTTATCTGCACACTCTGACCAACTTAGGACCTTCTCCCGAGCCCAACCTGACTGTTCTCTGGTCTCCGAGACTTCCCGAAGGTTGGAAGAGATACTGTGCTAAGATGTCCATCCAGACTTCTTCCATCCAGTATGAGAACGACGAGCTGATGAGACATGATCACGGTGATGACTACGGTATCGCTTGCTGCGTATCTTCCATGGTTATCGGTAAAGAAATGCAGTTCTTCGGTGCTCGTGCGAACCTGGCTAAGTGTCTGCTGTACGCTTTGAACGGTGGTATTGACGAAGTAACCAAGAAGCAGGTTGGACCTAAGTATCGTCCTGTTTCCGGCGACGTTCTTGAGTACAATGATGTTATGGATAAGTTCGTTGACATGATCGAGTGGCAGGCTGACGTATATGTTAACACTCTGAATGTTATCCACTACATGCACGACAAGTACTGCTATGAGAGAGCGGAGATGGCTCTTCATGACAGAGACGTTAAGCGTTACTTTGCAACCGGTATTGCTGGTCTGTCCATCGTAGCTGACTCCCTGTCCGCTATCAAGTATGCCAAGGTTGAAGTAATCCGTGATGAAGACGGCATTATCGTTGACTTCAAGACCACCGGTGACTTCCCTAAATATGGTAACGATGATGACCGCGTTGACTCCATCGCTCAGGAGATCGTTCACAAGTTCATGACCGCTATCAGAAGACATCACACCTACAGAAATGGTGTTCCTACCACTTCCATCCTGACCATTACCTCTAATGTTACCTATGGTAAAGCTACCGGTAATACTCCTGACGGACGTAAGAAGGGACAGCCTTTCGCACCCGGTGCTAACCCGATGCATGGACGTGATACCCACGGTGCAGTAGCATCCCTGTCTTCCGTAGCTAAGCTTCCGTTCAATGATGCACAGGATGGTATCTCCAATACCTTCACCATCATTCCCGGCGCTCTTGGTAAGGAAGATCAGATCTTTGCTGGTGACATCGAATTAGATCTGAACAAATAATCACCCGATGTCCTATCGCTTGGACACAACTCGTAAGGAGGGATTACACGATGAATGATCAGAAGACAATTGATGACCTCGTAAAAATGCTGGATTCCGGCATGGCAAGCGGAGTAGGCCACATAAACGTGAACTGCGAAGAGACCAACGAGCCATCTAAGAAAGTTCAGACAATGGGCTGTTCGGATTGTTCCAGAACACCGTTAGCCTGCAGCGTACCCACTCTTCACGAAGGCTTAGATGATTATAAGTAAATACTAACGTCAGGAAAGCCCCGTGCTTTCCTGACACCAAATCACTGTGTAATATATTATAAAAACAGGAGGAATCTATCATGGCAGTAAGTGCAGCACAGGTTGATAACCTTGTAAACTTATTAGATGGTTATTCAGAAAAAGGTGGCCATCATCTTAACGTAAACGTTCTGAACAGAGAAACATTATTAGATGCACAGAAGCATCCCGAGAATTATCCTCAGCTCACCATCCGTGTATCCGGATATGCTGTAAACTTCATCAAGCTGACACCGGAACAGCAGGCTGACGTTATCTCCCGTACTTTCCACGAAGGTATCTAATACAATGATACTTGCGCTGATAAACGCAGTTGAATGTAAGCGTCTGAAACGTTAAATGTACACAATTAACACCCGGAAAGCCCATCTTTCCGGGTGTTTTGACCAAGAAAGGAATTACTATGCAGGGAAGAATTCATTCACTTGAAAGTTTCGGCACCGTTGACGGTCCCGGCACACGTTTCGTGGTATTTGTACAAGGCTGTCCTATGCGTTGTGCCTATTGTCACAACCCGGATACCTGGGAAATGAATGCGGGCACTTTAATGGAGCCAGCCTATATTATCGAGCAATACGAAAGAAACAGCAGTTTCTACAACGGCGGCGGTATTACCGTAACCGGTGGAGAACCCTTGATGCAGTTAGATTTCCTCATTGATCTTTTTACTTTGGCTAAAGGAAAAAACATTCACACTTGTATTGACAGCTCTGGAATTGCTTTTAATCCGAACAACGCAGTACAGATGGCCAAGCTGGATCACCTGATGGAACTGACTGACCTTGTCATGCTGGACATCAAGCATATTAACCCCGAGAAACACAAGGAACTTACCTCCCAGCCCAATGAACGAATTCTGCAATTTGCAGCATATCTCAATGAGAAGCAGGTTCCCATGTGGATTCGTCATGTGGTAGTACCTGGAATTACCGACGATGAAAAATATCTCTATGAGCTCGGATACTTTATTGGTCAATTCAGCAATCTGAAAGCATTAGATGTTCTCCCCTACCATACTATGGGTGAGGCAAAGTATGAAAAATTAGGTATTCCTTATAAATTAAAAGGCGTACCTGCTATGGACAAGAGCAAGCTGGTAGAAAAGAAGCAGATTATTCTGGACGGCATCCGCAAAAGACGGGCCGAAAACGAAAAATAACTTTTTTTCTTCTACCTCTTGTAATTAGCTCATATTTATATTACAATAAAAACAATGATTGATTTATGATCAATGATATGAAAATATAGGAGGATTAGTATTATGGCATATGTAATCAGTGACGCATGCGTAGCTTGTGGTGCTTGTGAAGCACAGTGCCCCGTTGGGGCTATCAGCATGGGAGACGGTAAGTTTGAGATCGATCCCGACAAGTGCATCGACTGCGGTTCTTGCGCAGGTCAGTGCCCTGTTGGTGCTATTGAGCAGGCTTAATAGGTAATACAAAAGTGCGCAGTTTTCTATCATCTACGCACTTTTTTCTTTCCTTGAGGTAGTTTTGACTAATTCTTGTTTTCTCATTCTAACCTTTTGTATCTCTAATTTTCCGTACTAAAAATGCGGAATTTCTTTTTTCCCTCATGAGGCTTTTTCTTTTGTTCTGTCGATTCATGGTGTTCCTCCGGCTTTTCCTTTTTCACTTTTTTCCGAAGCAGCTCATCCAGCTTCTTGTAATGGGCCTCATCTCTCTGTTCACGAATCCTGTCACGCTCCTCTTCTCTTTCCTCTAGCGTCCGAAACTGATAATCCAATTCCTTGACCACACTTTCTTTTATTTCCTGGCACAATTCCTTATTATTTTCCTGTAACGTTTCCCGAAACAACTGCTGCAAAAGCCACTGCAGACGCTTTGCTTTTTCATCCTGCATCTCCCCATCCGACTGATTTATCAAAGCATTTTCCCTGTCAGGCTCCCTGCTATTAACAACCTGAATCGCCATAGTATCATTGTCCTCTTTGGGAATCACCTCTTTTGCTGACAACGCTTCCGGCTCCAAGCGCTCTTCTTCCGAAATCATCACATCCAGCTTTCCATCCTTTAAAATCATTTTAATCGCTTTCAATTGCAGCCCTCTTTCTTTCATACTTTTTATCTGCTTAAAAAGCTCCACATCCCCCTCTGTATAGTATCTGTGCCCCAGCTCGTTGCGCCTGATCGGCAGATGAAGCTCTTCCTCCCAGTATCGCAGTACATGGCTTTCCACCTGAACCTCTTTTGCAGCATCTGAAATCATTAGATATCGTTCCATTTCTACGTTCTCCCTTTCCATCATCCTTTATTACAAACAAAAAAGAACATCCCACCTGGGTTGTCCTCTTTTGTAAAATAAAACCTATCGTTCTTCTATTATTTTTGCAGATTGACGAACTTGGTATACATCGGCAGCCATGCAAGCTCTATCGTACCAATCGGGCCATTTCTTTGCTTGGCAATGATGATCTCCGCCACATCCTTCTTCTCTGTATCGTGATTATAATAATCATCCCTGTAAATAAACATTACCACATCCGCGTCCTGCTCGATCGCACCGGACTCACGCAGGTCAGACAGCATTGGTCTGTGATCGGGTCTTTGTTCCACCGCACGGCTTAGCTGAGACAAAGCCAGCACCGGTACATTCAATTCTCTGGCAACAGCCTTTAAGGATCTGGAAATATCCGAAATCTCCTGCTGTCTGGAATCAGAGCGGCCGCTTCCTGACATCAATTGCAGATAGTCAATAATGATCATGGACAGATTGTGCTCCAGCTTAAACTTACGGCACTTGCTTCTTAGCTCTGAAATACTGATACCCGGAGTATCATCGATGATCAAATTGGAACGTCCGATCACACCGGCACTCTCGATCAGCTTCTCCCATTCCTGGTCATTGAGCTGTCCCGTTCTCAAATGCTGGGCATCGACCCGGGACTCCAGCGAAAACATACGATTCACCAACTGTTCCTTACTCATTTCCAAACTAAAAATAGCCACTGTCTTATTCTGTTTAAAAGCCACATGCTGTGCAATATTTAACACAAATGCAGTCTTACCCATGGAAGGTCTGGCTGCAATCAAAACCAGATCAGAAGGCTGCATGCCGGCAGTGCGGTAATCCAGATCAATAAATCCGGTAGGGATGCCTGTGACAGCACCTTTATTGCGCGCAGCGGACTCAATCTTGTCCATGGCATTCATAACCACCTGACGGATCGGCACAAAATCTCCAGTATTACGTTTCTGCACCAGCTGGAAAATTCTTTTTTCTGTATCTTCCAGAATGAATTCCAGGCTCTCTTTCCCCGCATAACAATTGTTTGCAATCTCTTCATTCAGCTTTATGAGCTTACGAAGCGTGGACTTCTCTGCCACAATGTTAGCATAATACTTGATATTGGCAGACGTGGGAACTGCCCGAATCAACTCACCGATAAACTCCAGGCTGCTGACCTCCGGCGGCACTTCTTTCTCGCGCAGTCGATTCTGCAGTGTCACCAGATCCACAGGGCTCCCCTGATCATTTAGTTCCACCATGGAATCAAACACAATGCCGTATTGTTTATTATAAAAATCTTCACCACTGATCAATTCTGACGCTACCACGATCGCCTCCCGGTCCATAACCATGGAGCCGATCACCGACTGCTCTGCCTCGAGACTGTGTGGTAAGATACGTTTCAAAACCGCTTCTTCCATTGCAGGCATAATTTCTTACCTCTCCGTTACAAATACCGATCACATCATCCTTTGGTGGCTCAATCCCTTATGCCTCTTCCACCTTCACAAATAGCTTAGCTGTCACCTTGGGATGCAGCTTAACTGCCACTTCATAGGCGCCGAAATTCTTGAGGCTGTCCTGCAATACAATCTTCTTTTTGTCAATTTCAATATTGTGTTGTTCCTTATAAGCCACCGCAATTTCTTTTGATGACACAGAACCAAAGGCTCTTCCGCCTTCTCCCGCCTTGATCTTGACTACTACCTTTTTGGTTTCCAGCACCTCTGCCAGAGCCTGGGCTGCGTCCAATTGGGCCTGAGCCTTCTTGTCCTCATTGGCTTTCTGTAATCTCAAGTCGTTCATATTCTTAGCGTTGGCTTCCACACCAATCTTTTTGGGCAGAATATAGTTTCTGGCATAGCCTTCACTGGCCTCAATAATATCACCTTTCTTGCCCAATTTCTTTTCATCCTGTAATAAAATGATCTTCATAATATTCCTCCTAGATTTCTCCGTTTTCCATCATCTGATCAATGATCCGCTTCAGGGCACCAATTGCCTCTGCCAATCCGGTCCCCTCCATCTGACATGCAGCGATATTCATATGACCGCCGCCTCCCATGCGTTCCATAATGATCTGCACATTGATCTCATCGATAGATCTGGCGCTGACATAAATCTTACCCTGATAGTCCGTAAGAACAAAGCTTGCCTTAATCCCCTTGATATTCAACAGCTCATTGGCTGCCTGAGCACCGATAATCGTGGGACTGGGCAGATCATCTGCTGTACAAACGGAAATAGCAAAACAATGCTTGTAAATCTCTGCCTGACTAACTGCGTCTGCTCTTGCCTTATATTCCAGGGCATCCTCACGAAACAGCTTGCGGACTCTGGTTACATCTGCTCCATTACGGCGCAGGAATGCCGCTGCTTCAAAGGTTCTGACACCCGTCTTACTCAAGAAATTGTTGGTATCGATCATGATACCGGAATACATGCAATCTGCCTCTTCCGTACGCATTTTAATATTATCATAAGTATATTGCAGAATCTCCGATACCATCTCACAGGTCGAGGAAGCATAGGGCTCTACATAAGATAATGTGGCATTCTCAATGGTTTCTGTACCTTGCCTGTGATGATCCAAAACTACAATCGATTTGCAGAAACGCAACAGATCCGGACATTCTGTAATCGCGGGCTTGTTTACATCCACTACCACCAGCACCGTATTGCTGCCTGCCACCTCAATAGCCTGCTGACTATTCAGGATCATATCTGCGTCATATTCCGGATTATTCTTAAACAGCGCCACCATAGGCTGAATGGATGTAGTTGTCTCATTCAACACAATATGAGCCTTACGTCCCAATGCCTGTGCAATCCGATAAATTCCCACTGCTGCGCCAAAACTGTCTACATCCGGCATTCGATGCCCCATCACGATCACGCGGTCTTTGGCAGTGATGATCTCTCGCAAAGCATGGGCTTTTACGCGAGCCTTTACACGGGTATTCTTCTCTACCTGCTGACTCTTGCCGCCATAATAGGTAATGCTCTCCGGTGTCTTTAATACCGCCTGATCGCCGCCACGGCCCAACGCCAGATCTATGGCGTTACGGGCAAACTCATAGTTTTGCGCATAAGACAGACCATCCAGGCCGATACCGATACTCAAGGTTACAGCCATCTCATTGCCGATATTAACTGTCTTAACCTCTTCCAACAGATCAAAACGGGTCTCTCTAAGCTGAGCCAGTGCTTTCTTTCTGAGAATGATCAGATACTTATCCTTTTCCAGTTTCTTGCAAATACCATCCTGCGCCGATATGTATTTGTTTACTTTACGATCGATCAACGCAATCAGAAGCGATCTGCGCACTTCTTCCACACTGGTCAAGGCTTCTTCATAATTATCCAGATAGATCATGCCCACCGCAAGGCTCTGATCATCCACCTCCTGCAAGGCGATGTGGAGGGCTGTCTCATCATACAGGTATACTGCGATCAAATATCCGTTATAGTCTCCGGCATCAATCATCTCACTGTGCTGTGCCATCTCCCTTAAAGGAATCTTTTTAAACTTTGCTACATACTCATTGCCTTCGAATTCCAGCTCATATTGCGCCTCATCCAACCCGGAATCATCCGGCAGCCTGTCTCTTGTAATTGTGGGAAAAAGCCCGGTGATCGATTTACGATATCCCTTAGGCTGATGAACCACGCTCTCAAATGCCATATTCGTCCAGATCACTTTACCGGAATCATCTAACAACGCATAAGGCAGGTCCAGTTCCCGCAGGAGCTTTCTCTGGATCTGACCATACTCTGTCGCAAAACTCACAAGCTCATTGATGATCAGCGGCTTATTATAAAAATAAATGGACAACGTAATCGCAAAATAAAAGACCACAAAACAGGACAGCAAAATACCTGCCCGATAATCTATCAGATATACGGCTGCATTTACCAGACACAGGAGCAGACCAAGATAGATACTGAATTTTATGAAGGTTTTGATCCTTCCTTTTAGTTTGATTCGTTTTTTCATAAAATACGCCTCACTGGGTAGAAATACAACAAAATGCTCTTTGCCTTCTATTATACCAAAGAACTGCAGATAATGCCACAGTTTAATTTGTCGAAACAGGAAATCATATGTAAATATTTTGTGAATACACAAAAATATAAGCGTAAATATTTCAAAATAATTACGCTTATTTTCTTTATATCCTATTTACAGGCGTCTACAGTTTCTCCGAGCTATCAGGTCTGTATGATCCTGATAAACAAAATACAAACTTTATATACCATCATACTATAAAACGTTTTATGTTTTCCGTAAAAAAGGCATTGTAGGTATTCTCGTCAATTCCATTCTCCAATGCCATATGTCTGACAGTCCTTAGGACATGGGCATATCCTGCCCCGCCATATGTTTTCCACATAGTCTT
>JAZSFW010000072.1:0-7635 GCA_045532445.1 Acetatifactor sp. | reverse complement strand
CATAAAGTCATAGCTCTGCATGATCATGTAGTTAAACTCTAAGAAGCTCAACCCCTTCTCCATACGCTGCTTGTAGCATTCTGCTGTCAGCATAAGTCGGATCGTAGCCATGTCGTTCTGTGAGCCAAGGAGTTGTGGGCTTGGATTGTCTTCCTAAGACCGCTTGGCCTCCGACTTTACAAGGCCATAAAGTCATAGCTCTGCATGATCATGTAGTTAAACTCTAAGAAGCTCAACCCCTTCTCCATACGCTGCTTGTAGCATTCTGCTGTCAGCATACGGTTCACACTGAAATGTACTCCCACTTCACGAAGCAGCTCCACATAGTTCAGATTCAAAAGCCAGTCAGCATTGTTCACCAGAAGCGCCTTACCTTCTGAGAAATCAATGAAACGGCTCATCTGCTTCTTAAAGCACTCTACGTTGTGCTCAATGGTCTCCTTCGTCATCATGGTACGCATATCCGTTCTGCCGGAAGGATCACCGATCATAGCGGTACCGCCGCCGATCAAAGCGATCGGCTTGTTGCCTGCCATCTGCAGTCTCTTCATCAAGCAAAGTGCCATAAAGTGCCCTACATGCAGACTGTCTGCGGTAGGGTCAAAACCAATATAAAAGGTAGCTTTTCCATTGTTGATCAGCTCCTTGATCTCTTCTTCGTCTGTCAGCTGGGCAAGAAGACCTCTTGCCTTCAACTCGTCAAATATCGTCATCGTCCTATCTCCTTAAATCTTTTCATTCGTTACCTGCGCGAATACAGCATATTATACCTTATCTTCCCTCAAATTTCAATACATTTTCCGCATTTTCCATTGTAGACCTTAACACAAAACTTGTACTGTAGGATAGATTGATCTGATATCACAAATCTATCTGCCCCAAATCCTTAAAAAACCAAGAGAAGCTTAAGGTCGTCTATTTATTGACCATTAACTTGATCATCGCCTGATTCAGCCCATCGACTGTAAGCTTATACATAGGGAACATTTCTTTGATGGCTGTCTCGGCCTCACGCCAGGGTGCCCGCCCGGGTGCCATTTTGGGATTGAGCCAGACAACCTTTTTATATTTTCGCTTGATCAGCTGGAGCCAATCATATCCGGACAAACCGCCGTTTGGTCCTCGGTAATTGCCGGTCGTGGAGTATAATTCCTCCGGTGCCATGGCCGCGTCTCCTACAATGATTACTTTATAATCACTTCCTACATTGCGGAACATCCATTCCGTATCTACCCAGTCACCGTTTTCACATTCGGGTGTCTTGTAGAGCTTACTGTAGATGCAGTTGTGGAAATAAAAGGTTTTTACATCCTTATAATGATTAGACTTGTGCACAGCCTGAAACAGGTCGTTAAGCAAATTGCTAAAAGGGATCATTGTGCCGCCGGAATCCATGAGAAGTAAAAGCTTTACCGCATTTTTTCTGGGCTTTTTCATGACGATCTGAAGACAGCCGCCGTTATTACAGGTCTTATCAACGGTACCGTCAATATCAAGCTCTGTCTCCGGGATATCCAATCTGCTGGAAAATTGGCGAAGCTTTCTGAATGCCAGCTGGAACTGTCTGTTGTCCAATACTCTGTCATCTCTGAAATCCCGGTATTTTCTGGCGCCCACTACTGCAAAGGCAGATTGATAACCGGTCTTACCTCCTACACGCACGCCGCCTACATTGCCGCTCATATTACCATAAGATGTCTTACCCATGGTGCCGATCCAGTAGCTGCCGCCGTTGTGCTCACTGTCCTGCTCTTTCAGACGCTGCCTGAATTTTTCTTCCACATCCTCTTTGTCAATCTGGACTTCCTCCTCCATCTTGTTCAAATGATCCCTTGCCTCCTCATGGGCAAGCTCCATCATGTCAGATTTATCCAGCCAGCGAAGCATCTGTTCTCCCACTTCTGTCTCTTTCTGAGCCGCTTTAAAGCACTCTTCGAAAGCCATATCATATTTATCATAGTCTGTTTCACTTTTTACCAGAATCATTCTGGTCACATAGTAAAACTGGGACAAGGAGCTTCCACACAACCCGCTTTCCAGGGCTTCCTGCAGGGTCAGCCACTCACCCAGCGTCACACGAAGCCCCTTTGCCCTTAAGGCATGAAAAAATTTTATAAACATATGCCCTCTCTATTCTGCGACCTTAAAACAGATTACCGGAATGCTTTACTAAGTCAAGATCTTCATCCTTCTTCACCACAACTCCCACAAAAGGAAGGGCTTTCTTGATCTCGCTTGCAGAAATACCGCCGATCTGCAGAGCATTGATCCAGTCAATCAGCTCAGATGTGCTGGGTTTTTTACGAATATCACGGATAGAACGGATGCTATAAAATACTTCCATCGCATTCTTTAAAAGGTTCTCTTCCACATTGGGATAATGGACTCTCACGATCTCTTCCATCAGCTTCTCATCAGGGAAATCAATGTAATGGAAGATGCAGCGGCGAAGAAATGCATCGGGCAGCTCCTTCTCTGCGTTTGACGTAATGAACACAATGGGTCTATGCTTTGCTTTCACAGTCCTCTTTGTCTCATTTATGTAGAACTCCATCTGGTCAAGCTCCCACAAAAGGTCGTTGGGAAATTCCAGATCTGCTTTATCAATCTCGTCAATCAAAAGAACCACCTGCTCTTCACTGTCAAAAGCTTCTCCCAATTTGCCAAGCTTGATATAGCGGGAAATATCATCTACGCCCTCTTCGCCGAACTGGCCGTCATAAAGACGCTGAATGGTATCATAGACATACAATCCTTCCTGTGCCTTGGTAGTAGATTTGATATTCCAGATGATCAGCCTTTTCCCAAGTGCCTTGGCAACAGCCTCAGCAAGTTTGGTCTTGCCGGTTCCTGGTTCCCCTTTGATCAACAATGGCTTTTTTAAGGCAATGGCCACATTTACACTGGCCATCAATTCTTCACTTGCCACATATTCCCGACTTCCCCGGAAACCTGTTCCTCCAAAATCTGCTCCCTGAAAGCCTGCTCCTTGTAATTCGTTAGTCATATTTTCCTCCGTCAAACGATTCCTGCCAGCCGCTTGTTCCATCCCAACCGGTGATCTCCATTTTCTTGTCTCTCAGCATCAGATCCTTTACCGCCTGATCTGCGGGCTTTCCCTCAAACAAAACACGGTTTACCTGTTCTATGATCGGCAGCTGCACTTGATATTTCTTTGCCAGCGCAAGCGCCGCCTTGGCGGAATAAACGCCCTCTACTACCATTTTCACTTCCCGCTTGGCTTCTTCCATAGAATATCCCTGACCGATCAGGACACCCGCACGACGATTGCGGGAATGTACGCTTGCACAGGTAACGATCAGATCACCGATACCTGTCAGACCGCAGAAGGTCTCAAATTTACCTCCCATAGCAGTACCCAGACGAGCGATCTCTGTGATTCCTCTGGTGATCAGTGCAGCTTTTGTATTATCTCCATAACCCAGACCATCCGCAATACCGGCAGCCAGCGCAACTACATTTTTTAAGGAACCGCCCAATTCAATCCCAAGAACATCCGGACTGATATAGACACGGAACACTTCACTCATAAAAATATTCTGGATCAGTTCAGCGGTCTGTTTCCTCTTGGCACCCACTACGATCGTGGTGGGAAGCCCTCTTCCCACTTCCTCTGCATGGGAGGGCCCACTCATAACGCACACTTGGGCCTGGGGTATCTCTTCTTCTATCATCTCTGACAAGGTCATCAGGGTATTTTCTTCTATTCCCTTGGCAACATTGACAATGATCTGTCCCTTTAAAACCTTATCCTTCATCAAGCGTGCGGTGCTTCTGGTATATGGACTTGCAACCGCCAACACCAGCAGATCCATTCCTTCTACTGCCTCATTCAATTCTGTGGTAAACCGGATATCCTCTGAAAGCTTTACTCCTGCCAGTGCCTTATGCTCATGGTTTTTCTTAAGTGACATAATCTCATCTTCCAAAGCGGACCAGATGCAGATTTCATGACCGTTATTGTGAAGCAGAACTGCCAATGCGCTTCCCCAGCTGCCCGCTCCAATGATACCAATTTTTGCCATTGCCCTCTCCTATCATCAAATTACTTTTTTTCCACTTTATTTTTCTGAAACAGATAAGTTTTGTTCTCTTCCTTCCGCAACAGACGGCCGATATTGGTTCTATGCTTCCAAAAAGCCATCACAGCAAGCAATACTGTGACCACATACATTTCATTCAAATGTGCCTGGCTCATTTCAAATAGTCCAAGCTGACCGCAAATGATCATCTCTACGATCAATCCGATGTAGACCAGCAAGGATCCCAGTGATACATAATGAGTCAGAAACAAGATGCCAAAGAAAATGATCAACACCATAGGAATAAAAACCGGGTGCAGAGAAACGATCAGTCCGGCTGTAGCCGCAATCCCTTTTCCGCCTTTAAAATTCATGTAAAACGGATAATTATGTCCCAGAATGGTGCCGGCAGCTGTATAAACACAGAGCAAATAGATCATCTGGGGATGTGTATTGCCAAAAAGCAATCTGGTCACCAAAACTGCCAGGATACATTTGATACAATCCCCTAAGAATACGATCAAACCGGCCTTTGTCCCCAGAACACGCAAGGTATTGGTCGCCCCGGAATTACCGCTTCCGTGCTGACGGATATCAATTCCTTTTGCTTTTCCATAAAAATAGGCCGTCTGAAACAATCCGAAGACATAGCCCATCAACAAGCAAATCAATCGTTCCATTATTGATCCTTTTCCTTTCTCTCTCTGATAATAAAACGCAGAGGGGTTCCCTTAAATCCAAAGGTTTCACGAATCTGGTTTTCAATATATCTGGTATAAGAAAAATGCATCAGTTCTTTGTCGTTAACAAAGATCACAAAGGTAGGCGGTTTCACCGAAACCTGTGTGATATAATACAGCCGCAGTCTCTTGCCCTTATCAGAAGGGGGCTGCTGCATGGCCACAGCCTCTGCCATGATCTCATTCAGCACACCGGTAGAAACTCTCATGGCATGATTCTCACTTACCATATCAATGGTCTCAAAGAGCTTGGGCAGGCGCTGTCCTGTTTTTGCCGAAACAAATAACATCTCTGCATAGGGCATATAAGAAAGGGTATCCCGTACCTTCTCTGTAAAGCGATAGATTGTTTTGTCGTCTTTTTCCACCGCATCCCATTTATTCACTGCAATGATAACCGCTTTTCCTCTTTCGTGGGCAATGCCGGCAATCTTGGCATCCTGCTCCGTCACTCCTTCTGCAGCGTCTATGACCAGTACCACCACATCAGCGCGTTCTACAGCACTGACGGTTCTGACAATCATGAATCTCTCCAGCTCTTCTTTGATCTTATTCTTTCTACGAAGACCGGCCGTATCGATAAATACATATTCCTTTCCGTTAAAGGTAAGTTCTGTATCCACTGCATCTCTGGTCGTTCCTGCAATATCAGAAACAATCATCCGGTTTTCCCCAAGAAGCTTGTTGATGATAGAGGATTTTCCTACATTAGGCTTTCCGACGATGGCCACTCTGGTTCGGTCGTCCTCTTCCTCTTCCACCCCATTCTGGTCAAAATAAGAGGTCACAACCTCCAGCATATCGCCGATCCCCAGACGATTCACTGCAGAAACGGGATAAGGATCTCCGATACCCAGATTGTAGAATTCATAAACATCCGCCATATATTTTTCAAAGCTGTCAACTTTGTTTACCACAAGAATTACAGGCTTGTGAGAACGACGAAGCATATCTGCCACTTTGGAATCCGAATCGGTAAGTCCCTGCTTTACATCCACAAGGAAAATGATCACATCTGCAGTCTCCATGGCAATCTCTGCCTGACTGCGCATCTGTGACAGAATAATATCGTTACTGTCAGGCTCAATACCACCTGTGTCGATCAAGGTAAAAGACTTGTCCAACCAGCTTACATCTGCATAGATCCTGTCTCTGGTAATACCCGGCGTATCTTTTACAATGGAAATATTTTCACCTGCCAATACGTTAAACAGCGTGGATTTCCCCACATTGGGTCTTCCTACCACCGCTACGATCGGCTTGGATTTTCTTTTTGCCATAAGTGCCTCCTTCTTAGCCCTTTAAAATAGAATGAACAAAGTCATACCCGCTTGATTTTACAATATTAATCGGAACTTGTAAAGCTTTTTCCAGATCAGCAATGGTAAAATCATCCAAAAAATAGTTCTCGCCGCTTCGAAGGACATTCTGCGGAAGCAACAATCTGCTCCCTAACATCTGACCTGTCAGCTGATTTCTGATATCCTGCCCTGTCAGCAGACCTGACACTGTTATGTTTTCTCCAAAAAACTCGTTCGTTATGGGATAAACAGAAATCCTAAGCCAGTCATAAGCCTCCTCCATCTGCTTTGCCATACGTAAAATGTAGGGATAAGCCAGCCTGCCTGTTGCAATGGATATATGCTCTGCTTCCTGCTTACCTATGCCTGCCCCGGTCTTACTATATTCAGAAACAGCTTCTTGATAGGCCTCCTCAAATTCCTCCAGTAAAAGCCGCAGCATCCCCACACCATTCTCCAGCTGAAGATACCCGTCATACCTTTCTTTTTCCGGCAGTTCCTCTCCCGCAAGAAGATACCATTCATCGCTGGCATGGACAAAATGCGTTCCGTACTTTGCAAAACATTCCTCCTGAAATTCGTGGATCATCCTAATCACAGCCTTGGCATCCTCCGCCTGAAAGGGTTCCAGAGGATACAACCCTTCCCGATACTTGGAAAGCCCTACCGGTACCACGGATACACTCTCTAGGTTCGGCAGATACTTCATAAGCTCCCTGATACTAAATGCAAGCTCCTCTCCATCGTTGATCCCTTTACAAAGCACAATCTGCCCGTTCATGGCGATTCCAGCCTCATTAAGCACATCAACCTTTTTCAGCGCTTCCCCTGCAAATCGATTATTCAGCATCTTACACCGAAGGAGCGGATTCATCGTCTGAAAAGAAATATTGATCGGCGACAGGTGATAACGCACAATCCTGTCAATATCATGATCTGACATATTGGTAAGGGTCACATAATTCCCCTGCAAAAAGGAAAGCCTGGAATCATCATCCTTAAAATACAGGGTCTCCCGCATGCCCTTAGGCATCTGATCAATAAAACAGAAAATACACTTATTATGACAATGCCGATACTCATCCATCAGGCCGTTCTCAAATTCGATTCCCAGATCCTCATCAAATTCCTTGTCAACCTCCAGGATCCACTGCTCCCCATCTGCCTTCTCCAATAACACCTCTATATAAGTATCCTGGATCAAAAACTGATAATCAAAGATATCCTCAATCTTAGTCCCATCAATCTCCAGGATCTTATCACCTGCCTCAATCTCCAATTCCTCCCCGATACTCCCAGGGAGGACACTCTTAACCACATGTGCTTTCTTCTTCATTTCAACTAATCCTCAATCTAAAGTTTTGCAGCGAATAGCCCCGCCGGGCGGATGGACAAGGTGCGAATGCTGACCCTTGTCCATCCGCCTGGCTGCTCTATCTGCAAATAATATATTTGTATTTCATCAAATCAACTATAATAAATGTCATATTCCTATTTTACTAAAAATTTCTTGACGTGTCACTACCTTAATGATATAAATTAATAAGAAGA
>JAZSFW010000179.1:0-2920 GCA_045532445.1 Acetatifactor sp. | reverse complement strand
CATTGCAGAGCTGAACAAGAGACTGGCGGACAGAGATCTGACCATTGCCCTGACGGATGAGGCCATCACTTATATTGTGGAGGAGGCTTATGATCCTGTATACGGAGCCCGCCCTTTAAAGAGATATATCCAGAAGCATGTGGAGACACTGGCAGCAAGATTGATCCTGGCGGATCAGGTGGTGCCTGGGGATACCATCAGGATTATGGTAGAGGGTGGAAAGCTGAAAGCAGGAGTGTAATGGGAAGATGCTTTTATGACTGATTTGGCATGCAAATGCTTGACTTACCATATTCCAATAGGTATGATAAAAGTAATGACTAGGTAAGGAGCGTGACGTCTATGTACCAAGTAGCTTTATCATCCTGTGGAAAAGAAATTAACGAGGCTCTGTTTGAACAGTACAAGCAAGCCGGTATTACAGCAATGGAAATTGCTCTGAAACCGGAAGAGTATGGCACCTTTGATTATGCCAAGGCTAAAGAATTGGCGGATGCTTCAGGCGTGGAGCTGTGGTCCATTCATCTGCCCTTCTATCCCTTTGAGGAGCTTGATATTTCTGCTGTGGATCAGGAACTCCGCCAAAGAAGTGTAGAATATCTTGCGGGCATCATCAGACAGGCAGGCAGTGTGGGTATTGACAAATATATTATTCATCCCAGTATCGAACCCATTGCGGACGAAATCAGACCGGAAAAAATGAAAGCGGCAAAGGAAAGCTTAGTCTCACTGGCTGCTGTTGCAAAAGAATATGGCGGATATGTGGCAGTGGAAAATCTTCCCAGAACCTGCCTGGGCAAATGCGCTGCTGAGATGAAAGAATTGGTGGAGGCTGCGGAAAATCTGCGCGTGTGTTTTGATACCAATCATCTGCTGGGTGAAGATTTTGAGGCCTTGTTTGAGACAGTTGGTGATAAGATTATCACAGTGCATATTTCTGATTATGATTTTGTGGATGAGAGACATTGGCTGCCCGGCGAGGGAAAATTAGATTGGCAGCGGATGTTGAAGTGTTTTGAAAAAGTGGGTTATCAGGGTGTGTGGCTCTATGAGATCAATTTTGAAGCACCGGCAACATTGTCCCGTTCCCGAAAGTTAAATTGTGAAGATTTTGCCCGGAATGCCGCAGAATTGTTTGCCGGCAAAGAGTTGACAAGAATACTGTAGGAGGAAAACGAAATGCCTTTTATTGATTCCAAAATTACCATGAAAGTATCCGAGGAAAAGAGAGAAGTGATCCGCAAGGCTCTTGGGGAGTCCATGACCATTTTGAATAAGCCCGCCGCTTTTCTGATGGTAGGTTTTGAAGACAATTATGATCTTGCTATGGGTGGCAAGAAGCTTGAGAAAGGTGCTTACGTAGCGGTAAGCCTCTTTGGGGACGGTACCAAAGACGCCTACGAAGAGATGACCGCGTTCATCTGTGACTTGTATGAGAGAGAACTGGGCATTCCTAAGGACGCAATTTATGTGACCTACCATGGTGTTTATAACTGGGGTTGGAATGGCACGAATTTTTAATTGGAGGAAACTTTCGTATGATACCAAATGATCCCGTAATGCTTTTAAGCTTTGTCAATCTGAAGCTGCGCGATTTCTATGATTCACTGGATGCACTCTGTGATGACCTGGATGTGGACAGAAGTGAGATAGAGGCAAAGCTTTCCGCTATCAACTATACCTACAATAAAGAGCGCAATCAGTTCGTGTAGTGTATGTACTTTTTTACCTGACTGGGTGAATAACCGTAATATTTTTTGAAAGCCCGGATAAAATTACGCAGTTCCGGATACCCAACGGTATCGGCAGTTTCAGAGACACTTTTGCCTTCCATCAGCATGGAGAAGGCACGTTTCATGCGGTAACTGATCAGATACTGGTGAGGAGTTGTACCCAGATGGGCACTGAACAGACGAATGTAATATTGCTTGTGATAACCGCAGAGCTCGCTCAGGAGCTCTACGGTTATTTTTTCGCCCGGATGGTCGGAAATGTACATAATAGTATCGGCGATTTTGCCGGGAGGTGCCTGAAGATGCCCCTTACTGATGAGATAAGACACCAGAGCATTTGCCAGAGCTTCCATTACCGAATCGATTTCGCTGCTTTCATGACTGTGGATATAGGTGTCCATTGCTTCCAATAAGTGCTGCAGAAAGGGATCCTGCTGCACCGGCAGTTCCAAAAGCGAAGAAAGCAGATAGGGGGCAATATCTACATGCAGAAAAAGACAATTGATAGGATCATTGGGATCATGCTGCATCTGGTAAGGTAATGTGGAAGGGAAAACATAGAGGTGGTCTGTTTTCAGTTGCTTTACGGTGTTAGTATCCCTGTAGAGTACCTGCCCGGAGTACAAATAGTAAATTCTGCAATATACGGTAGGGGCTTTTTCGGTTACGTGCCAACCGGCGCCCTGGATTTCTGAACCGCGTAAAAATAACATACCAATACCCCTTTCTGTCTTTCAATCCTGTAAGTATCTGTCAATATTGTAAAGGGCGGATATGTTTATGTCAATTGTGAAAAGTTGCTTTTTGAGAAGTTTACAGCCCTATTTACCATGTAATTGTGTATGAAAATGGTAGATAATAAAGGGAAACGATCGGTCATACAGACCTGAGAAAATAATGGAGAGAAAAACAAGGAGGAAACTAAAATGGCAAGAGACTTTTGGAAGCTTCACGAGGATGTCTGCTTTAAACGTGCTGGCGGCAAGATTATCTGGCAGCCCCGCATCCAGTGTTGGCGTGACGATAAGCTTTTTGATTACGGCAAGCTTCCCGGTATTTACGAGGGCATGACAGATCCTGAGATTTTCACGGAGTTGGATTGTTCTTCCAGAATTTATGATTACAATGAATGCTTTAAAGCAGTATATGACGATACCATTCAGACCAGAACTGAGAAGAAAGGTGAT
>JAZSFW010000011.1:0-2656 GCA_045532445.1 Acetatifactor sp. | reverse complement strand
TTTGCATAACCAATTGCCGCTGCGATTTCACCCGGTGCCTCGACACCCTGCACCCTAACAGGAAGAAGGCGCACTTGCGCCAAAGGATACCGTTTTCTTAAAATGCGGAGCATATCATGAACTGCAGCACCTGCAGAACTGGTAATGATACCAATCACGCCGGGATATTTGGGAAGAGACTTCTTATGGGCAGGATCAAATAAGCCCTGTGCAGCCAGCTTGTATTTTAGCTGCTCAAAGGCAGCATACAGGTCGCCGATTCCATCCATTACAAGACTGCTGCAATAGAGCTGATAGGCACCGTCTCGGGGATAGACCGAGATTTTACCCATGGCGATCACCTTCATGCCATTCTCAGGACGGAAACGCAGACGCATGGCATTGCCCTTAAACATGACACATTTCAGAGCGCCACCCTCATCCTTAAGGGTGAAATAATGATGACCGGATGGATACATCTTATAATTACTGATCTCACCCTTGACCGCCAGACCTGTCAGCAAGGCATCAGAATCCATCAACGTGCGGATATATTCATTTATCTGCGTAATGGACAGCACCTGCTGAGCCACAAATCATCCCTCCATTTGTCTATAAGCCAGGACAGCAACGCCCATAGCATTATCTGTTGAAAATTCAGGTTTCGCAAAAATTGGATTTAGAGGAGCAATCTTCTCTCTAAGTAAGCTGTTGGATGCTACACCACCGGAGAACACCACAGGAAGTCCCGGATATGCGCAGACCGCATTTTTTGTTGCAGTATAGACCGCATGGCAGACGCAGCGTAAAACATATCCGGCCGTCTCCACGGGATCATTGCAGGACTCATAATAAGCCTGCACTTTATTCTGTACACCGGATAAAGAAAACTCCATACCGGGACATTTAACTTTAAAAAGGTCTTTATTGGTAGCGGATCTACTGAGGGTATCAATATGCTTTCCAGCCGGGAAAGGCTGCTCCAGCATTTGACCTGTTCTATCAATCAGCTGGCCTGCAGAAATATCGGTTGTACCACCGATTTTTGTACATATTACATTCATTCCATGGGGTTCAACTAAAAGAAGCTCCGTTGTACCGCCGGATAAATGCCAGGCAAGATGGGGTGTGTCCATCAAATCCAAACGGCCTGCACTCCATAAAGAAGCCGCGACATGGCCTTGCTGGTGAGAGCATTCAATCAGAGGTACCCGATAGGCCTCAGCAAGGAGTTTTGCGTGGGAATAGCCAACCATAAAGCAGGGCATATAGCTGCCATCTACCGCTCTGGGGCGGGTACTGACACCAATTGCCGTGATCTCACCGATGTCCATATTGGAAAACAGCCTGCCGGATAGCTCCGGCAGCCTCTTAGTGTGGTGGAATACGGCATCACTTTGGCGAAGACCCAGCTCACCCATTTTTACGGGCAACAGCTTTGAGCAATTCTCACCGTCTACTCCATTGAACCATGCAATGGACGTGGTGTAATTGCTGGTATCAAAGCCAATGACACTCATTTATTTTACCTCAGTGGGCAATTCTCTTGCAAAAGCACCCAGGATACCATTGACAAATGCGCCGGTATCATCGCCATCATACATCTTTGCAATACGAACCGCTTCAGAAATAGCAACACCGGTGGGTACATCGGATACATAGAGAATTTCAAACATTGCCAGCTGCATAATGGTCCGTGCCAGCTTGGAAATACGGCTGATATCCCAACCAATAGCATACTGCTGAATCTTTTCATTCAGCTCATCGCTACGATTGGCAACGCCGGAAACAACATGATCCAGATAAGCAACCTGTGACTTACTGGGACGATCAGAATATACCTGATTCTCTTCAGCAAGGTTAGAATAATATGTTTTATCCAGGCGGGATTCCACGATCTTTTCCGGTTCTTCGCCTGTGAACTCACGGGCGTAGATCAAATGTACTGCCAGTTCTCTGGCATTTCCTCTCGTCATAGGTGACCCCTTACTGGCGGACAATGCCGCAGACGTTTACATTTACAGCAGCGATCTTAACACCGGCCATGGACTCCAGTGCGTTGGTAACAGAAGTCTGGACAGCACCGGCAACGGTAACAACACTCTGACCGTAAGCAACGGTAATGTTGCAGTCAACAGTGATTACATCCTCTTCACCGATGGTGATCTTCAGGCCCTTGCCCCAGTTCTTCTTGCCGATCATTTCCACAATATCAGCACCGGGCTTTGCATTCAGGCCAACAACACCTTCCACTTCCTCAATTGCGTGAACAACAATTGTGGTAATAACATCCTCAGAAATCAGAACAGAGCCATTCTCCTGGATCTGTGTAACATACTGCTTATTCTCTGCCATGGAAAAACCTCCTAAATATTCGTCAAAGTCAATACCTTGACATACTTTTGCTTATTATACCACCGGGTTTACAAAATTACAACTATTTTCTTGCATGACCAATAGAATACCCCCAAAGGCGTGATCCTTTGGGGGTAAATTTATATTACTTCTACTACATGAATTCTGTCCAGTCCATAGTCCGATTGTGTCATGACAACATCGGCAATGACTGCCACATCTGTCTGCTGAAGGCCACCTTCCGGAGCGGCAACAGCAATACTGATTCCGTCATCACCAATATAGGCAACGCAATCAGCATATCCCTTTGCCACCACAAGGC
>JAZSFW010000016.1:0-2381 GCA_045532445.1 Acetatifactor sp. | reverse complement strand
CCGGGACCGTCCACATAGGAATTTCTTGTAATATCAAATAGTACCGCCTTTGTCTTACTCATAAAAGTTCCTCGAGATCACCTCGTCCTGCCACTGTCTGGAAAGACTGGTGAATTTTGCGGAAAAGCCTGTGACGCGGATGATCAGGTCCGGGTACTTTTCCGGGTGCTTCTGGGCATCCAAAAGCTCCTCTTTGGTGGTACAGTTAAGCTGCAGGGACTGGATGGCTGTATCAGCAATTGCCCGCAGAAATCCCTCACATCTGTCAAGAGGAATTCTGCTTGGAAGGATCAGATTTACAACAGAATTGCCGGCCATAGCATCGCGCTCCAGCACTCCCAGACTGTTGATCACATCATTCACGCAAGGGATCCTCTTTAATCGGGAGGGTGTCAATCCCTGGGAAAAATAATCTCCGTTCTTTCTGCCGTCAGGCGTGGCAAGAGTTTTCTGCCCCCACCAAAGGATCTCCGTGTAGGTCAAGTGGCCCATGTGCACTCTGCCGCCGTAGGTTCCTGTCTTTTTCTGAAAGATGGCGTAAAGATCGCGGTTAAAGCGGTTTGCAAGGGCGCAGGAGTCCTCATGTCCGTCTCCCCAGCCGTGACAGGAAATCGCCTCTTTCTGCATTTCTTCATACCCTTCCCAGTTGGCTCTGACTGCTTTCAGATACTCCGCCAAAGTATATTTCTGCTCCTCATAAATCAAAGTCTTCATGGCCATCAAAGAATCCACGATATTTGGGAAACCTACTATCAATTGATAATCATCGTTGTACTTTGCCCCTCCAAGGGTAAAATCCCTGTGATTCTCCAAGCAGTTTTCAATGGTTGCCGAGAAAATAGGGAAACGGTCTGCCTTGTGGAAAATCTGACCGCCTCTTTTGGTCACATCCAGTTTGGCATCCAGAATAATCTCACAGTTGTGCAGAACCTTCTGATACAATTCCTCAAAGCTTGTGCAGTCATCGAAGCGTTCAAACCGGATCTGAACCTGCTCCATCTTATCAAATCGATTATGTAAGGAATATTCAAAAGGCTTTAAAAAGTTTAGATAGTTGCCGTGGTCATATTTCTCCTGATTGGTAGCCACACCCCAGCAGCCGGTCACATAGTAATCTCTTGCCTCCTTAAGAGTCTTGCCTGCATTGACCAGGGAAGGAATGGTTGCATCGTCATTCTGCAAAAGGACCATGGTAGTACCCTGAATGATAGAGCTGTTGATCGCATCCAAATATTCCTTTGGGGAATTCCCGGAAAAACGACACTTTATCTTAGGGAAAATAATTCTTTTTTCTCTGGTGGCCCGAAGGAACATTTCCGTCAGTTCATTGTAAAGAGGCGCTCCGTCCTCATCACACCCACCAAGGGTATAAGTATTTTCCAATTCATGATCTGCGTATCCTGCCATGATCATGTCGTGATCATAGTGACAGTCCCAAATCAGGAGAAACTGACAGATCAGCTCATAAGCGCCCTGCTCATCCAGACTGCCGCTTGCTATATCTGCCCGGTAGAAAGAGATCAGATCTTTATCAAGTCTTCCGAAGGTATTGGGGCCCACTCCCTCTAAGGAGCCAAAAGCGGTACGCATGAAGGCCACGGTTGCCAGAGCTTCATAAAGAGTCTTTGGCGCCTCCCAGGGAACTCTTAATGCAGTGTCCGCAATCAGCGCAAGGTTCTGCCTGCAGCTTACTTCGGTTTCCTTTTCCAACATTTCTTTTGCTTTCTGTGCAAACTTTTCCGCCATCATACGCAGTGTCAGCATTCCCTGACACACTGCCTCCAAAAACTCCCGCTCTTCCTCATTCTTTGCAGTCTCCAACTCTTTCTTGGCCTTCTTATAAATGCCTTTCAGACCATTTTTCAAAATGGGACGACAATTGAGATTGAAATGCTGCATAATATCATTGAAAGGTCCGCAGATCAGATAGAGACACTCATCCACCTGGGTATCTCTTAACCGAAACAGCGCGGGATCCTGCTTTTCAAAAACAGAATATCTCTTGTTGTAGATCCAGCCATTGGCCTGCACAAAACCATGCCCCTTGGCCAGACGCCCTCCATCGGAAAGGGAGGTCAGCACACCGGTCTCATAAAAGTAAGGATTGTACCGGAATACAACCGGTGAAAACTCTTCACAGATGACCTCGTACTGCAAAAGCTTCTGCCGGGTCACACTCATAGTCTCTTCATATCTTGCATCCATAATGGGAAAGCACTTTTCCGCAAAGGCTTTTGCCCTCTCCCCATCGCCGTGCAAATAAAAGTCGTAAAGTTCTTTCTTCATCATCATCTCATTCATAAAGACACCACCTTTCTTAGTTCATCATAAAAGGATATCGCTTTTTATGCAATGTAGATGTTGGAAATTTGTAATTTACG
>JAZSFW010000130.1:0-3429 GCA_045532445.1 Acetatifactor sp. | reverse complement strand
GGATGCAACAATTAATTGATGATGGACGCCTTATATTCACTGGGCGTCATATTGGTTATATGTTTAAAACATTTGGAAAAATACTGAGGATTGTCATAACAGAGCAAGTCGGCAATCTGCGCCATGTTGTATCGGTCCTCCCGGATCAGCTTCTTGGCTTCCCCTATCTTTAGCGTGTTATAGTACTGTATGATACCGCAGTTTTTGTACAAAGAAAACAGGTATTTTACAGTACTTTCGCTTTTGCCGGTATATTGGGCAATGTCGCGGATGGTGACCTTCCCGTAAATATTCTCCTGAAGATAATCCAGGATCTCCTTTACATTATAAGGCACCTCCACACCATCGATCACAAAACTCTGTCTGTGCTTTTTCGTCACCACATCATTGTTGCGGCACAGCCGGATCAAAAAGATCTCCAACAGATTCTTGGTCATCTGACTGCTTCCAAAAGGAGCCGGCGTGATCTTTACCAGCGTCTGCAAAAGCGGATTGCGCTCATCCGCCAGCCGAAAACAGGAAAGCCCCTCCGAAAATAACATGGAAAGCAGACTTTTTTCCTCCGCGCTCAGCTTAAAGATCTTTCCCTCAAAATTCTTCATGGCCCGGCTCTTACATTCAAAAGTAATGATACTTACATTCGGCGCCACGCTCCGGTCACTGGAAAGATTATGATATTCATTGGGCTTATGAAAGGTCATCTCTCCACTTTTCAAGATAAATCGGTTCTTATCCGCTGTACAGATCATTTCCCCCTTGTCAATATAAACCATCTCCCAAAAATCATGCTTCTCCCCATCGTAACTGAAATTTTTGGCAAGCTCCATGTAAAAGATTGTAATGATTTTATCTACATTAATTACTTTGTCAAAGCCAATGCGTGTAAAATTATCTTTCATACAAGTTCTCCGTTGTCTAATTTTACAAGTATTATAGCTGATTTTACATTTCATGGCAAGAGGGGAGGTGCTATACTATAATTAATATCCGCCGCCGAAGGCGAGCTGATCGAAATCAATCCATCTCTCTTCAAAAGAAAGGAGCCCCCACATGTACACAGTCTTAGTAATATCCTGCCACCCCGACGATATGGAAATCGCCTGTGCCGGCACTCTTTTAAAATGTAAAGAACGCGGTGACAAAGTAGTCATTTGCCACCTATGCAACGGCAACATGGGCCACGAGATCATTCCCCCCGAGGAGCTCGCCCCCATGCGCATCGAAGAAGCCAGAAAGAGCGGCGAAGACGTAGCCGGATTTGATCAAGTCATCTGGGGCGGATTTGAAGACCTGCAGATTTACGACAACAATAAGGAAGCAAGGGACAAGGTTGTGAATGTGATCAGAGAGGTTAACCCTGACTTTATTATCACCCACGATCCCGATGATTATATGCCGGATCACACAGCTGTATCCAGGCTGGTTTTCGACGCCTGCTTTACCGCAACCGTACCGTCTTACAAAACAAAAGTAAATTCCCGCGCCAAGCTCACACCGGTTTATTACATGGACACTTTGGCGGGTGTGAATTTCAACCCCACAGAATATGTGGATGTGACCGACTATATTGACAAGAAACTGGAAATGCTCAATTGTCATGAATCCCAGATCGTGTGGATGCGAGACCATGACAACATTGATTTCCCGGATATGGTCAGAACCTGCAGCCGAGCCAGAGGCTATCAGTGCGGCGCAGATTACGCAGAAGGCTTCAAGCAGTGCCAGGTTTATTTAAAAGGAACCACAAAACGTTTGCTGCCATAAATTAAGTACACTTAGCCGTTGCCGGGTGAATTTATCCGGGCAAGGCTTATAATAGAGAGAAAGAGAGGAACGAAAAATGAATTTTAACTCAACAGTAAAAGGTTCAGCATTAGAAGGGTTCTATCCTGCAGGATGGGACTTTGACAAGATCGATGCTTGTATCGATGCTCCGGAAAAAATTACGGAGCGCCAGGATTTCTGGAATCCTGATTTCACCCCTGTACAGTGTAATGAGCTGGGCGAGTTTGAAGTTTACATGGGACATGAGATTGCACAGCAGATTAAGATGGCGAAGGAGCGCGGCGAAAAGATCGCTTTTATCCTTCCGGTAGGTCCTATGGGTATGTACAAGTGGGTGGTTTATTTCCTCAAAGAATGGAACATTGACTGTAAGCATGTATACACCTTCAACATGGATGAGTGGGCAGACAGCGAAGGCAACACTCTGGCACCCGACAATACCGGCGCATTCCAGTACGCTATGGAGCAGGCTCTGTTCAATCCTTTGGGAGAACTGACAGTTCCCGCCAATCAGCGTAACTTTGCTACCAAGGAGAACCTGCCCACCTATCCTGAGAAGATCGCAGCTCTGAAAGCAGAAGGCGCGAAGCTGATCCTGGTATATGGTATCGGCAGAATGTGCCACATTGCATTCTGGGAGCCTCAGTTTGCAGGAGAATTTGAGTCAGAAGAAGAATGGAAGAAGCAGCCTTACAGAATCGCCGCCAAGATTCATCCTCTGACCGTAGAGCAGAATGCTTACACCAGCTTTAAATCTCGCACAACCCTGGTACCTTGTCGTGCCAACACTGTTGGCCCTGGCTTGTTCCTGCAGGCTGATTATGCCATCGGTGGTGCTGACGGAACCCTGGGAAGAGGCATGCAGTGGCAGGGAATGTCTTTGTGGATGACCCTTCGCCACGGAACGACTCCTTGGATCACCTCTTCTTATATCCCGACTCTTGCAGGTAAGCTTTTCTTCCTGAAAGACCTGGCTGGTCCCCTTCAGGCAGAGTGTAACTAAGACGCAATTTGTTGGTGAGAAGTGAGGGTTTTCTTGAGCGCACCCTTACAGATACGCCGAGAGTACCCTGTGGCCACTTCTTGGCCGGCCGTGAGTTATCCAGCATAGGATAGATTTTCCATTTTCGCATGATATATCTGCCTCTTTGAACTTTTTTTGAGTTTATTCTACTCATGGGAGGTATATAGAACCTCTCAAAACCTTGATTCTATACTATTTTTTGATGACTTCAAAGGAATCTTAGAGGATTTTTAAGGATTTGAGGCAGATAGATTTGCGATATCAGATTAATCTATCCTACAGCACAAGTTTATGAGAAGGGCGGACTCAACATTCATCGCTAGACCAGCTATCTTAATCGTTACATTTCACACGTCGGTCAGGCGCGCTGCAGGCAGTCGATTCAAGAAGCAGGCGGTATCTGGGCTGTGTTTGTTTGACATCTGCAAAACTGCTAGAGTTTCTTAGGGTTGACAAATGGCTGAAATAGAAGTGTTAGAGTACCCAACCACAACATGTTTGAGTGCGCTGTGCGCACGAGTTTTGTGGTTGGGTGCTCTGCCCTTAACTTCTATTTCAGCCATTTGTCAACCCTTAGTAACTCTTGCGGCTTTTGCAACTGCAAACAAACACAGCCCGGA
>JAZSFW010000095.1:0-3807 GCA_045532445.1 Acetatifactor sp. | reverse complement strand
AATCTGATGGTTTATGACGGAGAATGGTCAGAGGTATATGTGCCAAAACAGGACACAACAATTATTGATAAGGAAGAAGGAAATTATTATGAACAATGGCACTTGATTGCTGAGCAGAAAGACGTATGGGTAAACTATATGGATTATGCAAACGATCTCCAGCAGTATACCATTGCCGATTTAGACGGAAACGGAAGGCTGGAAGTCATTGTTTCCAGTATGGGAGGAACCGGTTCTTATACATATACACGCTTTTTTGAAGTAAACGAATCCTTCGATGGGCTTACCGAGTGTACTACAGATTTTGTAGAGGGTGATTCAGAGCCGGATATGATGATTGCCAATGAGCCAAGTCAGGTATTTCGGGATCCGAACGGAGTATATCATTATGTGATCCGGGACTTTATGCGTGCCGGTACAGAATACTATGATATTATTTACGATGTAGTTCTAAAGAATGGACATATTACCCATAATGTTTTGGCAAGAATGTATGATTCCTACAGCAGTGGCAGTTCTGTGGTGGAATATACCAATGCGGCAGGTGAAAAGATTACTGAGGCAGAGTATAAGGCTATAGCTGAAACCGCTTTTGCTGGAATGTCAGAGCTTACCTATCTATTTGATTGGCGTGATTTAGAAGAAATTACAGATTTGGATGCTGAGGAGATAAATAGCATATTGTCCGGAATTCGAAGCGGAGTACTTCGAGGGAATATGATGATGGAAGAGGTGTCGGAAGGTTATTGATCTGATCAATCGTTTCCTGCAATCCCTGCCGGACACAGAACGAAAGGTATACTTATGCCGGTACTGGTATCTGGATTCCATTCCGTCCATATCGGAGCAGTTTGGGTTCTCCCAGAGTAAGATTACATCTATGCTGTATCGTGTCAGGGGAAAGCTGAAGGTACAGCTTGTAAAGGAGGGCTATTATTGATGAAAACAAATGATCTACTCGATATGATAGGGGAAGCGAACGATGAGTTTATTCACGATGCAAAAGCAAATTTTTCAAAGTTGGCAAAATGGTATTCCGCCATTGCAGCCTGCATGTTACTGGCCATAGGTGTGAGTCAGGCGTTTACTCACATGAGAGGCAAATCAGGTGGCGGTGGTGATACGGACTTAAATTACATGCATTATGTTGGCCCTGTTATGCCACTGACGGTTCATGGTGATTCAACAGGAATCACTGCTTCAAGAAATGTCAACTACGATTTCTCAGGATATTATACTTACCAGGAAAGCTATGAAGATAAAGGAGAGACTGTTTATTATGATCGGTATGATACTAACGCATACATAACGGATTCTTATCTTCTCCAAAATGCAGCCAAAGCGGATAAGACAGTTACCATGTTATATCCTTTTGCCGGCAATCTGAGAGAGTGGGAATATTATCCGGCAATTTCCGTAGAAGGGGAAACCGTTTCCACAGTGATGCATCCCGGCCCTTATTCCGGAGGCTTTGAAGGTGCCTGGGGTTCTGATGAAGCTGGAACGGTCAATCTGAATGTTCTGGAGAATTTCGAAGGTTACCAAGCATTACTGACCACAGAGGATTATCAAAATTCTGCATTTGACGCTTTCCCGGAACTGAATCAGACGGTTTATGTATACCGGCTTCACGATTTTGTTTACAGTAAGACCACGGAAGATGTAAGTCCTACTTTAAGTTTTACATTCCATATAGATTATGAAAAAGCTACTGTGTTCAGTTATGGTATGAACGGAGCTTCCTGGGATTACGAATCCGGATATTGCTCCCGCAGAAAGGGCGGTATTGAGTATCGTCCCAATGTGGCACCGGAAAGGCAGCACCCGGATGATGGTTATGTGATCCTGCTGGGCCAGGATCTTGACAGCTATACGCTGCAAGGGTATAAGGATGGTGGCTGTGATGAGGGGGAGGAACTGAATGATCTTAGTTGTACCGTGACCAGATACGAAACTACCCTTGGAGAAATCCTGACTGCGTTATTGGAGGATTTCCTGGATGAAGTCATTCCTAAGATGGATTCTTTAGTAACCGGAAAAGTCTCTGTAGACCAGATGCCTTTACGTGAACTGTATCTGGGACTTGCGGCGGAGCTGCTTTGTACTTACGGAGTGATCGGTGATAACCCGGTGGAGCGTTATGATGTGGGAATGCTGGAAGATATTTTTTTGGCAGCTATGAACGATCAGAGAGTGATCTATCTGTCCTTTGATGTAACAATTCCGGTTGGAAAGAGTGTTGCTGTGGAGGCATCCATGGTTAAAGATGCCAGTGTAGATTTCGTGGGTAAGGATAAAGACAGAAATGGATTTGATATGGCTACCAGACTGGGCTCCAACCTGAACTTCACAGAACAGACCGCATCAATCTCCAGATATGAAGAAATAGAGATTGTGGCACAGAACTTTGGATTTGACCTGGCGAATGATATTACCAGTGTCGCATTGGATCTGAATCAGGAGCATTATTGGATGCAGGTCCGGAAAGTAAAATAATTGATAATTTTGGAAGAAAGTTGAAAAAGCATGTAAGATTTAATATATAAAAGTGGTGAATACAGGTGAAAGGAGGAGTAGATTGCAATGGAAGATAAAAAAATTGTTAAGCTTTTATTTGCAAGAGCAGAGAATGCAATCAGTGAATTGAGTACAAGATTTGGCAACCAGTTGCATCGTATTGCCTACAATATTTTAGGAAATCGACTGGATGCAGAAGAGTGTACCAATGATACTTATTTAGCGCTCTGGAATGCGATTCCACCTGTATCACCGGATCCTTTGGCTCCGTATGTATATCGTACCGGGAGAAATACGGCTCTTAAGAGGCTACATAGAGACACTGCGAAAAAGAGAGATAGCCGGTATGATGTTTCTTTGGAGGAACTGAATGGCTGCCTGCCTGGAGAAGATGTAGAACAGATGATTGATGCCAGGGAATTGGGTCGATCTATAGATCGATTCCTGGATACAAAATCAAGGGAAAATCGTTACATTTTCATAAGGCGTTACTGGTTTGGTGATTCTGTAGGTGAAATAGCAAGAGATCTGAAAATGCAGGAGAATGCAGTTTCCGTTAGATTGAGCCGCATTAGAAACAGTTTAAAGGAGCACCTTTGTAAGGAGGGATACCCGTATGAAGCATGAGGAAATATTAACCGCTTTAGAGCAAATCAGTGACATGCATATTAAGGAAGCAGAGAAACCGCCAAAGAAAAAGAAGTTAAGGACATTTTTGAAAATGGTTGTGGCGGCAGCATTAGTGATCGCAATTGGTACGAACATTATGAATGCTCCTATGAGAATTACTGCACATGCTGTTGCACTTGCGTCTGAACCGAGAATGATGGAGCGACCTGATTTAGATGATTATAAAGATCGTGATGCGTGGAAAGCGGATTATGACAAGTGGGATACAGAAAGAAATTTCCGAAATGAAACGGCTACACAGGCGAAGTCAGCTCTGAGTTCATTTTTCTCTGATGGTAACAGTCAGTTTCTCCTGACGGAGAGTAACGAAAATAAGTTATGGTCGCCGGTAAATGCTTATATCGGGCTATCTATGGCAACGGAACTAACCGAAGGAGAGACAAGACAGCAGATTCTGGATCTTTTTGGCACAGAGGATGTAGAAACACTTCGGAAACAGGTAAGCGCTGTTTGGGAAAATGTATATCAGGATAATTCCAATGAGATCTGTGTTCTGGCAAATTCCCTGTGGCTGGAAAACGGTCTGCAGTATAACAAGGAGGCAATGGATGCGATTGCGTACCATTATTATGCATCGGTGTATCAGGGGGATTTGGGCAG
>JAZSFW010000192.1:0-13710 GCA_045532445.1 Acetatifactor sp. | reverse complement strand
GGCAACTACCTTTTTAGCATATTTCTTGGCATACTTTTCTGTTTCGGAATTTACTTTGGATTTTGAGGAAATTTCAAATGCATTCCCCGCTGCATTTATATATTTGAATTCAAAAAACATATTTTCAAGATTCATTGTATTTTTTTCTCCTTTCCTCTTTACCAAGTATACTTTATTATTTTATTAATAAGAAAGAATCACCAATTCCGTCGCAGGAACTGTTACATACCAGGTGTTACTATCTTCACGCTCCAAAACAATACCATCACAGAAGCTTCTGACTATCCTAAGCTCTGCAGCCTCTTTAAAGCTCACCTTCACTCTTCTATCTGCCCGATGATCTATCACATCTCCTTTTTCCAGGTCTCTGTCATTTCCTTCATTATTAAAGATGGAAAGATAGCGTGTTCCGTCCTGACTGGCAGAAAGCAGCCAATGCAGGCCATCCACCGTACAAGGCATAACTTTTTTTGCCAGTGCATCAATCTGCACTTTCATTGCATCCAGATCAGCACTTTCCAGGATATTCAGACCCTTTCCGGCTTCTTTCTTTGCAAAATTGCCTTCCTTTGTAGCATCAATCAAACACTCATATTTCCGGAAAATTTCTTCCCCTGCATCTTCATAAATAATATCGAACAGATCTCCAAAACCAGAGTTTGTGAGGGTATGTCCTTCGTTTCCGTAAATTTCTTCATTTTGGCCATAAAATGACCTGAGAACATCCAGAATATGTCCGTAGTAAGCTTTTCTTTCCTCATTCAGAGGGATCCTCATATAACCTTCCCGATGGATGCCCACACTAGAACCTTCAAACTCCTGCTTGCTATTAATCTCTAAAATACTATGGTCGCAGGGCAGGACAATTGCAAACGGAGCAATGGCCTTCAAAGTACCAAACTCTTCTGCTGTATTAATAAATTCCTTCTTCACCTCACCGTATTCCGAAAGGGTAAATTCATTCATATCCGTATAACTGCAGTTTAATCCCCACTCCTCTGCCACATAATGAGCTCCGCTCATCAGGGAATAGTACATGATCCTGCGCTGAAGCAGTCGGGAGCTTCCTCCATTTCTTCCATAGCTGGTAAAATCATCCCCGTGCAATTCCTGGGGCAGATACCATTCATTACCGGGCTCCGTATTATAGCAAGGCATGGAATATCCAATTTCCTTCCGCCAGAACCAACACTCATAATAGGTTCCCCAGGTCTTTCCATTATTTTCAGCAATACCTCTGGTCAGTGCCACCTGCTGACGCATCTGAGGAATTTGTCCTCCCACTTCCGGCATAAAGGATTTCATACCAAGCTCATTTTCCAGCTTCATGGCTGCAAATCCACTGTCACAGGGCAGGATATGACCATCCACATCTGCCATTCTGCGCCGGAACATATCTTTCATTTCTTCAATATATTCTTCTACGGTCTCTGCATACCTCATCTTTGCATAGGTTTCAGGGGAATCCATATTCAGACTATACATTTGGATACCGGTAGCCTGAGTCCGCTTCTCATTTAAAAGTGCTTTCTTAAGTTCTTCCACATCATAAGGACCCTTGGATCCCATTTTTCTGGTAATTCCTCCCCAGTCGATATATCGACGGTTAGAACCACTTTCATGGAGCTGGAAGCCCAGGAACCAATCACCTAACATATCACTGTATTCGCGGATCAATGTCTTATCAAAGTCATACTGATACCAGGCAATTCCGCCGGCAATACGATCGACGTAAAAAGGATGATTACCTTCTTTCAGCAGGCTGTGCAGCTTGCCGCCTTTTGCCGCAATTTGGTTAAATTTCATTTTCTCAGGAACCGTAAAGCAATGCTGGATCTTAAAACCTGTATTTTTATTGATCAGACCGTTCTTTTCCAGACCCTTAAAGTACTTTTTGTTGTACACATGAAAAAATTTCATAATATCCTCCTTATGCTGCAGAATCATCTTTTATTCTTATACCTAATTTATCAAATATGGATTTAAAATAAAATGTCAAATATGGCTTTTTTGTCAAATGTGATTCACAAATTTCATACATTTTCTTGACTAACAAGATATCTATGACTATACTCAAAAATATAAGGAGGCAAAAGACATGATTGAGAATATTTTGTCAAATTTGGCTATTACAAATATACAGACCGCACATACTATTTATGTCTCTGTTAACCAAGTAAAACACGATATACGTCCTAATTGGCTGATCGTTTATATGTTTGAAGGCAAGCTCATCTATCATGCAAACGGTTCTGTTTATACTGCTTCCCCTGAGACAGTCATCATTCTGCCCAATGGCTGTGAATATGACTGGTACTGTGCTGTATCCGGACGTTATATTGCTGTCAAATTCGACTGTGAACTTTGTTGTAATGAGATATTCAGTTTTCCGGTAAGAGATTCCCTCAAAGTTTTAGACCTATGCAAAAACATTGAATATAAACGAATGATCCAAAGCCCCATGTATGAAATCGAAAATATGAAAGATATCTATTCTCTATTGTTAATGCTTGGAGAATCGCTGCAGCGAAAATATGTTGCAAGTAATAAACAGCTGCAGTTAAAGCCTGCTTTTGAATATATCGTTAAGAATTTTAATAAAGATATTCAAAACGATGACCTTTCTGCACTCACAGGATTATCGACCACTTATTTTCGAAAGCTTTTTTGTGAGGTATACGGCATCTCCCCAATTGCATATACCCATAATCTGCGAATAAAAAAAGCCAAGGAAATGCTTCAATGTGATTACGGAAGTATCACAGATATCGCCCTGTCCCTTGGCTATAATAATATTTATGAATTTTCAAAAGCTTTTAAAAAACATACCGGTATATCACCGACTCAATATGCGAAGCAATATCACTGATCATTTTTATGTCGCTGGAAGTTAATGAGCTGACCTGTCCAGCACCTGTTCGTCTGTCTTGGAATACATGATCTTCTGTGCCCGATACAACCCAAAATAACCGGAAAACATATAACTTACTGCAATGGTAGTCAGGTAATATGGCATTCCTTCAAAACCAAAGAGTTCAAAAGAAATCAACAGAGAAGTCAGCGGACTGTTGGTAACCCCACAGAATAATCCCACCATTCCGCAAGCCGCTGCAAGATCAGTGGGAAGTCCAAATACTCCTGCCATAACACATCCAAAAGCTGCCCCGATACAAAAAGAAGGCACAATCTCTCCACCTTTAAATCCAGCTCCCAGGGTCAATGCGGTAAAGATCATCTTCAGCAAAAAGGTAAAAAATCCTATTTCACCTGCGTGAAAAATATGTTCAATGATCCCCATACCGGAACCCAGATAAAAATCAGTGCGCAACAACGCAGACAACAAAATAATGATACAACCAGCTATAAAAATCCTCAAATACTGATTTTTAATATATTTTTCATACACATGCTCTGTAGAATGCAAGATCACACAAAACAAAACACTGACCACTCCCACCAGTGCAGCTAACAGTGCAACCTTAAAAAATCCCAAAAAGGTCATGGAAGGGATTCCACTCACCAAAAAGGCCTCTGATGGCATTTGAAAAAATACCGCTGCAAAATGACCTATCATTGCAGCAGTTACACAAGGCACAAGGGCTGCATAATTCATGATCCCTACCCGCACAACCTCTAGAGAAAAAATAGCTGCCGCCATAGGAGTACCGAAAAGAGCTGAAAACCCGGCACTCATACCGCACATCACAATAATATGCCTGTCCTCGTCACTAAGCTTGATTATTTTTCCAAGCTTATTGGCAATACTTCCACCTATCTGAAGTGCTGCCCCTTCTCTTCCTGCAGAACCTCCAAACAGATGTGTGATGATCGTAGTCACAAAAATAAGCGGCATCATCCGAAAGGGTATATCGGTAGAGGAATGGATGGAAGCAATCACCATATTGGTTCCCTTGTCATCTGCATCTTTAAAAAATCTATACAAAAATACGATCAACAGACCGGCTGCCGGCAATGCCAGAACGATCAATGGATATCTTCCTCTGATATCATTGGCTAAAGCCAGCAAATGACCAAATAAAGAACTGACTGTTCCAACAATAAGACCTACGCCGGTGCTGATCAAAAGCCATTTTATTAGCTTTTTCATAAAATATAGACTATTAAAGATGCAATCCTTTAACATAACTTCGTTTTCTCACAAACTATTCTTCTGAAATATCTTCTACGGCATCCTCCACTGTTTCAAATTCCTGGTCGCCGTTAGACACTTTCTCTCTGACCTTGGCAATCTGCGCTACCTTCACACCTTCATCCAGATCGATCAATATGACTCCTGATGTAATTCTTCCATAGGTGCTGATATCCTGCGCACGCAGCTGAATGATAATTCCCTCCGTAGTGATCATCATGATCTCATTTTCATCCGTTACAGCTTTTACTCCCACAACATCACCTGTTTTTTCCGTGATCTTGTAGCACTTTACACCCTTGCCGCCACGTTTCTGAATGGAGAATTCTTCCATATCGGTACGTTTACCCATACCGTTCTCGGATACAAACAGTAAGGAATCACCCTGATGATTCAGCTGCATTCCCACAATCTCATCTCCCGGATCCAGATTCATACCGATTACACCCATGGAAGAACGACCGGTTGCTCTCACATCCTCTTCCTCAAAACGGATACACATACCCTGTTTGGTCACAAGGAAAATCTCACTGCTCTTGTCAGTAATCTTTACTTCGATCAATTCATCATCATCCCTAAGATTGATGGCTGCAAGACCGTTTTTGCGCACATTAGAAAACTCAATCAAAGAAGTCTTCTTTACCGTTCCTTTCTTGGTCACCATAAAGAGGTTCTTGCTTTCATCGTATTCCTTGATCGGAATCATAGCAGTGATCTTCTCGCCGGGACTAAGCTGCAATAAGTTGATAATAGCAGTACCTCTGGCAGTTCTTCCGGCCTCCGGAATCTCATAAGCTTTGATCCGGTATACTCTTCCTAAGTTGGTAAAGAAGTTCAAGTAATGATGGGTATTGGTCATCAGCAGATCTTCGATGTAATCGTCTTCAATGGTCTGCATACCCTTGATACCTTTACCTCCTCTGTTCTGCGCTTTAAAATTATCTACTGTCATGCGCTTGATATAACCTAAGCTTGTCATAGCAATAATACTGTTCTCACTAGGAATCAGATCTTCCATGGAGATATCAAATTCATCAAAACCAATAGAACTTCTTCTGTCGTCTCCAAACTTGTCGGCAACATAAGTGATTTCTTCTTTGATCACGCCTAATAACAACTTTTCATCTCCCAGGATGGCTTTCAATTCACTGATGCGCTGCTGTAATTCTAAATGCTCGTTCTCCAGCTTCTCTCTTTCCAGACCTGTCAGGGCTTTCAGACGCATATCCACGATTGCCTGAGACTGTACCTCTGTCAGTTCAAAACGCTCCATCAGACGTTCTTTTGCAATCTGCGTATTTTGACTGCTTCTGATAATACTGATCACTTCATCAATAAAATCAAGAGCCTTTAAAAGACCCTGTAAAATATGATCTCTTTCCTCAGCTTTATTCAGATCGTATTTGGTTCTTCTGGTCACAACCTCTTCCTGATGCTTCAGATAATACTTCAGCATATCAAGAAGACTCATAACCTTAGGCTCATTATTCACCAGAGCCAACATGATCACACCAAAAGTATCTTGAAGCTGTGTATGTTTATAAAGCTGGTTCAGGATCACATTGGCATTGGCATCTCTTCGAAGCTCAATGACAACTCTCACACCTTCACGGTTGGACTCATCCCTGATATCCGTAATGCCATCTATCTTTTTCAATTTTACAAGCTCAGCGATCTTCATGATCAGGTTGGCTTTATTGACCATGTAAGGAAGTTCCGTAGCAATGATCTGACTCTTACCGTTTGGAAGTGTCTCAATATTGGTCACTGCACGCACTCTTACCTTACCTCTTCCGGTGCGATAAGCTTCTTCGCAGCCTCTGGTTCCTAAAATCATGCCGCCCGTAGGAAAATCCGGCGCTTTTACAATATCCAAAACCTCATCAATGGTAGTGTCTCTGTCTTCCTCTATTTTATTATCAATGATCTTTACCACAGCACCTACCACTTCACGCAGGTTGTGAGGCGGAATATTGGTAGCCATACCTACTGCAATACCGGTGGTACCGTTTACCAAAAGATTGGGATAACGGCTGGGCAAAACCACAGGCTCTTTCTCTGTTTCATCAAAGTTCGGTACAAAATCAACCGTATCCTTATTGATATCAGCCAAAAGCTCCATGGAAATCTTACTCAGTCTTGCTTCCGTATAACGCATAGCTGCAGCACCGTCACCGTCCATGGAACCGAAGTTACCGTGGCCGTCAATCAGTGGATAACGGAAAGACCAATCCTGTGCCATATTTACCAGCGCACCATAAATAGAACTGTCACCATGAGGGTGATATTTACCCATGGTATCACCGACAATACGGGCACTCTTACGATGAGGCTTATCCGGACCATTATTCAGCTCGATCATAGAATAAAGAACACGTCTTTGAACCGGCTTTAAACCATCTCTGACATCGGGAAGCGCACGGGAGGCGATAACACTCATGGCGTAATCGATATAAAATGTCTCCATCCGCTCCTTTAAGTCTACTTCATGTACTTTATCTATCTCTACATTCTTGTCAAAAATATCGTCGTTCATTTATCTAACCTCTTGTAAATTTGTGGCAAGTGACGCCGATGTGCGGAATAGGTCTCTGACAAGCGGCACGCTCTCGCTCCGTGAAAAACGCAGCGGACGCTAGGCTCGAGACGGAACTAATCGTTCCGTCTGACCTCGCCAAGCGCCGGCGTTTTTCAAGGGCCTTTTGTTAGAGCCATATCTCGCACATCAGCTGTTACTTTGCATAAAATTTCAATATTTATATAAATAAAATAATTAAATATCCAGGTTTTTAACGAATTTGGCGTTTTCTTCGATAAAGTCTCTTCTGGGTTCTACTTTATCGCCCATGAGGGTGGTGAAGGTGAGGTCAATTTCGGAGGCCATTTCTTCATCGTAGGTTACACGAAGTAGGATTCTTCTTTCGGGGTCCATGGTGGTTTCCCAAAGCTGGTCGGCATCCATTTCACCTAAGCCTTTATAACGCTGGATTTTGTTGTTTTGATCACGGCCTACTTCCTGAAGAATCTTATCTAACTCTTCATCACTGTAGGCGTACCATACTTTTTTGTTCTTCTCTAGTTTATAGAGAGGAGGTTTGGCAAGGTATACATGACCTTGTTTGATCAATTCCGGCATAAAGCGGTATAGGAAGGTCAAAAGTAAGGTACTGATATGAGCGCCGTCAACATCCGCATCTGTCATCAGAATGATCTTGTTGTAGCGAAGCTTGCTGATATCAAAATCATCATGAATACCGGTACCAAAAGCAGTTATCATTGCTTTGATTTCTGCATTGGCATATATTTTGTCCAATCTGGCTTTTTCTACATTCAGAATTTTACCGCGCAGAGGTAAAATAGCCTGTGTAGCTCTGGATCTGGCGGTCTTGGCACTTCCACCTGCGGAGTCTCCCTCTACAATGTAGATTTCGCAGTTTTTGGGATCTTTGTCAGAGCAATCAGCCAATTTGCCGGGCAGAGTCATGCTGTCAAGGGCAGTTTTTCTTCTGGTAAGTTCTCTGGCTTTTCTGGCTGCTTCCCTGGCTCTCTGTGCCAAAATAGACTTTTCACAAATTGTCTTGGCAACAGTAGGATTCTGTTCCAGGAAATAAGTAAGCTGCTCACTTACAATATTGTCCACTGCACTTCTGGCTTCCGAATTTCCCAATTTTTGCTTGGTCTGTCCTTCAAATTGAGGATCCTCTATCTTAACACTGACAATGGCTGTCAAACCTTCTCTGATATCTTCACCAGTCAGATTCTGCTCATTTTCCTTCAAAAGCTTAGAGCTTCTTGCATAATCATTGAAGGTTTTGGTCATCGCATTGCGGAATCCCATCAGGTGCATACCACCTTCAGGAGTATTGATATTGTTTACAAAACTGAAAACACTTTCATTGTAAGAATCATTGTGCTGGAAAGCTACTTCCACAAACACATTATTCTTTTCTCCTTCAAAATAAAGGATATTTTCATACAAAGGTTCTTTACTCTTATTCAGGTAATGAACAAATTCCTTGATACCACCTTCATAATAAAATTCAATAACCTTCTGTTTCTTACCATTTTCCAGCTTTACAGTATGAAGAATTCCAATTCTTCCTCCTGTTTTTCCCTTTTTGTCATCACTTACATCAGATGAAGAATCCTCTGAATCCGCATCACTGCTTTCTTCCACAGGATTTTCTGTTTTAACCTGCTCTTCAGACTCCTTATCTTCTTCTGCTCTTCTTAAAAGCTCAGCAATCTGCTGGTTTTCAATTTCTTCTTCTTCCTCTGTTCTGGAATCTCTTAAAATAATGCGAAGTCCCTTGGTCAGAAAAGCCATTTCGCGAAGTCTTCTCTTAAGAACATCAAAATCATATACTGTAGTCTCAGTAAAAATGGTCTTATCCGGCAGGAAAGATACCTTTGTTCCTGTTTTATCCGGGCTACAGGTTCCTATCTCTTTCAAAGGATAACAAACATGACCTCTTTCATATCTCTGCCTGTAAACCTTACAATCCTGGCAGATTTCTACCTCCAGCCAATCAGAAAGAGCATTTACAACAGAAGCACCTACACCATGCAGACCACCTGATACCTTATATCCTCCACCGCCGAATTTTCCACCTGCATGCAGGACCGTAAATACCACCTCAACTGCAGGAATACCGGCTTTTTTATTAATTCCAACAGGAATTCCGCGACCATTATCTATAACCGTAATAGAATTGTCCTCATTAATCGTCACATCAATGGTATCACAATATCCGGCCAGCGCTTCATCCACTGCATTATCTACAATTTCATATACCAGATGATGCAGACCTCTGCTGGAAGTGGTTCCAATATACATACCCGGTCTTTTGCGCACAGCTTCCAGACCTTCCAGAATCTGAATCTGGTCGGCTCCATATTCCTGCTCAACCATTGTATTTGCTCTTATTTCTTCGCTCATTTATTAAATCCCTTTCCTGACACATCTATAAAGTAATCTCTGTCACAGATCATGATTCAGACAGCTGGCGCTGCCATCAGTCACTTTATAGACACGATTAATTTCAAATCTGTTATTGACGAATTCTTCCAGACCCGTACAGGTAATGATCGTCTGAATATCACCCATGACAGACAACAATAGTTTTTGTCTGTTGCTGTCAAGCTCTGATAATACATCATCCAATAAAAGAATCGGCGTATCATTGGTTATTTGTTTTACAATCTCTATCTCAGCCATTTTCAGAGAAAGAGCTGCAGTTCTCTGCTGTCCCTGGGAACCATATTTTCTGGCATCCACACCATTTATCATAAAGGAAAAATCATCTCTGTGAGGTCCCACAGAAGTCATTTTCATCCTCATATCACTTTCCAGATTATGAAAAAGTCTTTCTTCAAAATTATCAATAGAGGAATCCGGCTCATACTTGATAGAAAGATCTTCTTTTCCTCCTGAAAGCCTCTTATGTATCTCATAAATGATATCATTTAATTGATGAATAAAAGAATTTCTTCTTTCAATGATCTTTATTCCATAATTGACAAGCTGCATATCCCACACATACAAAGTATCTTTCAAACTGGGACTTAAGTACATATCCTTAAGCAGCTTATTTCGCTGATTTACAATTTTATTATAATTGTTAAGATTGTAAAGATAGACATTGTCCAACTGACAAAGCTCCATATCTACAAATCTTCTTCTCTCAGCAGGTCCATTTTTTATAATTCCAAGATCTTCAGGCGAGAAAACAACAACATTACAAAGTCCCAGCAAGTCAGCAGCTTTTTTTATCTTTTGGCCGTCAATCGCAATTCCTTTGGAACCAGCTTTTCGAAGATGCATATCCACTCTCGTCTCTACACCTTCTTTTTCCAGATAAGTCCTGATGTGAGCCTCATCCATGCCAAAACGGATAATTTCCTTATCCTTGCTTCCCTTGTGAGATTTTGTAGTCGCTGCCAGATAGACAGCCTCTAATATATTTGTTTTTCCCTGGGCGTTATCACCAAACAGAATCGTAGTACCTTTATCAAAATCCAGGCTTAGTTCTTTATAATTCCTGTAATCTGCCAGTTCTATTGATTTAATGATCATTGTGTCAACCTTCTATGCTTATATGATGACCTTCAAATTCCACCACATCTCCAGCTATCAATTTCTTACCTCGCTGCGTTTCCACCTGACCATTTACCTTTACCAGGCCATCCTGAATCACAAACTTAGCATCCACACCGGATTCTACCAGGCCAGCAGCTTTCAGTGCCTGACCAAGTTTGATAAAATCTTCTCTAAGCTTTATTATTTCCATATTTTACCTCTTCTATACTCCTTAAATGGCAGTAAAGTTAACCGGCAGAATCAGATAAATATAACTTTCTTCCTGATTCTTTATGAAGCAAGGAGCCTTTGGATTCACCATGTAAAGATCAACATCTTCATCATCAATTACACGCAAAGCATCAATCAGGAATTTGGGATTAAAACCTATCATGAGATCTTTACCGCTCTTTTCAATATCAATATTTTCATTCATACTTCCCAGTAATGATTTGATCTTAAGCTCCATACTATCATCTGTAATTCCTATGATGATGGGCTTTTTATCACCTTCTTTTACAAGTAAAGTAGCACGATCAATACAATTTAAGAATTCTCTCTTATTTACTTTCACTTTGGTTTCATAATCACTGGACAACATCTGATCGATTCTGAAATATTCTCCTTCAATCAATCTGGATACAACTGTTGTCTGGTCAAATTCAAAAACGATATGTTTCTGTGTAAAGAAAATACTTACATCACTGTCGGCTCCTCCGGGAAGGATTTTACTTACTTCATTCAATGTTTTACCGGGAACAACTACTTTTTTCGGCTCATAACTATTTTTTAATTCTATCTTACGGATAGAGATACGATGACCGTCCAAAGATACCACCTTCAAAATATTACCACTGATATCAAATAATTCACCAGTCATCAACTTATTATTATCATTGTCAGAAATAGAAAAGATTGTTTGTCTGATTACTTCTTTTAAAGTAAACTGACTGATGATAATACTATCCTCTTTTTCTATCAAAGGAAGATAAGAAAAATCTTCTCCTGATTTACCAACGATGTTAAATCTTGCTTTTTCACAGGTGATCGTGGTATTACAGGAAGAGTCTGTCTCTATCACAATATCATTATCCGGGAGTTTTCTTACAATTTCCATAAAAATCTTGGCATCTAAAGCGATCATACCTTTTTCAAGGATATCACCATCAATTATGGTCTCAATGCCAAGCTCCATATCGTTAGCAGTTAATTTAATACATCCTTTGGTTGCATCAACCATGATACATTCCAGAATGGACATGGTAGTTTTATTGGGCACAGCTTTTGATACAATCTGAACACCGTTTAAAAGATTTGATTTTGAGCATCTGATTTTCATTGTGTATAACTCCCTTCGTGAATCTACACTCGTGTAGCACGCGCGCATATGATATTAATATATAATGATTTTAGTAGTAACAATAGTATAGGGTGTTGATATGTGTATAACTATCCTAATTATACTATTTTTCAAGGAAAAATGGAATGCACAACTTGTGAATTATTTTAATTTTATATGGGGAAAAACCATAACTTATTCACAATAACTTTTATGTTCATTTTTAAGGGATTCAAGTTATCAACAGCCTCTTCATAATTATAAACAGGTTTATTCACAGGATGAAGTGGATAACTATCAGGAAGGATTAATTTTTTTGCGGATAATTTCCACTTTATTGCGGATATCTTCATTTATTTTGATATCTTCTGCTACTTTGTTCACCCCGTGGATAATAGTAGTGTGGTCCTTCTTGCCTAACAGTTTACCGATATTGGTATAAGAAGTGTCTGTTAATTCTCTGCACAGATACATAACCACCTGTCTTGGCTGTACAAATTCTGAATTACGCTTCTTAGAAGTAATATCTTCGGGTTTTACACCAAAATGTTCTGCCACTACATTAATAATGAGGGAAGGGGTTACTTCCTTTGGTTTGTTAGGATAAATAACATCTTTTAATGCTTCCTCAGCCAGGGAAAGGGTAAGATCTACTTTGTTTAATTTGGCAAAAGCAATGATCTTATTAAAAGCACCTTCCAGTTCACGAATATTGGATTTAATATTGGTAGCAATGTACTTAATGATATCTTCATCAATATTACGATCGTATGTTTCTGCGTTTTTGCGAAGAATGGCCATTCTGGTCTCATAATCAGGTGGCTGGATATCTGCAATCAGCCCCCATTCAAAACGGGAGCGGAAACGCTCGTCCAAAGTTTCCATCTCTTTAGGTGGTTTATCAGAGGACAAAATGATTTGTTTACCTGCAGAATGAAGTACATTAAAGGTGTGGAAAAATTCTTCCTGGGTACTTTCCTTACCTATAATAAATTGAACGTCATCTACCATTAGGACATCTACAGTACGGTATTTTTCACGCAGCTTTGTCATAGCAGCAGCATTACCGCTTCGGATGGATTCGATCACTTCGTTGGTAAATTCTTCACTGGTTACATAAAGAACCTTCATATTGGGATTTTGCTCCAGCACAAAATGACCGATGGAATGCATTAAGTGAGTTTTTCCCAGTCCTGCTCCTCCATATAAATAAAGAGGATTATAAGCTTCTCCTGGTGATTCTGCTACGGCAAGGGATGCGGAATGAGCAAATTTATTGTTACTGCCAACCACAAAAGTATCAAATTTATATTTTGGATTCAAATTAGCGTTTTCATAATTAATATTGTAAACAGGAGTAGATGTATTTACATCCATATTATAAAGATTCTGGGATTTTGCTTCTTTTTCCAAAATAAAATTAATATCATATTCATGATCAAACATTTCAGCAATGGTAACTTTAAAAAAACTCTTATACTTATTGGAAATATAATTTAAAGCATGAGCCTGATCAGAAGGTATGATAATATTAACAGTGTTATCCTCAATATTGTGGAATTCCAACGGTTCCACCCAGGTATGATAGGAAGTATCAGACAAACTATATTCCCGTCTGAGTGTTTCCTTAATGGTTGTCCAATTTTCTCTTATCGCATCCATTTTAAAGCTTGCCTTTCTAAGTAATCTGTGAAAAAAACTATCTTTGCCGAACATATCCATAAAAAGGGCCAAAATTTCCTTTTTAAGATACTTACCTACTATCTATAATAATATAAAATCTAAAATTTTTCAAACATTAGTTTTAAACACCCTATGGATAAAGTTATCCACATAATGTTGATAACTATGTTTATAAATGTAACTAAAAATATTTTGTGGAATTAAATGTGGATAAATAACAAATCTGTGAGAAATCCACATAATTAAAAACCCTTATTAAACAGCCATTTTTTTACAATTTTATAATATAACTAAGTGAAAAATGTGTATAACCCCCTCCTTATCCACATATTATTCACATCATGTGGATAACCTAATTGTTTATAAAATCATGTGTATATTTATGTGGATAACTCCAAAAAAAATCTTAATTTCATAACAAATATTAACTAAATAAAAAATATGTATAAGAAAAAATCT
>JAZSFW010000002.1:0-19793 GCA_045532445.1 Acetatifactor sp. | reverse complement strand
AAGAGTGGCACTTCTTGGCTGTACCCGTGACAGTAATTTCAGTGTTGATTATTATCACAAGGTGCATGGTCCGGGAATCAGCCTGATAGGGGCGCATAACCAGGCAAGACCCACTATGGAATCCCATGCAGGGTATTGGACAACCCATGATGATGTCATGACAATGCAGCGTTTGAACCAATGCGGAAGACTGGATCTGAGCTCGTTAATACAAGAAACCCACTCCCCTGAAGAAGCACCGCAGATTTATACAAGACTGGTACAGGAAAGTGCCTTCCCTGTGGTGCAATTTGACTGGAGAAGAATTTAAGGAAGTAGAACAGGAGGAAGTAAAGATGATCAAAATCGGACAGATCGGAATCGGTCACAATCACGGAGAAGCAAAGATGCTTGCTGTACAGAAGTTTCCGGAGCTTTTTGAAGTGGTAGGCTATGCGGAAGAAGATGAGGAATGGATTAAAAAGCGCGGAGACTTACCCGGCTATCGGGACTTAAAGCGCATGAGCGTTCAGGAAGTCATTGAACAGTCTGATGCCATCCTGGTGGAGTGCGATGTGTGGAACCTGACCAAATATGCCAGAATGTGCATCGAAGCCGGCAAACACATCCATATGGATAAGCCTGCCAGCGGTACTCTGAAAGAATATAAGGAAGTTCTGGACATGGCAAAGGAAAAAGACCTGGTGATCCAGCTGGGTTATATGTACCGTTACAATACAGCTGTGCAGAAATGTCTGGAAGCGGTGAAAAACGGAGATCTGGGAGAGATTTATTCCATCAACGCTGAGATGAGCACCTATCATGTGGTAGACTACAAAAAGTGGCTGACTAATTTCCATGGAGGAATCATGTATATCTTAGGCAGTCATCTGGTGGATCTGATCGTATATATGATGGGAGAACCTGACAAGATTACCTCCTTTATCAAGCATACCGGACTGGACGGCGTGGACTTTGAAGATAACAATCTGGCCGTTTTGGAATATGGAAATGCCCTGGCCAGAATTTATGTATCTTCCGTAGAGGTAAACGGTTGGGGCAGAAGACAGTTAATGGTTTCCGGAAGCAAAGGAACCATCAATATCGTTCCTTTAGAAAATACCGTGACCATGACCTATGCGGATACCACCATATCCACACATCCCTACAAGGACATGAAGGAATATGTTCCCATTGAGGATGTGCCGCCTGAGAGCCGCTATGATGAGATGATGAAGGATTTTTATGATTATATGATGAAGACCAAGGAAAACCCTTTTACATACGAGCATGATTATCTGGTGCAGAAGGTTCTGTATGAGATCATTGGGAGCAAGAATTAAATGGGAAGTATATGCATAACAAATGGCCGGATCTGGAATGGTGTAAGCTTTGGTGAGGGTGATATTTTGGTGGAGAATGACCGAATCCTTGCGATCAGAGATAAGGCTGCAGACTGGGAGAGTGCAGAGATTGCACAGAAAGCACAGGAAGCAGAGTTTTGCTATAATGCGGAAGGAAAGATTGTGTCTTGCGGACTTGTAGATATTCATGTGCATATGCGCGGGATAACAGATGATGAGTTTGGATTGGATGCGCATATAAGCTGTATGCCCTTTGGTGTGACAGCGGCGGCGGATGCGGCCGGAGGGAAAGGCGGCAAAGCTCTGATGGATACGTTTCAAGTAAAGAGCGTGACCTTTGTTTCAGCTTCTTTCAGGGACAACCGGGCTGATTTTGAACAGCTGGAAAAAAAGATTGCTTTCTTTGGAGAAAGAGCTGTAGGGATTAAAGTCTATTTTGTGGAAGGCTCCGGAGTATGGGATACGACACCTCTTAAGGAAGTGTGTCAGTTTGCACATGAAAGAAATCTGCGTGTCATGGTGCATACGACGGATTCACCGGTTCCTATGAGCGAGATATTGGATACCCTCGGTGAGGGTGATATTTTCTCTCATGCCTATCATGGCGGAAGGTATACCGTTGCAGAAGATGATTTTGTCTCTCTTGAGAATGCGAGAAAAAGAGGGGTGATCATTGATGCGGGCATGGCAGGACATGTACATACGGATTTCGGTGTGCTGAAAGCTGCAATCGATGCAGGATCGATTCCGGATGTGATCAGTACAGATATCACCTGTTACAGTGCCTATAAGAGAGGCGGTATTTACGGCATGACTATGTGCATGAGCATCATGCGTAGTCTGGGCATGAAAGAGGAAGATATCTTTCGAGCAGTGACCTCCAGCGCCGCTGCATCGCTGGGAAAAGAGAGTAAGTGGGGATATCTAAGCGTAGGCGGATGTGCAGACATCGCAGTTTTTGAGTACAGTGACAATGGATTTGATCTGACGGACAAAGCGGGAAATCACATAGAAAGCACAGAAGGATACAGATGTGTGTTGACAATATCAGATGGACAAATCGTTTACAGGAGGTAAGAAGGAAATGAAGAAAGTAGCATTTATTACAGGAGCAGGCGGATACATCGGCGGAGAGACTGCCTGCTGCCTGGCAAAAGAAGGAATTGCTGTAGCAGTATGTGACATTAATGAGGAGACAGTCCAAGCAACTGTTGACAAAATCGTAGCAAACGGCGGAACCGCAAAGGGCTATGTGGCAGACGTGACAGAATCAAAGAGCATTGATGCTGCGATCAATGCAGCAGCAGAGGAACTGGGCAGACTGGACATTATGGTACATGTGGCAGGCGGCAGCGCAAGGATTGCCGGAAAAGATGCAAAGTACCTGCCCCTTGTAGAGCAGGAGGACTATGTCATTGACAAAGTGTTAAAGGTGAATTTGTACGGTGCGTTTTATGCAAGCCGCGCAGCTGCAAGAATTATGATTAAGCAGGGCCAGGGCGGAAAGATCATCAATTTCTCGTCTGCAGTAGGATTAAATGGCTTAGCTGGCTTATGTGACTATGCGGCATCAAAGGGTGGGGTGATTTCTCTGACCAAAGCGTTGGCAAAGGAGCTGGGGCCTCATAAGATCAATGTAAACTCTGTAGCTCCGGGCATTGTGATGCGCCCGGATGATATGGGTGGAGATCACAGAGCTTTTGAGACCAATCTTTTGGGTGAAAAATGCACTGCCACAGATATTGCAGATCTGGTTGCATTTCTGGTATCCGATAAGGCCAAATTTATCACAGGTCAAACCTATGTGTGCGATGGCGGCAGATCATTGTCCATGAAGGGAACTGATTAAGAGAAGGAGCGTGTCGATATGAAAGCAATGTTAGTGGATGAAGCAAAAAATTTAGTGTGGTCTGATGTGGAAGACCCTCAGATCAAGCCGGAAGAGGTGCTGGTGAAAATTTATGCAGCAGCTCTGAATCGTGCAGATCTGTTACAGAGGCAGGGTACCTACCCCTCTCCGGCAGGCTGTCCGGAACGGATGGGACTGGAAATTGCCGGTGAGATCATTGAAGTTGGCAGTGAAGCTGCGAAAAAAAGTGAGTGGAAGCCTGGAGACAAGGTCTGTGCTTTGCTTGGCGGAGGCGGTTATGCCCAGTATGTGGCAGTAAAATATGATATGCTCATGCCGGTGCCCAAAGGGCTATCTATGGTAGAGGCTGCTGCCCTTCCGGAGGCTTATGCCACATCTTATTTGAATCTGTTCATAGAAGGTCATCTGGAAGCAGGACAGACTGCCTTTGTTCCGGCCGGCGCAAGTGGTCTTGCTTCTGTGGCAATTCCCATGGCAAAAGCCTTTGGCGCAAGAGTCATTACTTCTGTGCTTTCTGATGAAATTGCAGAAAAAATTAAGCCTCTGGGTGCAGATGTGGTGATCAATTCCGTGACCCAGGATGTAGCAGCTATTTTGGCACAGGAAGAAAAAGATGGTCACCCGGTCAATGTTTCTATGGACTGCTTAAGCGGTGAGACCCTTGGAAAGAGCCTTCCGTTTATGGCACGCGGCGGTTATTGGATTGTAATATCCACCCTTGCAGGAACGGAAACCAATGTATTGCTGCGTCCGCTTTTGACGAAGGGTCTGCATCTGGTGGGCAGTATGCTGCGTAACCGCACACCGGAATTTAAGGCATACATTCTGTCAGAGCTTGTAAAAAATGTGTGGCCGAAGCTGGAGAACGGTGCGATCAAACCCTCCATTTATAAGGTATTCCCCATAGAACAGGCTCAAGATGCCCATGCAGTGCTGGAAAGAGGAGAAAATGTCGGTAAAGTGGTACTGACAGTATGTGAGGAATAACATGAGCAATCCTAAAGAAAAATGCGAAAACGAGAATGTGACAGTCAGGAAAGATTCTGCCAATCCAGCAAGAGCGCTTATTTTGGCCCTTTTGGTGATGTTTTTGTGGGGCTCTATTTTCCCTTCGGTGAAGCTGGGCTATAAGGCGTATGGAATTGTAACGCTGGGAGATACCTTGTATTTTGCAGGCGTACGTTTTACCATTTGCGGCGCCATCATCTGTCTGTACAGTCTGATCCGGGAGAAACAAAATTTCCGCGCAGTAAAGGGTGCCATCCTGCCTATTCTTTTGTCAGGATTGTTTGCCATTATTCTTCATTATAGCTTTTTGTATACCGGACTGCAGCTGACAGACAGCTCGAAATCAGCAATCCTAAAGCAGGTGGGACCTTTGTTTTACGTATGCTTTTCTTTCTTGTTTTTCAAGGATGATAAGCTGACGGTCAGAAAGCTTGTGGGAGCTATACTGGGGTTTGCGGGAATCATAGCAATTAACACCTCCGCAGATGGCGTGGCGTTTCAGATCGGAGATGCATTGGTGATCGGAGCCTCTTTCTGCACTGTTTTTTCCAATGTGGTCAGCAAAAAACTGTTTCAGAAAGTGGAACCTATCACTGCCACAGGATGCTCGCAGCTGTTTGGCGGAATGATACTGTTGGCTGCCGGTAAGGTGTCCGGCGGGCAGATGAGCTTTACATTCGACAGCTCTGCCTGGATCTTTGGATACATTTGCCTGGCTTCCATCTTTGGATACTGTATCTGGTTTATGATTGTGAAGAAAGGCGAATTGTCCAAGCTGTTCATAGTGAAATTTGCGGAACCGGTGTTTGCCGCCGTATGCGGAGCTTTCTTGCTTGGGGAAGATATCTTTAAGGTGCAATACTTGGCGGCATTTGTGCTGATTGCATTGGGTATTTACGTATCACAGCGCAAGAAATAATTTCGTTCAAATAGCTATTGACAAATCTGATAATTATGATAATATAAACATATGAACAATGATTCATATGTTTATATTTTTGGGAGGATTCCGTAATGAAGAAGACTTACAAGATTGAAGTAGATTGTGCTAACTGTGCCAGAAAGATGGAAGAGGCAACCAAGAAGGTGGAGGGTGTTACAGACGCTTCTGTCAGCTTTATGACCCAGAAGATGAGTGTGGAATTTGCAGAAGGGGCAGAGGAAAAGGCAGTCATGGCCAAGGTGGTGAAAGCCTGTAAGAAGGTGGAAGATGACTGTGAGATTTATCTGTAAGAGGATGTGTCTATGACCAGAAAGCAGAAGAAGGTGCTGTGGCGCATTATTGCAGCATTTCTATTACTGATACTTATTAGCTTTTTGCCGGCAGATTGGCTTTCCAAGGACTGGCTTGCGGCGGGGGTGTATTTGATTCCCTATCTGATCATCGGTTACGATATTCTGCGAAAGGCTGCGCTGGGTGTCATTCACGGGGAAGTGTTCGATGAGAATTTCCTGATGGCTGTGGCCACGGTAGGGGCTATGCTTCTTTCAGATTACCGGGAAGGGGTAGCAGTTATGCTCTTTTACCAGATCGGGGAGCTGTTTCAGAGCGTGGCAGTGGGAAAGAGTCGTAAGAATATCAGCGCTTTGATGGACATTCGGCCGGATTATGCCAATGTAGAGGCAGAAGACGGTACGCTTACGCAGGTGGATCCGGTAGATGTGGCTGTGGGTGCGGTGATTGTAGTCAGACCCGGAGAAAAAGTGCCCATTGACGGTGTGGTCGTGGAGGGCAGCGCTGCTTTAAATACCAGCGCTTTGACAGGAGAAAGCCTTCCCAGAGAAGTGACTGTAGGGCAGGAGATTATCAGCGGCTGTGTCAATCTGTCAGGCGTTCTTCGGATTCGTACTACGAAAGAATTTGGGGAGTCCACAGTATCCAGAATTTTGGATCTGGTAGAGAATTCCAGCATGAAGAAGGCAAAGGCAGAGAATTTTATCAGTAAATTTGCCCATTATTATACACCGGTGGTCTGTTACAGCGCATTGGCGCTGGCGTTACTGCCTCCGATTGTGAATCTGTTTATGGGGAATGCGGCTGACTGGAGCAATTGGGTGACCAGAGCTTTGACCTTCCTTGTAATCAGCTGCCCGTGTGCATTGGTCATTTCCATACCGTTAAGCTTTTTTGGAGGGATCGGTGGTGCCTCTTCTTGTGGAATTCTGGTGAAGGGGGCCAACTATCTGGAAGCATTGGCTAAAACAAGGTACGTGGTATTTGACAAGACCGGTACCTTGACCAAGGGAGTGTTTCAAGTGACAGAAGTCTGCCCCGCAGAAGGAATCTCAGGGGAGCAGCTTTTGAAATATGCAGCCTTTGCAGAAGCTTATTCTACGCATCCTATCAGTAAAAGTCTGAGGGAGGCCTATGGTAAAGAGCCGGATCATGGTCTGATCGGTGAGGTAAAAGAAATCAGCGGTCACGGTGTGGTCTCGCAGGTGGAAGGTGTGGCGGTAGCAGCAGGAAATCAGCGGTTAATGGAGCAGCTGGGAATTGCAGTGGAGCAGCCTGACAGACCGGGAACGGTGGTATATGTGGCTGTGGACGGCAGCTATAGCGGATATCTTCTGATTGCAGATGTTATCAAAGAACAGTCGGCAGGTGCCATCAAAGCTTTGAAAAAATCAGGTGTCCGTAAAACAGTGATGCTGACGGGAGATGGCAGACAGGCGGCAGAGGCAGTGGCTGCGCAGCTTGGTGTGGACGAAGTAAAAAGCGAACTTTTGCCAGAAGATAAAGTGATGCAGGTGGAGGCATTTCTGGCACAGAAGAATCAAAAGGAAGTTCTTGTTTTCGTGGGGGATGGTATCAATGATGCCCCCGTATTGTCCCGCTCAGATGTGGGCATCGCCATGGGGGCACTTGGATCTGATGCGGCCATAGAGGCTGCTGATGTGGTGTTGATGGATGACAATCCGCAGAAAATTGCTCTGGCCATAGGAATTTCCAGAAAGTGTCTGCGCATTGTGTATGAAAACATCGTATTTGCACTGGGGGTCAAAGGAATCTGCCTGATACTGGGGGCTCTGGGCAAGGCAGGTATGTGGCTGGCAATCTTTGCAGATGTGGGCGTAATGGTGATTGCTGTACTGAATGCCATAAGATGTCTGAAGGTGGAAAGAACGAGTGTTTAAGCGGGCAAAAATTTGCAGAATGCAATAAAACAGAAACCGTCGCATATGCTGAAGATAAGAACATATGCGGCGGTTTTATTATGGATTGTAAAGAAATGATCTTATCAAATGATTATAGGGATCTGATCCTTGACTATTTTTTGCGGGACGATGCACAGGTCCCGCTGGACTTATGCACAGTGAATGTAGAGGAGCTTTTTCGACTGGTTTATATCAATCAAAGCCAGCTGGCTCCTATTATAGATACACCCTACGAATATTTATATACTCCAAGATTGTATGGTCTTATGCCGCTCAGCGGTGGAAGCGGCAGTACCTCCTTCGATCCTTTCAGTCTCACTGCCAGTGGTATCACGCAGGTGCAGAGGCTGCCTCTGGCTCTCACCGGAAGAGGGGTGATCATGGTATTGATCGGCAGTGGGATAGATTACACCATGGATGTGTTCCGGGATGAGAATGGAAACACCCGAATTTTGTCTATTTGGGACCAGACTATTCAGGACGGTACACCACCTGAGGGGTTTTTGTTTGGGACGGAATATGACCGGGAGACCATTGACAGGGCGCTGGCGTCGGAGGACCCTTTTTTGGTGGTACCCAGCAGAGAGGAAAACAGGCATGGGAGCACTATGCTCAGTGTGGCGGCCGGGAGCAGAGGAAATGTCGGAAATGCTTATACAGGAGCGGCGCCGGATGCAATGCTTGCTGTGGTAAAGTTAAAGCAGTGCAAGCAGTATCTTAGAGATTATTATTTACTTCCGCCGGATGTGGAAGCCTACGAGGAGCAGGATATTATGCTGGCACTTCAGTATGCAGATTCCCTTTCGGATCAACTGAATCGGCCTGTGGTGATCTGCATGGGTCTGGGGACCAATATGGGGGCTCACAGCGGTGATGCAGCGCTGGATCGTTATCTGGCCAGATTGGCAGTAAAAAAAAGCCGGGCTATCGTCATCGCGGGAGGAGACGAGGGCAATGCGGCACATCATTACAGCGGGATTTTAAGACGGGGTGAGCAGGCCCAGGGGCTCACAGAAGCGGAAAATTTTGAAAATGTGGAAATACGTGTAGGAGAGAATTGTCGAGGCTTTATCATGGAATTCTGGGGAAGCGTGCCGGACATCTATAATATTGAGATCCGTACCCCGGGCGGCGAGACCGTCCCGCCGCTTAGACTGAGTATGGGTCAGAGCGTGACCTACAGTTTTATCTATGAGCGGTCCAGGGTTACTGTCTCTAATGTGCTGGTAGAGCCTGTGACCGGTGAAGAATTGCTTGTTTTCAGGCTGCAGGAGCCGACAGCCGGCATCTGGAATTTCAGAGTGTCAGCCACAGGGCGGGTAAATAACGGAATCTTTCACATGTGGCTTCCCATCACACAGTTTCTGACCTCAGAAGTTTATTTCACAGAGCCCGATCCCTATACCACCCTGACAGAGCCTGCTATGTCTGACAATGTGATTGCGGTATCCACTTATAACGATGCCAACAACAGCTTTTTCATTGAATCCGGCAGAGGATTTTCCAGAACCGGTCAGATCAGGCCTGACTTTGCAGCTCCCGGAGTCAACGTATCCACTGTTTACGGAAAGCAGACCGGAAGCAGCCTGGCAGCAGCCATCAGCGCCGGTGCCGTTGCTCAGTTTTTTCAGTGGGCTGTAGTGGAAGAAAACAATGAGTATCTGGACACTAAGGAGATCAAAAACTACCTTATCCGTGGTGCTGCAAGAGAACAGGATAGCATATATCCAAACCGCGAAATGGGCTATGGTCGTTTGGACCTGGCAGGGACCTTTGATGTGCTGGCCGCGCTATAAATGTAACTTTCCAGGCAAAACTCGTCTCTGAGGTCCACTTGTTGCCTGCACGCCCATTCTTGCCTGGAAAGTTGTGACAAATATCAAAAAAAAATTACAAACTTTTTCAAAAAATTGCTTTGCTTATTCGAAAAATATGTTATAATGACCTTATTGCAGGCAGGGAGTGATCTCGGGAGCCTTGGGAAACCGCAGATTCTCGGGATGCTGACCCACATGCATCTATGGAGGAGTACATGACAAGTAAGGTAATCATTAAAAGCAACAAGTATGGGATTAATCTGATTTTGGATGATCAGGTTCCTTTTCCGGAACTTTTGCAAATAGTAGCAGATAAATTTAAGGAGTCTGGTGAATTTTTCAAAGATGCAAAGATGACCGTCTCGTTTGAAAACAGGGAGCTTACTGCCAAAGAACAACAGCAGCTTGCTGATACGATCATGGAAAACAGCACCATCCACATTGTCAGTATCTTAGACACGAACAAAGATCTGGAAGAAATGATGCGTACGATCGTAGAGTCTTCTGCGGATCTGCAAAAAAGCACACAGTCAGCAGCTTATATGCAGTCTCAGGGATATGCACAAATGGAACTTCCTCCGGCGGCAGATTTTTACAAAGGAAATCTGCGTTCTGGACAGACTCTTGAGTGCGCCTCATCTGTAACTTTGATCGGTGATGTAAATCCTGGTGCCACCATACGCTCTGACGGCAACATCGTAGTGCTGGGTTCTTTGAAAGGAACTGCCTGTGCAGGAGCTTGTGGTGGTGACAACTGCTTTATTATTGCACTGGATATGAGGCCTATACAGCTCCAGATCGGAGATCTGATCGCAAAGAGCCCGGACAAAGAAAAAGAAAACGGGCGGACAAGAAAGAGGGGGAGAGCAGATAATGGTCAGTATTTTGCCCAGGTAGCACTGGTTAGAGACGGCTATATCTGTATTGAACCAATGACGAAAGGTTGTCTGGATCATCTGTAAGAGACTGAGGCCAGATCATTTTAAGGAACAAAAATGTCAGGAGGAGACAGTAAATGAGTGAAGTAATTGTAATTACGTCCGGAAAGGGCGGAGTAGGCAAAACCACCACTACAGCAAATGTGGGAACCGGTCTTGCCATGTTGAACAAGAAGGTAGTAATGATCGATACAGACATCGGACTTCGTAACCTTGATGTGGTTTTAGGTCTTGAGAACCGTATCGTATACAATCTGGTCGATGTAATAGAAGGAAAGTGCCGTTTGAAACAGGCGCTCATCAAGCACAAGAAGTACCCCGAGCTGTGCCTGCTTCCTTCTGCACAGACAAGAGACAAAGATGCTGTAACTCCTGAGCAGATGATAGAGCTGGTTGAGGAATTAAAGAAAGAATTCGATTATATCCTGTTAGACTGTCCTGCCGGTATCGAGCAGGGATTCAAAAATGCGATTGCTGGTGCAGACAGAGCATTGGTAGTGACGACCCCCGAAGTATCTGCGATCCGCGATGCTGACAGAATCGTAGGTCTGTTAGAGGCCAACGAAATGAAGAAGATCGACCTTATCATCAACAGAATCCGCATGGATATGGTGAAGAGAGGCGACATGCTGAAGGTAGAAGATGTGTGCGACATTCTCTCCATCAATCTGATCGGTGTAGTTCCCGATGATGAGCAGATTGTTGTATCTACCAACCAGGGTGAACCTCTTGTGGGAACCGATTGTCTGGCTGGTCAGGCATACCACAATATTTGTCAGCGTGTAACCGGTGAGGATGTACCTTTTATGGATTTAGATGCCAGAAAGGGAGTTATGTCCATGATCAAGGGATTATTTAAAAAATAAGGGGGAATCGTCATGAAGTTAATGGATTTTTTCCGAAAAAAAGGTTCGGGAGAAATAGCGAAGGATCGTTTGAAATTATTGTTGGTTTCTGACAGAGCCAACTGTTCACCGGAGATCATGGAGATGATCAAGAATGATATTATTGCAGTCATCTCGAAATATATGGATATTGATGCGCAGGGACTGGACATTCAGATCACTGAGACAGAATCTGAGGGAAGTAACGGGACAGTTCCTGCACTGTTTGCCAATATTCCCATTAAGGATATGAAGCACAAGCCGAGATAAGCAATATATAGTTTTCCAGGACACAAAACTGCGGTATCGCAAAATACGATGCCGCAGTTTTTTATGGATTTTGTTACTTTCCTTTTTTCATCTGTCTGGCTATATACTCAAGATGAGAAAGCTGTTCTGCATTCAACTCGCGCAGCGCTTCGGTGATGCTTCGAAGCTCCGCCGGGCAAGAATTGTTTTCATCAAAAAATTCTGTGGGTGTTATATCCAGATATTCGCAAATGTAAAAGAAGGCAGCCATGGATGGTAAGGATTTCTGATTCTCTATGGCGTTAATATAACCGGCACTCTGTCCGATGCTAAGGCTCATTTCTCTGGCAGAAACCTCTTTTTGGCTGCGAAGCTGTGTTAGTCTTTGATAGAAAAATTCTTCGTACATTTTGTCACCTCTCTTTTTCTTATTCTACGCCATATACACTCATAAAATATTTGATATAATCGGATAATTTTATTGCATTATCGTAATGAATAAGATATTATTAAGGTGTAAATTCAAGAAACCTAAAATGATAAATATTCTGTTTTGGTTGGCTATTTTTATAGGGAGAGGGACGATGGAAAAAAACAAGATATACAATTGGACGTTTAAGGTTTTGGCAATAATTGGAGCGCTTTCCGTTCTTTCAGGCGGCAAATGTGCCTGGCAGGCAATCGAAGAAATTATGGAAAACACCATTAATTTCATAGAGCATATTGCAAAAAAAGAGTCTGATTCATTCTCAGAGTGGCACCCAGCCAATGGTCAGACGCCCTCCGAAGCCATGCAGGCATGGCTTGACAAAAATTCTGCGAGGATAAAGGAATCTCACCAATTGATCCTTGTGGTCACAGATCCCTATGAAGACTTTGAGATAAATTTTGCAAAATGTAAAAAGGACAATTTATCCTTTATACAGATGCTGGGTGCTAATCTGCAGATCTTTGGCAGAATCGATAGGGAACGCAAATACTTTACGGGAAAGGCAATATGGAACGGGCAGGAAATTTATATTGTAAATTCTGAAACCAAAGAATATGCATTACTGAAAAAAGAGATGACATCTTTTATGATTGGCGATTATTACATCTCCAGCAGTTTCCATGAAGAAAACGCAGAAATCGATCTCCTGATATTTTGTTGCCTGTAATATTCTATATAATGCAGCAATTTATACAATACAGGATGCAACTGCGAATCCCCACACACTGTCCCAGTCAGCCCCTTTGTCCCAGCCCGCCTAAACTGCCGCCCCATAGCCGTATCTCCATCTGTGATTGTATAAACTGTTTGAATGTGTGCTTTACAGCCAGAAGAATTAGTGATAGAATAAAAGGGCTTAGTGAGAAAATACATAGGGAGGATTTTAAAGTGGTAAAGCATATTATTTTATGGAATTTAAAGGATGAGTATACACAGGAGCAGAAAGCACAGATCAAGGCAGAAATCAAAGAGTCCGTGGAAGCACTTCTGGGAAAAGTGCCGGGACTTTTGGATATTAAGGTGCAGATCGATCACCTGGCATCATCCAATGCCGATCTGATGCTGGATTCTACTCTGGAAAGTGAAGAAGCATTGAAGGGTTATGCAATTCACCCGGAGCATGTGAAGGTGGCCAATGAAAAGGTAAGACCTTATACCAAGTCAAGAAGCTGCCTGGATTTTGAAATTTAATAAGAGAGAAAAGGGCAGTAGACTTTATGACAAATATTTTTAAAAAATTATTTGCACCGGTTGATATGACCCAGGGCAAGCCGGGAAAACAGATTGTAGCATTTATGATCCCTATGTTACTTGGTAACATTGCGCAGCAAATGTACAACACGGTGGATAGTATCATTGTTGGTCGTTTTGTGGGAGACAATGCTTTGGCAGCAGTGGGAAGTGCTGGACCGATTCTGAATCTGCTTCTGGTATTGTTTGTGGGGATTTCTGTCGGTGTCGGAATCATGGTGTCTCAATATTTTGGCGCCAAGCAAAGAGAGGAACTATCCAAGACCATTGGCTGCAGCTTGACGCTGACAATGATCGCAACCTTGCTTGTTATGGCGATTACTCCTTTTGTGACCAAGCCTCTTTTGCGGCTGCTTGATACACCAGAGAGCATCTTTGAGTGGTGTAATTCCTATCTGATGATCCTGTTTATGGGAATGGCTGGTCTGCAGTTTTATAATATTCTTGTGGGAATCCTGCGGGGATTAGGTGATTCGGTATCGGCACTGGTTTATCTTTTGGTCGCTACGGTCATTAATACGGTGTTGGATTATGTGTTTGTGGCTCATCTTGACATGGGAGTAGCAGGTGTGGCGCTGGCAACGGTGATCGCCCAGTGGGTGTCTGCAATACTGGCATTTATAAAGTTGTACAAGATGCGGGATGTATTTGACCTGAAGCTTTCCTATCTGAAGCCGGATGCGAAATACATGGGAGGGCTGATTAAGCTTGGACTTCCTTCTGGTGTGACACAGGCGATATTCTCCATGTCCATGATTGTGGTTCAGTCCTTGACCAATAGTTTTGGTGAGGTTTTTATTGCGGCCAATGTAATTATCATGCGTGTAGATGGTTTTGTGATGATGCCTGCTTTTTCCTTTGGTACAGCAATGACAACCTATGCCGGACAAAATGTGGGTGCAAAGAGAATGGATCGAGTGATGCAGGGTACCAAGGAAGGAACTGCCATTGCAGTGGGTACATCCACGGTGATCACTCTGTTGATTTTATTGTTTGGTCGTTATCTGATGGCGATTTTTACGGAAACCGAGGCGCTGGTAGATTTAAGTTTTAATATGATGAAGATTCTTGCAGTAGGATATATTGCCGTGGAAGTGACTCAGTGTCTGTCCGGCATCATGAGAGGAGCAGGGGATACGATGACACCTATGTGGATATCCATCATTACAACAGTAGTACTTCGTATTCCGTTGGCTTACGGAATTGCTTATTTGACGCGGACACCAGAGTTGCCTAAGGGTAATAGTGCCTGCATCTTTATTTCGCTGCTGATCTCTTGGGTGATGGGTGCCTGCATTACTGCAGTGGCGTTTAAGCTTGGACGTTGGAAAAAGAAATCTACAATGTTAAGTGAATGATATAATTGGGAGGCGTTACGAAAATGGAAAACAAAGACAAGGTAGAAGCAGTAGAGACTTTGGCGACAGAACCGGAAGAAACCATGGCTGATTATGCTGCACAATTGGAGGCATCTTTCCGTAAGATTGCGGAAGGAGATATTATTTCCGGTACCGTGATCGATGTCAGTGAAGAAGGGGTTATCCTGGACCTTCGTTATTATGCACAGGGTGTGATCAAGGCTGAGGATATGAGCGATGCTCCCGGATTTGCTATTCTGAGAGATGTGGCAGTAGGAGATACTGTGGAAGCCACTGTGATCAAGATGGATGACGGACAGGGCAATATTTTGCTTTCCAGAAAGGCTGCCAATGATGTGCTTGCCTGGGATAAATTGAAGGTTTATCTGGAAGAAAAGACTGTTTTGGAAGTAAAGGTGGGCGGTGTCACCAATGGCGGAGTGATCTGTTATGTGGAGGACATCAGAGGATTTATCCCCGCTTCCCAGCTGTCTTTGAATTTTGTGGAAGATACCAATGCATTTCTTGGACAAACATTGAAGGCAAGAGTGATCACGGTAGATAAGGAGAAGAAGAAACTGGTATTGTCAGCCAAGGTGGTTTTGAAAGAGGAGGCTGAAAGAGAGCATGCCCGCAAGATTGCCATGGTAGTTCCCGGAAGTGTGTTGGAGGGAACTGTGGAAAGCCTTATGCCTTACGGAGCCTTTATCAATCTGGGGGATGGTCTGAGCGGTCTGGTGCATATTTCTCAGATCAGCCAAAAGAGGATCAAGAAGCCTTCCGAGGTGCTCAACGTAGGGGATCAGGTGAAAGCTAAGGTGCTCAATACCAATGACGGCAAGATCTCTCTGAGTCTGAAGGCATTGCAGGAGGTTGAGAAGCAGGAGGAAGCGGATACCATCGAAGAGTTTCACTATGAGTCAGATGGAGAGGCTACCACCAGCTTAGGCAGTCTGTTTGCAAATATCAAGTTGGATTTATGATAGTGGCGGTATGTATTGCCCTGATGGCGGCTGTTTTTGCCGCAGATCAGTGGATGAAAGATCGTATGGAAAATACGCTTTTGGCCGGTGAGACCAAAAAGCTGTGGAAGGGCAGGATTTTGCTTCGGATTCATCACAACCGTGGTGTTATGATGAATATCGGTCAGGCCAAACAAAAGTTTGTAGCGGTTATTTCTGTGATCCTGACCGTGGTTTCCGTTGTGTTCTTTTTCTTAAGTCTGGGACAAAAAGGAAATCATCTACTCCACATTGGTCTGGCATTGCTTTTGGGCGGTGCCTTCAGCAATACCTATGACCGGTTAAAGAGAAAATATGTGGTAGACTATTTCAGCTTGGGGGTAAAGTGGTCCCCTTTGAGAAATGTTGTGTTTAACATGGCTGATTTTTGTATTATGATGGGAGCTTTGCTTACTGTAATTGGAGCAGGAGCTGATCCAACACGGTAAAGTAATCTTCAAAAGTTTTGCGGCAGCATCCGGGATTGTTGATAATGATGCCGGGAGCACGAAGTCCGATTAGAGAAAACCCCATAGCCATCCGGTGGTCATCGTAGGTATCTACGGTGGCCGCTTTTGGTTTGCCGGGATAAATGGTCAGATTGTGCTCGGTTTCCTGGCACAGAATCCCCATTTTGCCCAGTTCGGTCACAATGGCTTCCATACGATTGCTTTCCTGATAACGGATGTGTCCAATGCCCCGGATCGTGGTAGGAGTATTGGCAAAAGGCGCAATGGCAGCCAAAGTAATGGCTTGATCAGAGCAGGCGGACATATTTACATCCACACCGCGGATGATACCGTCAGCCGGCGGCGTCACCACAATACCCATAGGAGTATCTGCAGCACTGCAGCCCATTTGTTCCAAAATACGGATAAATTCCACATCACCCTGCATGGAATCAAAATGCACATTTCTTACGAGAATCGGTATGTTTAAAAGCGGTGCCATCGCATAAAAGTAGCAGGCGGCTGATACATCCGGTTCAATCTGATAATCTCTGGCAATGTAATGTTGTCCGCATTTCACAAGAAAGACATTTGGGGAAGGATGTGAAGTTATCACGCCAAACTGTGACATCATAGTTTCGGTCATATTGATATAGGCCATGCCATGAGTACCGTCTACCTGGATTCTTATGTCTTCCTTACTTAGGCAGGCTGCGATCAACAGAGCACTGAGAAACTGGCTGCTGTGATCAATGTTGATGGAAAGGGTATTTTTGCAAAAGCCACAGCTTTTGAGTGTAAAAGGAAAATATCCTTCTTCTCCTTCATATCGAATTTCGCATCCTAATTCTTTTAAGGAATCCAACAGCGGTTTCATGGGGCGTCTGCGCATTTGTGCTGATGCATCCATGTGATAGGTGCCGTGACAGATCCCTAAATAAGCGGTGAGGAAACGGGCAGCTGTACCGGCACTTCCCACATATTGAGAGGCTTCCTCTTTGGGAACCAACCCTCCATGACCTCTTACAGTAATTATGCCTGCCCCTTCGTCTACCGTAGTTTCAAAGCCCAAATTCTGAACACATTTCAGAAAATGCCTGGAGTCATCGCTGAACAGCACCCCACGCAAAGTAGATACTCCTTCCGCCAGGGTAGCCAATAGCAAGGCACGGTTTGTAATGCTTTTAGAACCGGGAACCGAGATGGTAAGTGGCTCGTAGATTCGTTTTCTGCAAGGATAAATACACGGAACTGTATAGGTTGTAGGATTCATAAAAGCCTCCTGTTGTTTTCAAAATCTCCCTATCTATCCTAACAGAAAATTTCCTTGATAGCAACAGTAGAATGCTAAAAATTGGTTGGTACTTTGTGAAAAAAAGAAGATTTTTGAAATGACATATTTGAGTGGATATGTTATTATGGAACGGTAGAAATGCTGGAAGCAGGTTTTGATTGAAAGAAAGGAATTTGATTTTATGAGCAAAATTTATAATAAGGCAACAGAGCTGATCGGTCGCACGCCATTATTGAGGATAAATAATTATATGGCAGCATGTGGTATTGGTCAGGCGCAAATTTTGGCAAAGTTGGAATATCTGAACCCGGCAGGCAGTGTAAAAGACAGAGTGGCACTGGCTATGGTAGAGGATGCTGAAAAAAAAGGCATTTTGAAACCAGGAGCTACTATTATTGAGCCTACGTCGGGTAATACCGGCATTGGGTTGGCCAGTGTAGCGGCCGCCAAGGGTTATCACACGATTCTGACTCTTCCGGAGACCATGAGTATGGAGCGCAGGACGCTTTTGAAAGCCTATGGGGCAGAACTGGTACTGACAGATGGGGCTCTTGGCATGCAAGGTGCAATAGACAAAGCAAAAAAATTGGAAAGTACCATACCGGGTGCTGTCATTTTGGGGCAATTTGATAACCCGGCTAATCCTGCGGCCCATGAAGCGACCACCGGTCCTGAGATCTGGGAAGATACAGATGGGGAAGTGGATGTTTTTGTGGCTGGCGTAGGTACAGGAGGTACGATCACGGGGATCGGTACCTATCTGAAAGCTCAAAATCCTAAGATTCAGGTCATAGCGGTGGAACCGTCAGATTCGCCTCTTTTATCCGGTGGTCAGGCCGGTGCGCATAAACTGCAGGGTATCGGTGCCAATTTTGTGCCTTCTGTTTTGGACACAGGAATTTATGATGAAATCATGCAGATTACGACAGAAGAAGCTTATGATGCCGGCAGAGAGCTGGCAAGAACGGAGGGAATATTGGTAGGGATCACCTCCGGTGCAGCTTTACACGCAGCTGCGGTGCTTGCAAAACGTCCTGAATATGCAGGCAAATCTATTGTGGTATTACTGCCTGATTCAGGAGACAGGTATCTGTCAACGCCCATGTTTGCATAGTCATAAAGGAGTGCGATTGCCGATACCCAAGGCAGCCGCCTTACAATAAAAAGGGGACGGATTATTCGCCGTCCCCATTTCCATAGATACTTAATACATTGTCAAGATATAAAGTGTCAATTAATTCTTTCTGATTGGTCTCATTCCCTGTTCTGCGATACAGGAGGATCTTTCCGCAGCCATTACCACCAGCCAGAACCGCGTCTGGTCTTTGACCTGTAGGATCTTCATAATCCAAGTGCATCATTTCGCCGGTAAAACTGCTAAGAGTCGCCTTGATCACAGCATCCTTATTCATGGCTACAATCTGCCAGATCAGCCGCTTGTTGGTCCTTTTTGCATGCCACTTACACTGTCTGTTAAAGGGAGAAAAATCAAATTCAAAATCCTCACCTTCATAAGTAAGCTGCAGCAGCAGTTTCTTTCTTAACCGGAACCAAAGAAACCGGGATTGGCATCCGTCAACCGCAAATGCAGAGTGCTTCAGCTCCCTACCGGTGCGTTCGCTGGTCAAACGGCTGGAAGCCAGTTGCAGCCATGGGGAGGGAAAACTGCTGCCCCAATGCTTGTCTGCATAACCGTAGCTGTCCTTGGGAGTGACTTCGTATGTGACTCCGTCCAGGGTGATCGTACCTTGAAATTGTGCCTTGATTCCTTCCCCATGCCAGAAGGTTTCCAGTGCATTGGCGGCGCTTCGAAAAACATCCGCCAAGCGTCCGGTATGACAAGCGATAGACTTGCGGATCTTTAAATCCCAGGAAATACATCCCTCGTCTGTCATGTGAGATTTTCGGCGTGCGTCCTTATGAGACACATTTACATTGCCGAAAATATATTGTTCACTGAAAAAGTTCTCTCCAAATTGAAGGACAAAAGGATTCAAAGCGACTTTCAATTCCGTCATGGGATAAAACTGGTGTAATTGTATGGGGGTGGAACCGCCATCTCCTCCAAAGGCGCCTGCCTTCATCATGAGATAAGAGGGGCGAATGCCATTCTTTTGGTTTTTGGGTAGCTGCCCAAGGATTGGTTTACTTCTTCCCAGAGATGGATTCATCATCAGGTATTCTATAAAAAATACTCTGCGTTCCCCTGTCTGGGGCTGTATGGCGCTGAAGGAATGAAACCAGCGCATATAGCCCTTCTTGGAAAGGGAGCCACAGAGCAGATATGCATTTCTGGACAGATCAGAGATGTTCATTTGTATCTTCACTCTTTCTTCAGATGCTAGATATCGTGTCTACTTTTCTATTATAATACTATATGTGGGAAAATACAATACTAAAATAGATTTCTGAAGACAAATATTATCATGAAATAAAAATACATAAAATTAATCTGTTCGCACATTGTAAACAGAATATTTGTCTGATATAATGAAAAAAATTGATATTGCCTTGCAGCGGCGAAAGGATGAGATTATGCAAGAGTTTATTAGCTCCTTTGATCAGTTGTTTGATCGAGAATGGTTAAAAAAACATATTTTAAATTTGTATCGGTTGGAACGCAAGCAGAAGTATCCTGCGTTTCAGAAAGCAGCAAAATATGTATATGATCTGCTGGGCGAAGAA
>JAZSFW010000129.1:0-2365 GCA_045532445.1 Acetatifactor sp. | reverse complement strand
GACTCTATTACCCATGGGGTTGGCGGAACCGGGTTTGAGCAGAATGGGGTGCAGATTGTTGAGGGATGGAATCGAAATCCGGATGGGTATTGCTGGGCAAAGCAATTTAAAGAGCATTTGGAGAAAAGATATGGGTGTGTTGTGATCAACAATGGATGTACGGGCACTACGATTGAGTTTGTGTTGGAGCATTTTGATGAGTTGGTGGAGGATGCGGATGATATTGTTCTTTGTACCATAGGGACCAATAATCGTCATCAGATGAAAGATAATTTGCCGATCCACACAAGGCGGGAGCATATGGAAATTTTTTATCAAAATATTCTGGCACTGAATGAACGCTTGAAAGCTTCCGGGAAGGGGTATGTGCTGGTTGCGAATATTCCTGCCAATGCGGAAAATGAAAAGGATTCACCGGATTATTATCGGCTTTTTCATATGAATGATGTATGTGATCTGTATACCAAGGCTGCTGGTGAGTGTGGGTTTCCGCTGATTCGGCTGTATCCGCTGTTTTTGAATTATTGCAAGGCAAATGGAGTTACTTTGGATTCTCTGCTTCTTGATGGGCTTCATCCCAACGACAAGGGGCATGATGTTATCTTTTCCCTTCTCCTGGAGGAACTGGGGCTGACTATGTAGCAGCCCTTTCTATTTTCTGTTGATCTTAAGATATTCTGTAGGACTTATGCCGACTTTTTTCAAGAAGCATCTGTAAAATACAGAATACTCTTTAAAGCCGGCACCGAAGGCTGCGGTCTTTGCCGGACATCCGGCATTCAGCAAAGACTGAGCCATGATGATGCGGCGTTCGTTGATATAAGTGCTCAGTGCAAAACCGGTTTCTTTTTTAAAAAACTTGTATAAGCTTTTCTCTGACATGTAAAAAGCTTTGGAAAATGCTTTGTAGCTTAAATCTTCTGTCAAATGCTCGTCGATATATCTGAGCATCTGAGAAATCTTTTCCCCATGTGAATCCGCAGTGAGAATTTCCTGTTCACTATATTTTTCCGCTTTTATCAGCAAGGAAAACAAATTGATCAATGCGCAGAAATCATCATACTGAGAGCTGCTGGCAAGCTGCTCTTCTATTTCACAAAACAGTGTGTCTATTCCGTTCTTTTCCACCATTTCCCTGCTCAGCAACAGAATTTTTTTCTTTTTGAGTTTGTGATAAAGTTCCAGATTCATTGTATTGAACTTGATGAATACATCTTTATTGAACAGAATCCGTTTTCTGTAATACCGGCAATTGCTTTTGATGATGGGGCGATGCAGCACCCCATTGGCAATGATGATTATGGTGCCTTCTTCCACCTTAATATATCTGCCCTCAAAGGAAAAGACCAGATTCCCTTCTAAAAAATGGTAGATCTCGAACTCCTGATAATGGGTGTGTACTTCATAATCACTGTTGGGCAATGCATTCTCTGTAAAAGAAGAAATGAGCCTGACAGCACCGTTTAAACCTTCTTTTTGTATGATAAAATCTTGATTAACCATGGTCTGAATCCTCTTGGTAGAAATATGCAATCTATCGGCGCAAATTTACAATTGATTTTGCAAAAATGGCATGGTTTAATAGTATCATAATTACAAATTACAGTCAAGAAAGTGGTGATGTTATGTTTAAAACGGAAACACATTTACATGTCAGCGAAGTCAGTCCCTGCGCCAAGCTTTCCGCTGCAGAAATGGTGAAGATTTATCATGAAGCGGGATACAAAACCCTGATCATTTCCGATCATTTTCATTCATACTATTTTAGTCTCTTAGGTGATCTTTCCTGGGATGAGAAAGTGGACCGATACCTTTCCGGCTACAAGGCAGCCAAAGAGGCAGCAGAGAAATACTCTATGAACGTCCTTTTTTCCGCGGAAATATCTCTTAATGGGCTTCCTTGCGACTATCTGTGTTACGGGGTAGATGAATCTTTTTTGAAAAAACGCCATGATTTATTTGACATGACCATAGAGGAATTTTACCCTTATGCCAAGGAAAACGGGATAACAGTGGTACAGGCACATCCTTACAGAGACAATTATTGTTTCCCCACACCGGAGTATGTGGATGCCTTTGAAGTATATAACACCAACCCCCGCCATGAAAATTATACGGAGAAATGTATTGAATTGGCCTTGGCTCACAACAAGCCCATGACGGCCGGTTCCGATGCACACCGTACAGACGACGCAGCACTTACCGGCGTCATGACAGAAAATGAAATCCGTTCTATTGAAGATTATCTTAAGGCTTTGTTTAACGGAGAACTAAAAATGATCAAAGGAGATTCCACATTATGATTTACTTTATCAGCGATCCTCACGGCGGCGAAAGTATGGCAGGATTTGAAAGATATCTGGAA
>JAZSFW010000180.1:0-25016 GCA_045532445.1 Acetatifactor sp. | reverse complement strand
ATAAAAGGAAGAAACCCGTAAATCAGACTTCCTCAGTCCAATTTATGGGTTTTGTTCACATGAGTGTACGTCTAGTTTTAGAACCGTCGTCAAAACATCGACAAATTGGAATTTGTTGATTACATCGGTGTTCCTACTTCGATTAAGTTACCATCCAAATCGTAGAATCGGATTACTCGTTGCCCCCAACTATGTGTCATAAGATGATTTACATATTCAATCGTGGGGTATAGTCTTTCTAATTTTTCAACAAATGATTCGATATCCTGCTCCTCAAAATACAATTCGCAAGAGTTGCTCTTGGGAACAATATCTCTATCTAAAAACGCGTTCCATATTTTCTTGTCTTGAAGGACAAGACCTTCTGTTAAAATCATATTGCCGTCGTTGTCAAGCACCAAGTCTATACCAAACAAGTCGTGATAGAATTTTCTCGATTTCTCTATATCTTCAACAACAATCAGAATGTTCTTCAATCTCATATCATTTCTCCGCCAAATTTTTATTTATCTATTTATTAAATCACCACCACTATTATTTTAGCACGCTAAAGCGACCTTGAAAATAGTTTTTTATTTCAGCGAAGAAAAAAGTAAGCGCCCCCTTCCCTCTGCGACCATCCCAACGGCGTCACTTGAAGGCACCGACGGCGTCACTTTAAGATTTTTGTTGAAAAGGCAGTCCGCATGGTGTATGATAAAAAGTAGTTGTGAAGTAAGAATTAGTCTGGATCAAATAAAACTTAGGATAAAGATTGGTTCTGTTAAATGACTGGATCTGAGTGGTCAGAAGAGGAGTAGCTATGGCATTTACACATTTGCATGTTCACACAGAGTATTCTTTGTTGGATGGGTCGAATAAGATAAAGGAATATGTGGCAAGGGTGAAAGCGCTGGGGATGGATAGTGCAGCGATCACAGATCATGGGGTGATGTATGGTGTCATCGACTTTTATCGGGCAGCGAAGGAGGCGGGGATCAAGCCGATTTTGGGGTGCGAGGTGTATGTGGCACCCAATTCCCGGTTTGACAAGGAGTTGACCGGTGGCGAGGATCGGTATTATCATCTGGTGCTCTTGGCAGAGAATAATGTGGGGTATGACAATCTGGTGAAGATCGTTAGCCGGGGGTTTACAGAAGGTTATTATTATAAGCCCAGAGTGGATATGGAGGTATTGAATCAGTATCATGAGGGTATCATTGCCCTGTCTGCCTGTCTGGCAGGAGAAGTGCAAAGAAATATTTCCAAGGGGCTGATCGATGAGGCGAAGAAGGCTGCCAGGAAGTATGAGGCATGTTTCGGAAAGGGAAATTATTTTCTGGAGCTGCAGGACCACGGGTTGCCGGAGCAAAGACAGGTGAATACGGTTCTGATGCAGATGAGCAGGGAGCTTGCGATTCCTTTGGTGGCTACCAATGATGTGCACTATACCTATGCGGAGGATGCAGATTCTCATGATATTTTGCTGTGTCTGCAGACGGGGAAAAAGCTGGCGGATGAAGACCGCATGCGGTATGAGGGCGGTCAGTATTATGTAAAGAGTGAAGAAGAGATGAAGGGACTGTTTCCCTATGCCTGGGAAGCAGTGGAGAATACCCAAAGGATCGCGGACCGGTGTCATGTGGAGATCGAGTTCGGCGTCACCAAATTGCCCCATTATGAGGTGCCGCAAGGGTATGATTCTTGGACTTATCTGAACAAATTGTGCGAAGACGGGCTTATAGAACGCTACGGAGATTGTGATCAGCCGGCCGGTGATACGGGGCAGACGCTGAAAGAGCGGCTTTCCTATGAGCTGGGTGTTATCAGGACCATGGGATATGTGGATTATTTCCTGATCGTGTGGGACTTTATCAATTATGCCAGAAAAAATGGGATTCCTGTGGGACCGGGACGTGGCTCGGCTGCGGGAAGTATTGTATCTTATTGTCTGAAGATCACCAATATTGACCCCATTCGGTATAGTCTTTTGTTTGAGCGTTTCCTAAATCCGGAGCGTGTATCCATGCCGGATATTGATATTGACTTTTGCTTTGAAAGAAGGCAGGAGGTCATCGATTATGTGGGCCGCAAATATGGAGCGGACAAGGTGGTGCAGATTGTTACCTTTGGTACGTTGGCTGCCAAGGGTGTGATCCGTGATGTGGGGCGTGTGATGGATCTGCCCTATGCTTTTGTGGATTCCATTGCCAAGATGGTTCCGACAGAACTGAATATTACCATTGAGCGTTCCCTGGAAATGAACCCGGAAATGCGTAAATTGTACGAGACAGACGAGCAGGTGCATCATCTGATCGACATGTGTAAGCGCCTGGAAGGTTTGCCCAGACATACCTCCATGCATGCAGCAGGTGTGGTGATCTGCCCTAAGGCGGCGGATGAATTTGTGCCGCTTTCCAGAGGATCTGACGGTTCTATCACCACGCAGTTTACCATGACTACGTTGGAGGAATTGGGGCTTCTGAAGATGGATTTTCTGGGTCTTAGAACCTTGACAGTAATTCACGACGCTGTGGAGTTTATTGAGAAAAGTACCGGGAAACGTATTGATGTGGACCATTTGGATTATAATGATGCCAAAGTTCTCTCCTCCATCGGAACCGGCAAGACAGATGGTATCTTTCAGCTGGAAAGCGGCGGCATGAAGAACTTTATGAAGGAGCTGCGCCCCCAGAATCTGGAGGACATTATTGCAGGGATTTCCCTGTATCGTCCGGGTCCTATGGATTTTATCCCCAAATATATCAAAGGGAAAAATTCGGGGGAAGAGGTAACTTACTCCTGCCCGCAGCTGGTGCCGATTTTGGAACCTACTTATGGCTGTATCGTATATCAGGAGCAGGTAATGCAGATTGTGCGTGATCTGGGAGGTTACACTTTGGGACGAAGCGATCTGGTGCGCCGTGCCATGAGTAAGAAAAAACAGTCGGTGATGGAGAAAGAACGGGCGAATTTCGTGTATGGAAATGCAGAAGAAGGAGTGCCCGGATGTTTGTCAAACGGCATCAGTGAGGAAGTGGCCGGCAAAATTTATGAAGAAATGATGGATTTTGCCAAGTATGCATTTAATAAGTCCCATGCAGCCTGCTATGCAGTGGTGGCATATCAGACAGCGTGGCTGAAATATTATTATCCGGTGGAGTTTATGGCTGCTCTGATGACATCGGTGATCGATAATCCCAAGAAGGTGTCAGAATATATTCTGACCTGCCGGAATATGGGGATTACTTTGCTGCCGCCGGATATTAATGAGGGAGAAGCGGGATTTTCAGTATCCGGCAACAGCATTCGCTATGCATTGACCGCCATCAAGAGTGTGGGTCGTCCGGTGATCGACAGCATTGTGACGGAGCGCAGAGAAAGAGGTCCTTTCACCAATTTGAAGGATTTTATTACCAGAATGGCCGACAAGGACGTGAATAAGAAAGCAGTGGAGAATTTCATCAAGGCCGGCGCACTTGACAGCCTGGGTGGCACCAGAAAACAGTTTATGAGCAGTTACGTTCAGATCATGGATCGTATCGTAAAAGACAAGAAAAACAATCTGGCCGGTCAATTGACATTATTTGACATCGCTTCAGAAGAAGATAAAGAGGAATTTGACATTAAAATGCCCGATGTGGGGGAATATAATAAGGAGATGCTCTTGGGCTTTGAAAAGGAAGTGCTTGGAATTTATGTGAGCGGCCATCCCATGGAAGAATATCAAACGCTGTGGGAACGGATCAAAAGCAACTCTACCATTGATTTTATGCTGGATGAGGACAGCGGCAAGGCTCGTGTGGAGGATGGGGTCAACGTGGTCATCGGCGGCATGATCACGGATAAGACCATTAAGTATACCAGAAATGACAAGGTGATGGCATTTTTAACCATTGAAGATCTGGTGGGCAGTGTGGAAGTGGTGGTATTCCCTAAGGACTACGAGAAGTATTCTGCTCTGTTAATGGAGGATGCGAAGATATTTGTCAGGGGTCGGGCGTCCTTGGAGGAAGATAAAGATGGTAAGGTGATCTGTGAGCAGATCGTCAGCTTTGAGGAGGCGGCTCAGGGAGGAAGAATCTTCCGCAGCAGGTATGAAGATGGAACCGGAAGATATGGAAATTTCGGCGTCGCTCAGTCTGGTGCTGTTCAGTCAAATGCACGTCAGTTAAATGGCGGTCAGTCGGGTTTCGGTCAATCCAGAGGCGTACAGCCAAGCAATGGCAGCAGCCTTCCGTCAGGGGTATGGATCCAGTTCCCTGATGTGGAAAGTTTCCGGGCATCGGAGAAAAAGTTATTAGAGACTATCGCTGACTCGGATGGTTCCGACAATGTCGTGATCTTCATTAAAAACCCCAGATCCTGGAAGGTTTTGCCTCCAAATTTAAATGTAAAAGCAGATCAGGAACTGGCAGAGCGATTGTTTTCTGTTTTTGGGAAGGAAAATGTTAAATTTCTAACAAAACCTATTGAAAATCGACAAAAAATAGATTAAAATAAAAGCTTAAGGAGTTATAGGTATTATAGGAGGCGACAATATGGCAAAAGAGCTGAAAACAATTGGGGTGTTGACTAGCGGAGGAGATGCACCCGGCATGAACGCAGCCATTCGTGCGGTGGTAAGAACTGCCATTGCCAGGGGATTAAAGGTAAAAGGTATCAGAAAAGGCTACATGGGCCTTTTGAATGAAGAGATCATAGATATGGAAGCGCGCAGCGTGTCCGAGATCATCCAGAAGGGCGGTACGATTCTGGGCACTGCAAGATGTAATGAATTCAAGACCAAGGAAGGACAGCAAAAAGGTGCAGAAATTTGCCGGAAGCATGGGATTGACGGTATCGTAGTGATCGGCGGTGACGGTTCGTACCGTGGCGCACAGGCTTTGTCCAGATTGGGGATCAATACCATTGGGCTTCCCGGAACCATTGACCTAGATATTGCATGTACAGACTATACCATCGGTTTTGATACGGCTGTCAACACAGCCATGCAGGCCATCGATAAGGTAAAAGATACTTCTTCTTCTCATGAGCGTTGCAGTATCATTGAGGTAATGGGAAGAAATGCAGGATATATTGCACTTTGGTGCGGTGTTGCCAACGGTGCAGAGGATATTTTGGTCCCGGAGAAATACGATTTCAACGAGCAGAATATCATCAACAATATTATTGCAAACAGAAGACGTGGAAAAACCCACCATATTATCATTAATGCAGAAGGAATCGGTCATTCCACTTCTATGTCAAGAAGAATTGAGGCTGCGACCGGTATTGAGACCCGTGCGACCATTCTGGGTCACATGCAGCGCGGCGGTAACCCCACCTGTAAAGATCGCTATTATGCTTCGATCATGGGTGCTTACGCAGTGGATATCCTGTTAAAAGGAAAGACCAACAGAGTGGTAGCGCGCCGCCATGGAGAGTTTGTGGATTTTGATATTGAAGAAGCACTGAATATGCATAAGGGTATTGATGACTATGAGTGGGAAGTGGCACACTTGTTATAATGGTTCGGTCTGATGCAATGGAAAGGAAACAGTATGATTACCAGCACATCCAATCAGAAAGTGCGGCAAGTGGTACAATGGCAGACCAAAGGAAAGGAACGCAGGAAAGATGACATTTTTCTTGCAGAAGGCTTCAAGATGCTGGAAGAAGCCCCTGCAGATTGGATCAGTGAGATTTATTTGTCTGTGGATTGCCTGAGCAAAGCTGAGAAAAATCAAGTTTTATGGGAGAAGATTCTCCGGATAGGCTATGAGACAGTATCTGAAGAGGTTTTTCGCAAGATGTCAGATACCCAGACGCCGCAAGGTGTCCTGACTGTTTTGAAAAGGCCCAAATATCGGTTAGAGGAGCTGCTTACACAAGACAATCCCCTGTTTGTCGTTTTGGAGGATCTGCAGGATCCCGGAAATCTGGGAACCATTGTAAGGACAGGAGAAGGCGCAGGGATTACCGGTGTGATCCTGTCGGTGGGTACGGTGGATATCTTCAATCCCAAAGTGATCAGAGCTACCATGGGATCTATTTACCGTGTGCCCTTTGTGTATGTGGACAATGTAGCAGCTGCCATCGGGATGCTTCAGGAAAAGGGAATACATACTTATGCAGCGCACTTAAAGGGCGAGAAATATTACAATAGTTTCTCTTACAGAAAGCCCTCGGCTTTTTTGATCGGAAATGAAGGAAATGGTTTGAAAAAAGAGACTGCTGATATGGCAGAGCATTATCTGAAGATCCCCATGGAGGGGCAGGTAGAGTCACTGAATGCGGCGATTGCCACGGCACTTTTGATGTATGAAGCTCATAGACAGAGGCAGTAAATGGATGATTGGGAAAGGTTAGGGGAAAATATGACGATCGGATTTATCGGACTGGGAAATATGGCCAGCGCCATCATCGGTGGTATGCTTAAGAAAGGTGTGGCGAAGGCGGATGCCCTTTGGGGGTCTGACAAAACAGAGAAAGCACTTACGGCAGCAAAAGACAGATTTGGTATGCATGTGACTTTGGACAATTGTGAAGTTGCCAGAAATGCAGATGTCTTGTTTTTGGCTGTGAAACCCAATTTTATGACGGAAGTGATCGATCAGATCAAGGATGCGGTGACGGACAAGAAACTGATCGTAAGTATCGCAGCAGGCAAAACGCTGGATTATTTATATGAAGCTTTTGGAAATCCGGAGCTGAAGATTATCCGCTGTATGCCCAACACTCCTGCACTGGTTTTGGAAGGCTGTACCGGTGTGTGTCCTTCTGCTAACGTGGCGGAAGAGGAGCTTTCTGAAGTATTGCGCCTGCTTCGTGCATTTGGCACTGCCAGTGTGGTGCCGGAGCGATTGATGGATGTGGTGGTAGGAGTCAGCGGAAGTTCCCCTGCTTATGTATTTCTGTTTATTGAGGCCATGGCAGATGCAGCTGTTGCAGAGGGGATGCCCAGAACCCAGGCCTATGAATTTGCGGCGCAGGCAGTACTTGGCAGCGCCAAGATGGTGCTTGAGACCGGCATGCATCCCGGTGTACTCAAGGATATGGTGTGCTCACCGGGAGGGACCACCATCCAGGCTGTGAAAGTGCTGGAGGAAATGGGATTTCGGGCAGCAGTCATGGATGCCATAGAGGCTTGTGTAGAAAAGTCCAGAAATATGTAAGTTTATTTCTCCAGACACTTTTTCTGGCGATATTCGGCCGGTGTCATGCCAATGACTTTCTTAAAGGTCTGGTAGAAGAATTTCGTATCATTAAATCCGCATTTATAAGCGATTTCTGAAGAATTGTCCACAGTTGTCTCCAAGAGTCTGCATGCTTCTGCAATGCGCAGTTCCTGCATGTAAGAGGAAATGGAGATACCTGTGGTTTTTTTAAAGATCTGCCGGAAATAATTTTTGCTTAAGAAGATTCCGGAAACCACCTCGTCAAGGTTGATGGGAGATTTATAATTGGTCTGCATATATTCGATTGCCTTTTGTACCAGCTCCTGATGGGTCTCGGTAAATACCGGCTGATGTTTATCGATTTCCCGGAATATCATAATGATCAACTCGATCAGGTAGGCGCGGATGATGCTTTGATAGCCTTTGTTGCAGGCGGTAAATTCCTTGTAAATTTTCTCGAACAGGCTCCCGAATTCTTTGGAATTGGTCTTGATCAGATTCTGTGGCACACTTCCTATGTTGAATTCTGCAAAGATAGAAGAAAACAAATAAGAGGAAGTGAGGGAATAAAATTCATTGTTTTTTAGGGCTGAAATGTTAAAAAAGTCCGGCGTAAATAAAAGGTCATAGGTCACGAAATTGTCATCGCTTAGCGGATCAAAAGTAAAGGAATGGGGGACTTGATAATCTATGATGATGATGTTTCCTTTTTTAACCGTATAGGAAGTGTCCTCCACCGTGTGAACCGCAGTACCGGAAATTACATAGCTCAGCTCAATAAAACAGTGTGAATGGGTCACGCCATTGAAATCATAATTATCCGACTTCTGGATAAAAATATCTTCATTTTCCCGGAAATATTCATTTTTCTTTAATTCGTAAATTTCATTTTTCATGTACAATCACCTTTGTTGAATTACATCCTCTATTTATTTTATAAATGATTCTCATTTCAATGTAAAGAGAAAAATAAAAGAAATGCTTTGTATATGGTAAGTTCGAATTTTGAGTAAACGTGGATAGGTTAAAAAATTCGGATACACCATTGTACATCCTCTTTTAAAAAAGTAAAATAAAATAAAAAAGGAAAGAGAGGAAAATGATTATGAATTATCCCAAAATTGCAGCAGCAGAATATCAACAGAGAGTAGACAACTTAAGAGGATATATGGCAAAAGAAGGAGTGGATCTGGTTGTGGGTTTTTCCAACCTTCTTGAGATTGGTATTGTCAGATATTACTGTGGGTTTGCTCCTGTCAATGAAAGTGCTGCCATCATTATCCCTGCTGACGGTCAGGTGGTAGTCTGCAGCGGTCAGGCATCCTATGACTATTGTCTGGTACAGAATGATCTTGCAGACAGCCGGATCGCTATTCTGCCGGAGATCGGAGAAGTAAGTGGTTTTGAGTATGATACAGAGGGACAGCTGGATTTTGAAGAACTGTTTGCACAGATCAAGAAACAGTATCCCAATGTAAAGAAGGTTGGTTTCATCGGACGCCTGATCTTCCCCTCTATCATCATGAACAAGTTAAAGAAGGTATTCTTTGATGCAGAAATCGTTGATTTTGATGATGTTCACTATGAGCAGAGAATCAGAAAGAGCGCAGCAGAAATTGAAGTGTTGAAGACCAACTGGGATATGGTATCTCAGACGTTTGAAGCTGTAATGCCCAAGATCCAGGTGGGAATGACAGAGAGACATGTGGAAGGTATGTTTGAAGCTCAGATGATGAGTCTTGGTGCAGAGAGCTATGTGCAGTCCTTTGCTCCCATGGTAGCAACAGGTCCCAAAAACTCTTACATCAGTATGAGCCGCAACAGTCTGAAAAAGATTGAGGAAAGCGAGATCATCAATATTGGTGCAGGTGTCAGCTATGAGGGTTATAACGGTGTGATCTGCAGTCCCCTTGTGCTTGGCGAGATCCCTCAAAAGATCAAGGATGCAGTTATGTGTGCATATGATGCTTTGAATTATGCTTCTGACAAGATGACCGCAGGTACCCCTTGTGATGTAGTACTGAACGCATACACTGATTATCTGACCAAGTATGGTTATATCGATTATTGCCCTTATGGCAGTCTGCACAGCACAGGTATGTTGGAATGTGAGGCTCCTGTTTTCACAGTTGCAAACAAGCGTATCATTGAAGAAAACATGGCTATCTGCATTGACGCTTACTTCAAGGGTATGGAATGGGGTTCCTTCCGTATTGAAGACTGCTATCTGATCACCGAAAAGGGTGCAAAACGTATGACTACATACAATGATGCAGCAATTCCGAAAATTTTTAAATAAGGAGAGCGTGAGAAATGAAAGGACAAAAAAACTGGGTATTTTGTGACGGTTATCTGCCGCCCCACGGCGACAATCCGGAATTTGAAGGACATGAGGCACTGATGCTGACCAATCTCAACAACGAAAAAGCTAAGATTGAGCTGGTGTTTATTTTCGAAGACAGAGAGCCGGAGGAAGGGATCTTTGTAGAGCTTGACGGCATGAGAACCACCTGCATCCGTCTGGATAAGCCCATGGGAGATAAGCAGTTTAAACTTGGAGAAGCGGTTCAATATACAGTTTGGGTAAAGAGTGATATTCCTGTCTGTGCATGCTTTGGTCGCCTTGATGTGCGTCAGACCAATATGGCCTACTACAGCGTGGAGGGCTATTCTTTTTAAACACAAGGGCATGTAAGAAGAAACGTGACTTATAAGCCTGCAAATAAATTTAAAAACTAGGCATTGACAAATCAAAAAACATTTGCTATGATATCACCTGTAACAAATTTAACAATTATGTAATAATTTAGTTATAAACTTGATATATTAATATGTGTTTATAACAAGTACATGGAGATTTGTTGGAGGTAAAGGAAATGGCAAGAAGCAGAAGGCTGCTTGTATCTGTGTTAGGGCTTATGTTATCTTTCACCCTGACAGTACAGACAAGCATGACCGCACAAGCTGGCAGCAAAAGACATTACCTGGATTCTTTGAATGGCGGGGTAGCAGCCATACTGGATCCCAGTGCGGCAAATGCCGCCGGGGCAGTGAATGCTAAAGCCAGAATGCTGACGGTTGAGGAAGAGCCTGAATCCAAGAGAGTCATGGCAAATGTAAAGGATGCGCTCAACATCAGAAGCGAAGCAGATGAAAATGCAGAAAAAGTAGGTATGTTATATAAGGACTGTGGTGGTACGATCCTGGAGAGAAAGGACGGTTGGACCAAGCTGCAGTCCGGCAATCTCATCGGATGGGCAAAGGATGAATATCTGTTGTTCGGTGAGGAGGCAAAAGCCCTGGCAAACAGTGTGGGCAAGATGGTGGCACATTTGGATGATGCCCTTCGTGTCCGTAAGGAGGCGAGCATCGAGGCGGGTGTGCACGGTATCCTTCCTAAGGGAGAGATGGTCGAAGTAGTATCCGTTTCAGAAGATGGATGGGTCTGTATCGACTATGAAGGAAAAGATGGTTACGTATCTTCGGATTATGTGACTATGGATTTCCTGATTGATACCGGCGAGACGCTGGAAGAGATCAAAGTCAGAGAGAAGGCAGAGAGAGAAGCCAAGCGTCATGTAAAATATGGTGAATATGCAACAGATGAGGATACCTTAATGCTTTTGGCCGCGCTGATCCATTGTGAGGCAGGCGGAGAGAGTTATGAAGGAAAAGTGGCTGTTGGTGCGGTGGTTATGAACCGTGTGCGCAGCAAAGCTTATCCGGATTCGATCCATGGCGTAATTTATGCATCCGGCCAGTTCACACCGGCCATGACCGGCAAATTGGATCGGGTATTAGCATCCGGTAAGTTTTATGCTGGATGTATGGAAGCTGCAAAGGAAGCCCTTTCGGGCGTTTCCAATGTGGGTGATCTGACACATTTTCGTCGTGTTAACGGCCGCGAAGGTCTGATCATCGGCAATCATGTTTTTTATTAAAGAATCCAAGGTACATTCAAGATAATAGTCCCTTGTTTGTGCAAAGAAAGGGCCCTTGCGTGAGTGCAGGGGTCTTTTTGTTGCATGACGGAAAGATATTCTGCACGTTCCCAATGGTTATCGTGCGAAAAAACACATTGCGTAAATATTATAAATATAGTAAACTATAATTAATAAAAAAGTTCATGCTGGAAAGGAGGATGACATGTTAGAACAGATTATTTTGTGGCTTGTGCTTTTGGTTGTATTATTTGGGATTGAGATGGCTACCATGGGGCTGACCACAATCTGGTTTGCAGGTGGTGCTTTGGTTGCCATTATTGCAGCACTTTTACATGCGCCGTTCATTGTTCAGATCGTGCTGTTCTTCCTGGTGGCTCTTGTACTGCTTGTCTTTACAAGGCCGGTTGCAGTCAGATATTTTAACAAAGACCGCATCAGGACCAATGTGGAGAGCGTTGTAGGGATGCAGGCGATCGTGACAGAAGAGATTGATAATCTGCAGGAAAAAGGTAAGGTAACTGTGAATGGCATGGAATGGACAGCCAGAAATGTTGCTGCAGAGAAGCCCATTGAAGCAGGAGCAGTAGTTACTGTTGAGTCTGTCAGCGGTGTAAAGCTGATGGTAAGAAAAGATTAGGGAGCTTATAAACATTTTTTCGAAGTGTGTGAATCACACAGTCAGGAGTAGAGTATGGAATTTATTATTATCGCTGTTGTTTTAATCATGATCTGGATCGCAATTTCCTGCATCAAAATCGTGCCTCAGGCACAGGCTTATGTAGTAGAACGTCTTGGGGCTTATCAGGGAACCTGGTCAGTCGGTTTCCACTTTAAAGTTCCTTTCTTTGATAAAATTGCCAGAAGAGTGAATTTAAAGGAGCAGGTGGCAGATTTCCCGCCTCAGCCCGTTATCACCAAGGATAATGTAACCATGAGAATTGATACGGTTGTATTCTATCAGATCACGGATCCCAAGCTGTTTACCTACGGTGTGGAGAATCCTATGATGGCTATTGAGAATCTGACAGCTACGACCCTTCGTAATATCATTGGTGATCTGGAACTGGATCAGACCCTGACTTCCCGCGAGACCATCAATACGAAAATGCGTGCAGCTCTTGATATTGCAACCGATCCTTGGGGTATTAAAGTAAACCGTGTAGAGCTTAAGAACATTATTCCTCCTGCAGAGATTCAGAATGCCATGGAGAAGCAGATGAAGGCAGAGCGTGAGAGGCGTGAAGCGGTAACCAGAGCAGAAGGTGAGAAGAAGGCTAAGATTCTTGTGGCAGAAGGTGAAAAGGAATCTGCGATTCTTCGCGCAGAGGCTGAGAAGCAGTCTGCAATCCTTCGCGCAGAGGCCGAGAAGGAGAAGATGATCCGTGAGGCGGAAGGTGAGGCAGAGGCTATTCTGAAAGTACAGCAGGCAAATGCAGACGGTATCCGCATGCTGAAGGAAGCAGGCGCGGATGAGGCAGTTCTGAAGATGAAGGGTCTGGAAGCTTTTGCCAAGGTAGCTGACGGTCAGGCGACTACCATTCTTCTCCCTGCAGAATTACAGGGGATTGCAAGTATTGCAGCGACTTTAAAAGAGGCAGCTGCCAAGTAAGGCATATAAAAAAGAATCAGTGAGTTTAAGAGGGCATCTTTCGGTGTCCTCTTATTTGTTTTTTGTCACAATCCTCTTGCATTTGGGCTATGAATGAAGTATAGTATTTACATCTACCATTAGGAGGTATATGGCATGAATTTAAAAGGACGCGATTTTTTGAAGCTTCTGGATTTTACAACAGAAGAAATTACATATTTAGTGGATCTTGCTGCTGAACTGAAAGCAAAAAAGAAACAGGGGATTCCTGTGGATACGCTGCGCGGTAAGAATGTGGCCCTGATTTTTGAAAAGACCAGTACAAGAACCAGATGTGCTTTTGAGGTGGCTGCCCATGATCTGGGAATGGGAACCACGTACCTGGATCCTTCCAGCTCTCAGATTGGAAAGAAGGAGAGCATTGCAGATACTGCCAGAGTTCTTGGCGGTATGTTTGAAGGAATTGAATACAGAGGTTTTGGACAGGATATTGTAGAGGAACTGGCCAAGTATTCTAAGGTGCCGGTATGGAATGGTCTGACCAATGAGTTTCATCCCACCCAGATGCTTGCGGATCTTCTGACCATCAAAGAGCATTTCGGTCATGTGGAAGGGATCAAATTGACCTATATGGGTGATGCCCGTTACAATATGGGCAATTCCCTGATGGTGGCCTGCGCCAAAATGGGTATGCATTTTACTGCGTGTACCACAGAAAAGTATTTCCCTGAGAAGGAACTGGTGGAAGAATGCCGTAAGATCGCTGAGAAGACGGGTGCGACCATTACCCTGACAGAAGATGTGGAAGCAGGAACGAAGGATGCAGATGTCATTTATACCGATGTGTGGGTATCCATGGGTGAGCCGGACGAGGTATGGGCTGAGAGAATTGAAGAGCTGAAGCCTTATCAGGTGAATAAGGCTGTTATGGACAACGCCGGAGAAAAGGCGATCTTCATGCATTGTCTGCCTGCGTTCCATGATCTGAATACCAAGATTGGTGTGCAGATTGCGGAGAAGTTTGGCATTACAGAGATGGAAGTGACCCATGAGGTATTTGAGTCTGCCCAGTCTCTTGTATTTGAAGAGGCTGAGAACCGCATGCATACCATTAAGGCTGTCATGGCGGCTACCCTGTAAAGACGCAGACAATCGGAAAGCGTTATATGATGAAGAAGGATAATTATAACCAGGCCGGGATAAGCAAGCTGCTTACAACCCAGTGGGCCGGCAGAAGGTTACAGTTTTATGATATTATAGATTCCACGAATCTGCGCGCCGGCAAAGAAGCTGAAAAAGGAGCTCCTCATGGAACCTTGATTGTGGCAGATAAACAGACTGCCGGAAGAGGCAGACGGGGAAGAAGCTGGGAAAGCCCGGCAGGGACAAATATCTATTTTACTCTGATCCTGCGCCCTGACCTTGCACCGGATAAGGCGTCTATGCTGACCCTTGTGATGGCACATGCCATTGGTTGTGCCATCGCCAAAGAGACCGGCCTGGACTGTAAGATAAAGTGGCCCAATGATATCGTAGTAAATGGCAGGAAGGTCTGTGGTATTCTTGCGGAGATGGGGTTTGATCAGAGTGGGGGCTATTACGTAGTTCTGGGTGTAGGCGTTAACGTGGGAAGACAGGAGTTTGCGCCGGATCTTTTTGACAAAGCGATCAGCCTGGAGGAAGCCGTCTTAGATTCGAATCGAGAGAATATAGTGCGGCGAGACCGGTTGTTGGCTGCGATCCTGGGTGCTTTTGAAGTGGATTATGAAACGTTTTTATCCAGTCAAAGTCTGAAAGGCTTTTTGGACAGTTATAATCACATGTTGGTCAACCGGGATGCCATGGTCAGAGTATTAGACCCCAAGGGAGAATACGAGGCAAAGGCAAGAGGCATAACGGAAACAGGAGAATTGCTGGTTGAGACCGCTGACGGTACCGTGAAACAGGTGTATGCCGGGGAGGTTTCCGTGCGGGGAATTTATGGCTATGTGTAAATAAGGAAAAGGGTTTGGGCTATAGCCCGGAAGCCTTAGGAGGCAAATTATGGAGGATACCAGGATCGTGCTCTGCGGAGCCAATGCCTATGAGCAGAAATATTATTTTAATGAGCAGTTTCACGCGATTCCGGATTCTGTGAAGGATGAGCTGAGGATTATCTGCGTGCTTTTTACAGAAGAGGTTGGCGGTATTTTTACCATTGTATTTGAAGAGGATGGTACCCTGTCTTTGGAGACCAATGCGGAAGAGGATGACATTTATTATGATGAGATTTCCAGTGGCCTTTTGGTGGGAGAGATCCGTAGAAAAAGACAGGAGCTTTTGGAATCCTTGAGTTTGTATTATCGGGTGTTTATCCTGAAAGAGGATGTTGCAAGCCTGTTGGAGGAAGAAGAATGATTTTAGTGATTGATGTGGGCAATACCAATCTGACCTTAGGTGTATATGATGGGAAGGAGCTGAAGGCTACTTTCCGTATGACCACCAAGACGCCCAGGACATCGGATGAATATGGTGTGATGCTGACCACCTTGTTGAATACCAAGGGGATTTCCACTCAGATGATCGAAGGATGTATTTTGGCCAGTGTGGTGCCGGATGTGATGCATTCCCTGACAGGAGGTATTCTGCGTTATGTGGGAGTAAAGGCGATGACTGTAGGTCCGGGACTTAAGACCGGCATTAAGATCATTACGGAAAACCCCAGAGCCATCGGTGCAGACAGAATCGTGGATGCAGTGGCTGCCTACGAAAAATATGGCGGTCCGGTCCTGGTCATTGATTTTGGTACAGCAACCACATATGATCTGGTGACGGCAGAGGGGCATTTTGCTGCAGGTATCACAGCACCTGGTATCAGGATCAGCTCGGAAGCTCTGTGGTCTCAGGCGGCAAAGCTGCCTAAGATTGAGATCAAGAAGCCCAAGTCCATACTGGCACAGGAAACCATCTCCAGTATGCAGGCGGGTTTGGTCTATGGTCAGATTGGACAGACAGAGTATATTATCCGCAAAGTAAAAGAAGAGAGTGGCCTCTTAGATCTGAAAGTAGTAGCCACCGGAGGTTTGGGCAGACTGATTTCCGATGAGACAGAGACAATTGATGTATATGACAGCGCCCTGACTCTGGATGGACTGCGGATCATTTATGAAAAGAACCGTAAATAGGATGAAAAACTATGAGTAAATTAACCATAGGTAATGTATCTTTAGACAATAATGTGATATTGGCTCCCATGGCAGGTGTGACGGACCTGCCATTTCGCCTGTTGTGTAGGGAACAGGGAGCGGGACTGATCTGCATGGAAATGGTCAGCGCCAAAGCAATTATGTACCATAACAAGAATACGGAAGAACTGATGGAGATTCACCCCAAGGAAAAGCCTGTATCTTTACAACTTTTTGGGTCTGAACCGGATATCTTAAGTGAAATGGCCAAAAAGATTGAGGAGAGGCCTTTTGATATTTTGGATCTGAATATGGGATGTCCGGTGCCCAAGGTGGTGAACAATGGAGAGGGCTCTGCGCTGATGAAAGATCCCAGGCTTGTGGAGAAAATTCTGACAGCGTTGGTGAAAGCCGTGCAGAAGCCCGTTACCGTTAAGATCCGCAAAGGATTTGATGAGGATCATATCAATGCGGTGGAGATCGCCAAGATTGCAGAAAGCTGCGGTGTGGCAGCGGTGGCGGTTCATGGGCGCACCAGACAGCAGTATTACAGTGGCAAAGCAGACTGGGATATCATTGCGGCTGTGAAGAATGCAGTCAGGATCCCGGTTATCGGCAACGGCGACGTGGACAGCCCGGATGCAGCGGCGGCAATGCTTGCAGCCACCGGCTGTGACGGTGTTATGGTGGGGAGAGCGGCCCAAGGGAATCCATGGATCTTTCGGGAAATCGTACATTTCCTGGAAACCGGAGAGCGCCTTTTAAAGCCGACGCCCAGAGAGAAAAAAGAAATGATCCTGCGGCATGCCAGCCTGCAGATTCAGGTAAAAGGCGAATATACCGCAGTCAGGGAGATGCGTAAGCATCTTGCATGGTACACAGTCGGAATGCCGCATTCTGCCAGATTTCGTCAGACCATCAATACGATAGAGAGTATGGAGGAGCTGATGGCAGCCGTGGATACCATATTTGGGGAAGGTTAAATTTGGTCTGACTATCATAGAATAAAACAGGTAATCATATATTGATATCATGGATACGATCATTTACCTGAAAATGTGCAATAGGCAGATACAAAGGAGGCAGGAGTTTCCGGTATTTCATATGAATTTACTGCGGGAAAACCAGTTTGAGGCTTCCCGGCTGCTGATCCCGGAAGACATACAGATCCTGTATGTGACGATACCGTGGGATATTCAAAAAAGATATGTCTGCTGGCCCAGGGAGCTGCCGGGGTGGCTGTTTCCTTTTTTCGGATATAGTGCCTCTATGGAAACGGTCATGGATCAATCTGTGGAAAAGTGGTTAAGGGAACATGACTGCAGGGCAGATTGGGAACGGTTCTGGCCTTATCCCGCATATGGAGAATATCATCGATTAGAGTATGCCGAGGTGCTGTTTGTCAAGGCAATGGAGAAGCTTGCAGCTAAGCAGGTTCATTGTTATGTATTGGGTTATGAAGATTTTGTGCCGCAGGTTTTAGCCCCTTTTCTGAGAAGGATTAAGGCATTGACGTTTATCATTGCGGAAAACATTCCCGGAAAGCTTACGGAATATCTGGAAAATTTAGCCTGGGAGGAAGGGCTTGCAGCTTCTTTGCAGCATTTGGAGGACAAGACCGGATACCGCAGATTAAGGCTGGAATGTCATGAGGAGACTGTGGTGCTTGATTTTACCGGAGAAGAAAAAGCAGCGCCTGTCAACGCCTCAAAAAGTATCGCGTGGATCGATATGGACTCTAAAGAGATGAAAAAACACAGAATTTTGATGAATTCGAGGGAAACTGTCTATTTTTCAATGAAAGAAGAGTGGGGAAGACTTGACACTGCCGGCAAAAATGGGTATAATACCATAGTTAATTAGGTATTTGGGGCACAATTGTTCTGGTGCATGGGTGTGCATCAGGGATTTATAGTAAAATATAGGGAAATGGAAGGGTACAGCAAAATGCAGGAAAAGAAAAACATTTTAACTTATGAAGGCTTGAGAAAATACGAAGATGAACTTCATGAGTTGAAAGTTGTCAGAAGACAGGAAGTAGCACAAAAGATCAAAGAGGCAAGAGAGCAGGGTGACCTGTCTGAAAATGCTGAGTATGATGCAGCCAAGGACGAGCAGCGCGACATCGAGACCAGAATCGAAGAGTTGGAAAAAATCCTGAAGAATGCGGAAGTAGTGGTAGAGGATGAAGTGGATCTGGATAAGATCAACATCGGCTGCAAAGTGAAACTGTTAGATATCGATTTCGATGAGGAATTGGATTATAAAATCGTGGGATCTACCGAAGCCAACAGCTTAAAGGGGAAGATTTCCAACGAAAGTCCCGTAGGCAGAGCACTGATGGGAAGCAAGGTGGGTGACACCGTAGCAGTGGAGACACCGGCAGGAACCTTTTCTTATAAGGTTCTGGAGATTCAGAGAAGTAACTAATCAGATAAAGGAGTTGAGACAGTGGCAGAAGTACAGAATCAGAACGTTCAGGAGCAGGACATTAATCAGTTATTAAAAGTAAGAAGAGAGAAGCTGGCTGCTTTACAGGAAGCTGGCAAGGATCCCTTTCAGATCACCAAATATGATGTGACACATCACAGTACACAGATCAAAGAGAATTTTGACGCAATGGAGGGGCAGATTGTCAGAGTGGCTGGACGTATCATGTCCAAACGTATCATGGGTAAGGCATCTTTCTGTAATATTCAGGACCTTCCCGGCAATATCCAGTCCTATGTGGCAAGAGACAGTGTTGGGGAAGAAGCTTATGCGGATTTCAAGAAGTACGACGTGGGTGATATCGTAGGTATTGAGGGCGAAGTGTTCAAGACCAAGACAGGAGAGATCTCCATTCATGCTGCCAAAGTGACTCTGCTTACCAAGAGTCTGCAGATTCTGCCCGAGAAGTTCCACGGTCTTACCAATACCGATATCCGTTATCGTCAGCGTTATACCGACCTGATTATGAACAGCGATGTGAAGGAGACTTTTGTAAAGAGATCCAAGGTCATCAGCGCAATCCGTCGTTATCTGGAAGGAGAAGGCTTCCTGGAGGTAGAGACCCCGATGCTGGTATCCAATGCAGGCGGTGCTGCTGCAAGACCCTTTGAGACCCATTACAATGCTCTGGATGAGGATGTAAAACTGCGTATCTCTCTGGAACTTTACTTAAAGAGATTGATTGTCGGTGGTTTAGAGAGAGTTTACGAGATCGGTCGCGTATTCCGTAACGAAGGTCTGGATACCAGACACAATCCGGAATTTACCCTGATGGTGCTGGATCAGGCATATACCGATTACTATGGAATGATGGATCTGACAGAGAATATGTTCCGTTATGTGGCACAGGAAGTCTGTGGTACCACCTTGATCCCCTATGCCGAGGCAATGATCGACCTGGGCAAGCCTTTTGAACGCATGACCATGATCGATGCTGTAAAGAAATATGCAGGAGTTGATTTTGACCAGATTCCTGATACAGAAGCTGCGAAAAAGATTGCTGACGAAAAGGGCGTTCACTATGAGAATCGTCACACCAAGGGTGATATCCTGAATCTGTTCTTTGAGGAATTTGTGGAAGAGAACCTGATCCAGCCGGTATTTATCATGGATCACCCGGTAGAAATTTCCCCTCTGACCAAGAGAAAACCGGACAAGCCCGACTATGTAGAGCGTTTTGAACTGTTTATCTACGGCCGTGAAATGTGTAATGCCTATTCTGAGTTAAACGATCCCATTGATCAGAGAGAGAGATTTAAGGCTCAGGAAGCTGCACTTGCTGCAGGCGATGAGGAAGCCAATACAACAGATGAAGATTTCATGAATGCACTGGAGATTGGTATGCCTCCTACAGGTGGTATTGGATATGGTATTGATAGATTGGTTATGCTGCTGACAAATTCTCCGGCGATCAGAGATGTGTTATTGTTTCCGACAATGAAGACCCTGGATAAGTAAGGTCTTTATTTATAAGGGCTTGAGAGATTATAAGTAAAAAATTGCGGCCAATTTGCAACCAAAAGGAGGATGGAAGGAAACTTCTATTCTCCTTTTCAGTTTAAATACTTGAAAATATTAGAAAATGTGCTATAATAGAACATGTGTTTGGATAAAAAGGGGGTTAATAATGGTGAATAAGTTAACTGTAAGTGAAACTGTAACAGAAAATTTATTTAGAGATTTTTATGGATCAACTACCTTTATTGAAAAGTCCGCTATTCCAAAAGAATATGGATTCAAAAGTAAAAACGAAGAGTCTGATAAAAAGGGATATCCAGATTTTTTCTTAGATAAAGATGAATTTGATTTTGTGATTGTTGTTGAGGCGAAAGCCGATAATCATAAAAAGGCTGTTGAGGAAGTGAAATTTTATTTAAAGGAAAACAATATAACACAGGATATTATTGGGATTGCTGTATCGGGACAAAGCAAAGAAACGCTGAAAGTAAGTTATTATTTGTATAAGTATGTAGATAAAAAAATATCAAAGATTGATTGTGATGTGTTAGTATCACTCGAAAAAATTAAAAAATTATACGTGAAGTATACCAATGGCGAGAAAACTACAATAGAGCATTTGGTAAAAACATTAAATGCATTAAATAATCAGTTTCAAAATGAATCTATTGTTCGCGATACGGATAGAAGTCTTTTCTTTTCTGGCATTATGATTGCTCTAAAAGACCCTACTTTTAGAGCATCTTATCGATGCATCCAAAAACCGTCAGAACAGGAAGCTATGGCTTCGGATAAAAAGATGCTGGAGGCTCATAATTTATCCATGGCAATAGTTGAAGCTGTAAATAGACAGTTGAATGTTAAAGTCAATAATTTGAGTAAGGAATACGACTGGCGGGATAGATTTTCGTTTATTAAGACGATAGATTATTCGCTGATCAAATACAAAGATCTGATAAAAAATATTGAAAGTAATATTTTTGCACCATTTGAAAATGAAGAGAAGCAAGATATATTAGGAAGAGCATATAAGATTTTTTTGTCTAAGGCAGGTAAGGTAGATAACAAAAATATTATTTTGACACCAGACCACATTAAAACACTAATGATAAAATTGGCCAGGTTATCTCCTCAAAGTGTTCTGTTGGATACGTGTACAGGCAGCGGTGGCTTTCTTATGGAAGGAATGGAAGTTATGCTTGCTTTGGCAGGTGATGATGAGAAGAAACGAAAGAATATTTATGAGAATCAGTTGATAGGCTTTGAGATTGACCCTGTGTTATTTACATTAGCTTGTTCAAACATGTTTCTTCATGGAGATGGCAGAAGTAAGTTAATATTCAGAAGTTCTCTTTTAGGTGATAAACATCAGAATATTGTTTATGCGACCGACGAAGAACTTATGAATAAAATTAAAGAATGGAAACCTGATACATGTGTTATTAATCCTCCATATGAAAACAATAAACCGATACAATTTGTCAAACAGGCATTGGAATATTTGGTGAATAATGGTAGGTTAATTGTTATTATGCCAACACCAACGTTGACACATAATCAAGGGAAAAATGGGGATGGATTAACGGAAGAAATATTGAAAATGGCATCCTTGAAATATGTAATTCGCATGCCTGAAAGACTTTTTTCTGAGCAAGGAAGAACAGTAAATACTTCTATTTTTTGTTTTGAAAAAACTCCGCATAGAAGGGAAGATAAGGTGCTTTTCTATGATATGTCGGATGATGGTCATGTTTCAGTGCAACATAAAGGAAGGCTGGATGTTTCAGGAAAATGGGAAAAAATCGAAGCAGATGTATTAGATGCTATCTTTAATTCAAATGAAATAGAAGGAAGATGCGAAAAAAGGCGGATTTACGATGGGGACAAATTAAATTGTTCTGGTTTTAGACAAATAAAAAACAGTAAATTTACCAACGTTAAAATGGGAGACCTTTTTATATATTCCAGAGGAAATGTTGCGAGTGAAAAGGCAGATGAAGACGGAGAGTATGATTTGATAACTGCTTCAAACGAATGGAAGAAACATTCAGATTATCAATACGATGAGGAAGCATTGGTATACGCAGTTGCAGCATCTGGAAGTCTAGGCAGAACCCATTATGTTAATGGTAAGTTTGCAGCAAGCAATTTGTGTATCGTGCTGTTTCCTTCCGGAAAATATAAATTACATTTGGCATTCTACAAATACTATTTGGAGGGCATGAAAGATAGGATACGATTGGATTTGGCAGATGGAACGTCTAAATTGACCATTAATCCGGAAGAATTAATGGATTATTATGTGGAATATATTCCCTATGAGGAACAAGTGGCATTTTATGAAAAAAATATAAAGCCACTTGAGGATCTTGAATTTCGAAAAAAACAAATAGAAAGTGGACTTGCTAGCAACTTGACATACATGTTGTCTTAATATTTTCTTGAGGAAATGGATCTGAACGAAATCAGTTCCATTTCCTATTTTATGTGATGCAGTTTAACTATTATGTCGGAGGATTCCTTTAGAGGCAGGCGATGTTATCCGACAGCGGTTTCCTTTTCGGTCGAAAAAGCCTGCGTTGAGACCGGAGCATGCATTGGGTGTTTCGGATTCCATCAGTTGAATGCGAAATTGAAAATCTTGTGCCTCCAGAATGGTAAAGGGATGTTCTTCCATGGCCAAAATCTGGAGGTTTCCTTTTTGGAAAAGGGGATATTCTCCGCAGAAACCAAGCTGCAAAAGCTGTTTGGAAAGCCCTTTGCGGGCATCGTTGATGCGGCGGTTTCTCTCTTCACCGTAGTCCCGTTCGGGGTAACTGCTGGAAGCCTTCTCGATTTTATAAAAAAGCAGTTCGTACAAGAGAATGCGCGCAGGGCGGTTTAAAGCCCGCTGCAGTATTTTCCTGACTCCCGAAAAAGGAAAATACCGATAAATAGTAAGGAGTAGCAGAAAGCGCCGGTCGCCTGCTTCGGCAGCCAGATTTTTCATGGCCTGCAGGCCATCCAAGGTATCCGGATAGATATCGTCCAGTGGTTCGTGGATGGGTGAATAGTAAGTAAAAGGGGCAAATTCCATCAGTTTTAACAGCGCAGTTTCCTGCGGATTGCAGACCTGACTGCCCATATATTGATACTTGTCATGAACAGTTCCCAGAATATACACCAGACGGCGCCAGTGCTCCTTGCCGGATACCCAGAAATGGCCGATCCGGTCATAGCGGTAACAGTGCAGCTCCTGATAAACAGACATATACCATAGCGTAAACACATTCTGCGCACCCTGGCGGAAAATAAGGCCGCTTTTGCTGCTTCCTTCTGTGGTTTTGCTGATCATCTCATAAGAGGTGTCGCCCTCATAGTCCGGAAGCGGGTGCCCGGTCAGCTGCGCATCAGAAAAGAGCAGATAACATTCCAGAGCGTCATTCATCATATAGGGAATATAGACCTTGTCGCTGTCTGTATGTACTTCCAGAGCCTGGCAGGAACAAAGTTCGGACAGATATTGTTGCAGTGTTTCTTCAGATAATAACATCATGTAAGGAAAACCTCGCTAAAGGGCCGTTACATCAAGCCCATGCCCCAAATAACAGCAAGTGCTGTCAATGTCACCAGCGTATCAATGGTGATTCCATAGAACATAGGGGATAGACCTGCTTTCTTGAAGTCGGTTATGCTCGTTCCCAGACCAATAGCAGCCAGGGCACTGACCATCAGGAATTTGCTGGCACTTTTCATGATGCCGGATACTGCTGCAGGAAAGAATCCGATGCTGTTTAGAATAGCCAGTAGCAGAAAACCGCCAATGAACCAGGGAATAATCTTTATCAGGTTAACTTTCTGACCATTGTTTTCCGCTTGCATCTCTTTTTGCTTGATACGGGTGCCGATGTAGGCAAACACCAATACCGTAGGAATAATTGCAATGGTTCGGGTAAGCTTCACCATTGTGGCAAAGTCACCTGCAGCCTCAGAAAAAGCATAGCCGGAAGCAACAACGCTGGCGGTATCATTCACGGAGGTTCCGGCCCAGATACCGTATGCAATGTCTGACATGCCCAGAGCCTTGCCCATGAGGGGGTACAGTGCGATCATTACCATATCAAACAGGAAGGTGGAGGACATAGCAAAGGCGATGTCTTTGTCATCGGCATCGATTACCGGAGCAATGGCTGCCACGGCAGATCCACCGCAAATGCCGGTTCCGGCAGAGATCAGGTTGCTCAGTTTCCAGTTTAATCCAAAAAGTTTACGGATAAAGAATCCTCCGCCGAAGCACATCGCAAAGGTGAAGATCATTACAAAGAAGGTCATCTTACCTACGGAGAGAATGGTGCCAACACTTAAAGATGCGCCCAAAAGGATAATTGCAGATTTCAAAACTTTCTTGGACGTAAATTTCAAAGCCGGCTTCATCCAGGCCGGATGGAAAAAGCGATTGATGATCGTACCCATAAACAGGGCAATGATAGACGCTCCCAAAAGCTCTCCGGGAATCAGTTTTTCTAAAAGTACGGACAGCCCAGCTACCGCAAAGCAGATAGCGATCCCCAGCATAAACATACTGCGGTCTTTGGTTTTGGTTTTGGTTTGCATAGTATATCTCCTTTGTGTTTTGGATTTCTTCAATATTTTATCACTAATGCATGATAAAATAAAGTTATTGTGTGGAATAATGTTATTCCGATTAATCTGCAGGGTGAATCGGCAGAAGCCGCTGACACACGGAGCTGACTTCCAGCCCGGATTGACTGCGTCTAAGAAGCTCTATATTCCATTCTTTTTCTAAATCCAGGATCATACGGCTGACGGCAGGCTGGGTGTAACCCATTTGCTCAGCCGCCTGGCTAATGCTGCCAAGCTCCACTGTTTTTAACAGAGCATTATATTTTTGCAGACTCATGTTGATACGTCCTTTGTATTACAAAATTTAATGCAAAATATAAAAAATATGAATTTGAGTAATCTCTTGCCGAATTATATAATATTCCTATACATAATGCAAGTGGTTTCCTGTCGAATAGTATGATATCAAAGAAGACTTGCATGAACAATCATCACAATAAAGGAGATAAACATCATGAAAGTAGCAATTCTCGGTTCCGGCAACGGTGTTTGTGCCATGGCATTTGAATGGGCAAGAGCCGGTCATGACATTTACATGTTTGATTTCCCTCAGTTTGACCGCCAGATCAAGGCGATCAATACCAACGGCGGTTATTTGATGGCAACTCTC
>JAZSFW010000035.1:0-10171 GCA_045532445.1 Acetatifactor sp. | reverse complement strand
TACCGGACTGGGAATTGATACGTACAATGGGTTCATATTCTCTTCCGATATCTGCCGGATCAATGGGAAGGTATGGCACCTGCCAGTATTCATTCTGTCGTTCTCTCATAGCACGTACGCCTTTGTTAATCGCATCCTGATGAGATCCCGAGAAGGCAGTAAATACTAATTTACCTGCATAAGGATGTCTTGGATGAATCGGAATCTTACAGCATCTTTCATAGATTTCAATAATTTCATTAATATGTTCAATATTAAGTTCAGGATCAATTCCCTGGGAGAACATATTATAGGCAATGTTCATAATATCTACATTACCGGTGCGCTCACCGTTTCCAAATAAGGTGCCTTCCACACGGTCTGCACCCGCCAGCATAGCCAGCTCGGCACTTGCCACACCGGTACCTCTGTCATTGTGAGGATGTACACTGACTACGATACTTTCCCTGTTGTCAAGATGCTTGATCATCCATTCAATCTGATCCGCATACACATTGGGGGTATTCATCTCCACCGTGGAGGGCAGGTTAATGATCATCTTATTCTCAGGTGTGGGGCCCCATGTCTTCTGGACTGCATCACAGATTTCCAGCGCAAAATCAAGTTCTGTACCGGTAAAGCTTTCCGGGGAATACTCCAGGATGATCTTTCCGGGGAACTTGGCAGCTCGCTCCTTTACCATCTGTGTGCCCTTTACCGCAATATCAATAATATGCTCCCTGTCCATATGAAAAACAACATCTCTCTGCAATGTGGAGGTGGAATTGTAAATATGTACAATGGCCTGCTTACAGCCTTGGATGGCTTCAAAAGTACGGTCGATCAATTCTTCTCTGCACTGGGTCAGAACCTGTACGATCACATCATCCGGGATCAATCTGCGATCCACCAGCTGACGCAGGAAATCAAACTCAATCTGGCTGGCAGCCGGAAAACCGATCTCAATCTCTTTGAATCCCAGCCCGATCAGGAACTGGAACATTTCAACCTTCTCTTCCACCACCATGGGATCGATCAGCGCCTGATTACCGTCCCTCAAATCAACGCTGCACCAAACAGGTGCTTTTTCAATTTCTTTATTTGGCCATTCCCTCTCCGGATAATCCACCACCGGATTTTTGCGATATCTCTTATAATTCAACATAACTATACTCCTCTTTTTTGTAATATTTTCATCCAAACAAGGCTTATCTGTAAATTACAAGGCAGCCCTTCCCATGGGGGAGGGCTGCAAAACAGACAGCTGCCAATGATTCTTACTCTCCAAGACCATCTTCTACTGCTGCAACCAAGGCTTTCAAAGCTTCCTCTTCATCCTCTCCTTCGCAGAGCAGTTCGATCTCATCACCACTTTTGACACAAGCACCCAGAACACTTAAAACACTCTTGGCATTTGCTGTGCTATCCTTATAGGTAAACGTTATCAGAGACTTAAACTGCATTGCCTCTTTGCATAATATACCTGCGGGCCTTAGATGAAGCCCCGTAGGGTTTTTAATGACTACCTTCTGGCTAACCATATATCTAATCCTCCAAACCTTCCTTCATTTCTTTCTTGCTTCTTTCAGATCAATCCTGCCCATCCAACAACGAGAATGTAACTCTTGCTTCCACCGGAACACTCACATGAACACCATCAGGCAAGCTCATCTCTACCGGAATGTAGTAACTCTCAGAAACCAGTTCTTCCAATTCCTGTTCTTCCATCCATACCTGCACATTTACAGTACCTCTCAGATCGCCTTCGCGAATGCTTGACAGCTTACTTTTTATACCACTTACCCGCAGATCATAGACCAGATATGGTTCCTCAATTTCAGCTTTCCATCCCTCCGGCACATTGACAAAGTTAATATTATCAGAGGAAACTTTCAGATCCAGACTGATTTCCGGCTCAATATATGCGGTGATCTGCGCCGCACCATTGCCTCCATCTTTTGCAATCTGTACACCTGTTGGCAGGTAATTCCTCAGATTTATCTGCTTAACCATCTTTTCACTCAACCCGGTCATATCAAGATCTTCTGCCGGTATCCTGATACTATTCACACCGTATAACGCCGCATCACTGCCGGCGATCTTTACTTCCTGTACGTCACAGAACGCTTCCCCGGTAAACAGATAGCCTTCAGCCGGTTGTCCTGTCACTTCAAACTCAACAGGCACTGTTTTCGTAGCCAGAACAGTCACTGTAGTCTTGGTACTGTTGATATTCTTCTGTACCAGACTGGTATCCAGAAGATTATGATCTTTGTCATATAATCTGATCACTTCTGTTGTGGAAATATCCATATCACTTCCCGTCACATCCACATTAACCGCTGCATAACTGACCATTCCCACTTTACTCTTGCCACCGGTAATGGTGATACGGTTCTGGTCCGTCCTTGCACTGCCAAGCTGATGCTCAGCTGCAACATCACCGATAATGTTAACACTTAAAGGGATACTTTTGGAGATTTTTTCCTCCACGAACAGCTTCAGCTGGGCCTCTCCTACCGCATTGACCTCCAGCGCGCTTTCATACTCATTCACAATAGAAAGCTCGATATCAATTACGTCTGCCATATTCTTCTCTGCAAAATCTGCGGTGGCGATAATGGAATCTTTATTTACTTCACCCAATACGGTCTTAGGTCCCTTTACTGTAACCTGTCTCACCACATCCGTATGATTCAGCACCTCATACACCATTCCCTGATCTGTGATCAGCTCTGTGTTTAAAAATTGCACCGGTATATTTGTAAACGTTTCTTCTTCAGGAGGATCATCAATATAGATCACAGCAAACCACAGACCGAATGCTGCCAAAAGACTTATAAGCTTGATCCCCCAATTGGCAAACAGCTTTTTTCTCATTTCTTGTCTTTGCTCCTTCCTTTCCACCTATGCTTTCCTTTATCCTCCTCATCCGGTTTATCCAACAAGGTACGCAGGCGCTCTTTCAGCATCTCCGCATCCGTCATTCTTTCCAGCTTTCCGCCTTCTGCCACACTGATCCGTCCTGTCTCCTCCGATACAATGACAGTCAGGGAATCAGTCACCTCAGAAATACCGATTCCAGCTCTGTGCCTTGTACCCAATTCTTTCCCCAGATCCATGTTGTCAGTCAATGGAAGATAACAAGTGGCCGAAGTGATACGGTTGCCTCTGACAATCACCGCACCATCATGTAATGGTGTATTATGTTCAAAAATATTGATCAAAAGCTGGTTGGTAACAACGCCATCCACATCTATACCTGTTCGCTCATAATCAACCAGCAGATCTTTCTGTTCGATCACAATCAGCGCTCCGGTCTTTGCCTTGCTCATTTCTGCGCAGGCTTTTGTAATTTCATTAACCGTTTTTTCATCAAATACCGCTTCTGCTTTCTTTCCACTGTCAAAAGTCATCAGCGACCGCAGTACATTCCGCTTACCCAACTCTTCCAGTGCTCTTCTGATCTCCGGCTGCAGCACCACCACAATGGCAGTAACCGCAAAGGGTGCAATATTCAACGCCAGCCAGAGAATGGTATGCATATCCAAAGCCCAGGATACCAGTAAAAAGCCACCTATTACGATCAGCCCTTTCAGCAGATACCATGCTCTGCTGGCCTGAATCCACATTAAAATATGATACACCAAGAAAGCGATAATCAAAATCTCCAACATATCGCCTAATTTCATGGTAGATAATATTCTTTCCACATGATCTATGGCTGTATTCCATCGCTCCTGCATACTGCTCTAACCTCTTATCTGATATCGTTACTTTTCCAATTCTTCAAAATCATAATCAAATTCAAAATCTTTTTCTTCTGCCGCATCCTCTGTGATATTGCGGTTGACAGAGTGACTGCCAAAACGGGGGGACTTGCGATTGTAAGCGGTTCTTTCGGTGACTACGCTTCTGCTGTTGTCAGTAAACAGATCCTCTTCCTCTATTAAATCGGATACCTGATAGCTTCTCCGACTTCCCACCGTATGAGAAGCACTGCTGTTTCTTGTGCCGGCATCACTTCTGTCAGAAACATTTCCGCCGGATGGTGCCGCCTTTATCTGGGTATTAATCTTCTTCACAGTCTTCGTCTGGGCTGCTACGGTCATCTTGGGTACTGCTTTCACATAATAATAATATTCATCATCCTCAAACTGTACCTTCTCTGTCCTGCTGTAATCCACGCAAAACCTGAAAAATTCCAGTATCTTCGCCACCACCAGAGCAAACAACGTGCCCAGGATCGCTCCTCCCACTGACATATTGGTATCATAGACCAGATCACCCACCAGCAAAAGTACCAGATTAATGATGGCACCTGCAATCATTGCTATGGTCCACGCATAATCAACACTCAATCTGCGTATTAGGAAAACCACTATGACCGTAACTGCAAACGCCGCTATAATCACCAGCATCTCCCTATTTTCAAGAATTCCATCTACCATAAGCCGCAGCTTTGCAGTAGCCTCTCCCTCCTCCATGGAACTGATGGCCGTTGCACTGTTTATCACATGTCCAAAGAAATAATATACTACCACGCCGCAGGCAACAGAAATAAGAGAAGCCGGCGTTCCAAAAAGCCCTGCGCAAATTGGCATTACATACGGCATATTAATCGAAAATAACAGTGGAGTCAATATCACCACAATGGAGTCCTTGTGACTGAACCTGAAAAATACCAGAAACAGGATCAGATACAGACACAGCCCCACCACCGCAACCTCCATGGAAAGTGCATACATGTGGAGGAGACTGAAGACTGCTGCAAACAGAATGATAAATCCTGTGGGCAAAAAAGAGCAGAATAAAGCCGCCACCAATACGATCGGCAATTTGTCAATGCTTCCCATATACCCGATCCTGCTGTTAATCATCGTCAGTGTCACAAAAGCCAGCAAAAACTTTGCTATGGGTAAAATAAACACTTCGTTTTTGCTGTAGATCAATTTCAGTTTTTCTCTTATTTCCAGTAACCCTGTCATAGTAACCTGTCCTTTCGGAATCTCCCTAATCGCGATAGAGAGCGTTCAACTTTTTCAGATGATCATAATAGTTTTTAAGGCTTTTTCTGGCCTTGGAATAGCGGTAAGAATACACCAGATACGAGATCACCCCATATGCCACAACTGTCACACTATAATAAATCAGTACATTCTTTGCGAATGCGATCAGATCCATTTTGTAAACTTCCTCCAGAAATGTCTCTAACTGGCACAAAATATAAAGGGCAAACCCAATGACGAATGCAAGTGTGGCACCGATCACGGATTTCATCACCTGGATACTGATATAATCACCGCGAAAGTAATTGCCTATCTGCATATTCTTCTTACCTTCGTTCTGTTCATACGATTCCATTTTGGTCATCAGTATGATTCTTTCTTCGTTCAGCATCCCTATCCTCCTCTGCCTGTTTTGTCTATATCCCGGCTCCACATGCCAGGGTAATGAAATAAACCTTCTCCACCCCTGCCGTCATAAGAGCCTTGGCAGCTTCATCCATGGTGCTGCCGGTAGTATAAATATCATCGATCAAAATCACCGTCTTTAATTTTACATCATTTCTTTTCATAAGAAAAGCCTTTTTCAAATTATTTTGTCTTTCTGCCGGATTTAACTGTTTTAAAGGGACAGTATTCTTTATTCTCACTAACATTTTATCACAGACCGGCACTCCTGTATACCTGCTGATCGCATTTGCCAGAAGAAGTGCCTGATTATATCCCCTTTTTCTCTTTCTGACGGGATGAAGGGGAATCGGGATCAAGGCATCCGGCTGCACCTGTGTAATGAATTCTCCCAGGTAACGTGCGACCTCTTCCCCGTAGAAATCAGCATATTCTCTTCTGTTGCCATATTTAAACCGATAAACAGATACTGCTGCACTGCCATATTCATATAATGCCCTTCCGCGCACAAATACATGCTTTTTGTCACTGCAGTCATGACAATATTCCTGTTCTTCCTCTTCCAGCCGTTTTCCGCACTTCATACATCTGGGCGGCGTCACATATCTTAGCTTTTTCATGCAGTCAAGACATATTTTTTCACCAAAAGGAGTAACAATATCATCGCACACAGGACACCTTAAAGGAAACAACAGCTGAAGACATAATTGATAAACTTTCTTGATCAGCTTCAAAGATCCCCTTCCCTTTCCAGCTCAGCCAGTTCCAGGATCCTCTGGAACAACGCAGTATATCTTCGATTCTCACTTTCATTGTCGATCATATCCCGAACCGTATCACTGCTGCCCAAAATGGTCACACAGCTTTTGGCACGGGTGACACCGGTATATAAAAGATTGCGGTTAAAAAGCATTCTCGGTCCACTCAAAAGAGGCATGATCACCGCAGGATATTCACTTCCCTGAGCCTTATGAATGGTCACGGCATAAGACAGCTCCAATTCCTCCAGCAGCGCAAAGGGATAGGTGACCTGCTTGTGCTCATCATATTCCACCACAAGCTGTGACGCCATTTCATTAATTTCCAAGATTCTTCCCATGTCACCGTTAAAAACACCAGTTCCTCTGTCCACAGGAATACCATAACTGCTTACAATCTCCCATTCCAGCTGATAATTATTCTTCACCTGCATGACCTTGTCGCCTTCGCGGTATATCGTATCCCCTGAAATATGCTCTTTTTTTCGAGAATCCGGCGGATTTAAGTACCTTTGCAGAATACCGTTTAACGTTTCCACCCCGAGACTTCCCTTGCGCATAGGCGTCAGCACCTGAATGTCATAGGGCTTCGCATTCACATACTTTGGAAGCTTTTCCTGTATCAGCTGAATCATATGCTTGTATATGACATTCACATCATTTCTCTCCAAAAGAAAGAAATCTCTGCTTTTATTGTCCAGTGCGATCTGCTGCCCCTGATTGATCCGATGGGCATTCACTACGATGTCACTCTCTCCGGCCTGGCGGAAAATTTTCTGCAGCATGACCATGGGATAAACACCACTGCTTATCAGATCTCTGAGCACCTGCCCCGGGCCTACACTGGGCAGCTGGTTTACATCCCCTACAAGCACCAGTCTGGTTCCCGGCATGACCGCTTTTAAGAGAGCCTGAAACAAGGTCAGATCCACCATGGACATTTCATCTATAATGATCACATCTGCTTCCAGCGGATTTTCTGCATTCTTCTCAAACCGGATCTTTCTGGTATCCTCATCTGACAGAGCGCCGTTGAGCTCCAGCATACGGTGAATGGTTCTGGCCTCATAGCCCGTGGCCTCTGTCATTCTTTTGGCCGCACGTCCCGTGGGGGCTGCCAGAAAGATATCTAAGCCTTCCGCCTCAAAATAGCGGATAATCATATTGATGGTGGTTGTTTTCCCTGTTCCGGGACCTCCGGAGAGGATAAACAAGCCATTTTTTACACATTCCAAAACAGCATCCTGCTGCAGCTTGTCTGTTTCCATATGAAGACTGTCAGCCATTTTCTGTATCTTCTTACGGATCATGGCCTCCTTTAAAGAATTGTCCCCAACAGACCACATGGGGATGTTCAACTCCTGAAGCATTCTGGCACAGCTAAGCTCTGCATAATAGTAGGTGGCTGCAAATACTGCCTCCCCTTTCACAACCAGCTTTTTATCCATCGTCAGGTTGTCTACCTGGGGTCTGATATCCTCCTGCGCCACATTCAGCAACTGGGATGCTCTCCTCAAAAGATGATCCATGGGAAGATAACAATGTCCCTCTCCCACTGCCTGCAGCAGAGTATACAAAAGTCCGCTGCGAATTCTATAGTCAGAATCTGTATGAATGCCGATCTTCGATGCGATCTCATCAGCAATCTTAAATCCCACACCCACAATATCCTCTGCCAGCTTATAGGGATTTTCTTTCATAACGCTGTACAGATTCATTCCGTATGTATCATATATCTTTACAGCCAGAGCGTTGGAAATGCCGAATTGCTGGAGATATACAAGTGCCTCCCGCAGGTCCTTCTTTTCCTCCATCTGGATACCGATCTCTCGTGCCTTCCGCTCACTGATACCCTTCACTTCAGCCAATCGTTCCGGCTCTTCCTCAATGATGCGAAAGGTATCATCCCCAAATTTTTTGACGATACGGGCCGCCAGGGATGCCCCTATGCCTTTGATCGCGCCGGAAGCCAGATACCGTTCTATACTGACACTGTCTTTGGGTGCCACAGTCTGGAAACTGCTGATCTTAAACTGACTTCCATACAGAGGATGCTCCACAGTCTCTCCCTGGGCAGAAATGGTCTCTCCCTGGGTCAGGCCTTTGCACATCCCCACACAGGTGATCTCTTCCCCCTCTGTCATAAGATTGAGAACCGTATAACCATTTTCCTTATTTTGAAAAATAATATGTTCTACATATCCATTGACTGTTTCCATGCAATCTTCCCCTTAGTAAACCTCATTACTCCCAACAAAGCAAAAAGGGCTGTCAGAGAACCGGCAGCCTTTTTCTGTATCTTAATCTTCTCTGTATCCTGCAAGGAATTCCACATACTTACCAGTTCCGATTGCCACTGCTGTCATAGGATCTTCCGCTGTCATGGTATTGATACCGGTCTTGGATGAGATCAACTCCTCCAGACCACGCAACAGGCTTCCGCCTCCTGTCAGCACGATTCCTCTGTCCGCAATATCAGCAGCCAACTCCGGCGGTGTCTTCTCAAGCACACTGTGAATGGTCTCCACAATCTGAGATGTGGTCTCCTTTAAAGCTTCTTCTGTCTCCTCGGAAGATACCTTTACCGTCTTTGGCAAACCTGTCACCAGATTTCGGCCTCTTACATCCATATAATCCGGCTCCGGCCTCTTGTAGCAGGAACCGATCTTGATCTTCATATCTTCTGCAGTTCTCTCACCGATCAAAAGATTGTGTTTCTTACGCATGTAACGCACGATCGCCTCGTCAAAATCATCTCCGGCGATCTTGATGGAAGCACTCACAACGGTACCTCCCAGAGAAATCACCGCAATATCAGAGGTACCTCCTCCGATATCCACGATCATATTTCCGCAGGGCTTGGAGATATCGATACCCGCACCGATGGCTGCTGCGATGGGCTCTTCAATAATAGAAACCTCTCTGGCTCCAGCCTGCTAAGTAGCATCCTCTACTGCCTTCTTCTCTACTTCTGTCACTCCACTGGGCACACACACTGCAATCCTGGGCTTACGGAATGATCTTCTGCCCAAAGCCTTCTGGATGAAATATTTCATCATCTTTTCGGTAACGGTATAATCAGAAATAACACCCTGGCGCAAAGGACGAACTGCCACGATGTTGCCGGGGGTACGACCAAGCATCAATCTGGCATCCTCTCCGATCGCTTTAATTTTGTTAGAGTCTCTGTCAAAAGCTACTACTGAAGGCTCTTTTAATACAACGCCCTTTCCTCTGATATAAACCAGTATACTGGCGGTTCCCAAGTCAATTCCGATGTCTGTGCACTGCATGAAATGTGTACCCCTTTCTTATGTTATTACTTCTCGTTGTGTTTTCTATGTTTATATGATATACGGATTTGGTTATCATAATTACCAGTTTTCGTAAAATTAATCATTTGGGTTGCGGAAACCCACGGGCAGAGCCGCATTCTAGCATTCTTCGGGCTGAGCTGCATCTTTTATGAGGGTAGCCGCACCTTACGGGCAGAGCCGCGGGAATGCTTGGGCATTCCCGCAGTCGCTTCGCTCGCCAAATGGTCAGACAATCAGATGCTTGAGCAAGCTCAGCATCTGGTTGTCTGACCATTTGGCTCTGCCCTTTACGGACATTATAACCTAAACCCTGCATTTTTCATAGGGGTTTTATAAAAATTTAAAAATTTTTCTTGGAAAATATCATGAGGCAATTTTAAAACCGCCTTTTATGAATGGTATGTTTGGCATGTAATCGACAAAAGCAGACATTTACGGTCGTATTCATATATTTATATCATTGAACCGTACTATTTGCAGCATATTTACGGTTGTTTTTCAGTTTTTGTATCATTCAACCGTAATAACATGGTAATCATAACGGTTCATTTTAAGCTTTTGCTATTTAAACCGTAAATATGAATTACCTATTACGGTTTAAATGATACATAATTAGAAAGCAACCGTAAACATGTTGTAAATAGTACGGTTCAATTCAACAAACATATAAATATAACCGTAAGCCTTTGCTTTGATTTTTCCA
>JAZSFW010000169.1:0-3071 GCA_045532445.1 Acetatifactor sp. | reverse complement strand
TCCGCCGAAGCTGATGCTCTTGTGGGATCGCAATGCGGATCAGTTCCTGCATTTTGAAACGATGTTCTATTTGCAGGGCGATCTGCTGGACCGGCTGTGGAGGGATATGGAGGCTATATAATTCTATAGTATACTGACATGTTTCCGATGCTCCGGCAACCGCCTCCGGCGGTTTGACCGGACAGCAACACAAAAAATAATGACACCTCGAATGAGGTGTCATTATACGGTTGAAATAAGCCATTCGTTCTGAAATTTCTAGTTATTACTATCAAAGGGGATTTTGCCGTTCTCACTTTCAAAGTCCCGGATACATTGACGAATTAAATGCAGAATTTGCCCATTTCCGGAGCGCCCCTCATATTTTGCAATATAGTGGAGCTTGTAATGCAATTCCGGCTCTATCTCAATTCCCAAATGCTTGTTGTTTTTATCCCGCATGATCCACCTCAAAATATCTTAATTTGAGTATATTTTAAGATGATTGTGTGATATACTTAGTGAAGTATACTTATTTTAAGTATACTAAATTTATAGCAAGGGGACAGATATGGCAGAATTTTGCTTGGATTGCTGGAACAAAATCAATGAAGCTCATGATTCTAAATGGAGATACGCTTTTTCCTGGGATAAAGATTTATGTGAAGAATGTGGTCAGTATAAGCGTGTAATCGTCGCGGAACGGTTTGTTTCACGGGCGCAAAGGGTGTTGGTCAAAGTAATTGAGAATCTTTATAATCAAAGAGATAATAAGTAAAGTCCCAAAGGCTATTGCCTTTAGTGGAGCTTTGGAATCGGCGTCTTGTTACGTAGTGTGGCAACCGCCTCCGGCGGTTTGACCAGACAGCTGGTTGCTTCGCAACTGCGCATAGTTCGCCTTTGCCAATCAGCCTTCGCTGTCGCTCGGCTTCTTGGAGGCTCACGTATCGAACCTCCGGTTCTTGTGAACACCGGTACGCAGTTGCCTGCAAGGGATTTTAAGAGGGACGATGCATTGGGCAATGAAATTCGTTGAAAGGCTTTCAATCCTTGAAAGCCTTGGCACATCAGGCCTTCAGCAGATTTATGCTCCAGATTTACCAATATAAGCAGTAATTAAAAATACCCTTGGAAAGAACTAAGGAAAGAACAACGAAAGAACGACCATGCGGCATTTCTGCCAATGACTTAAGCACAAAGTACGCTCTCCACGAAAGAATGTGGTTATTTATCTCTATGCAATTACATACGAACCATTTCCACAGTTTGCTTATAATCATAAAAACCATATTTGTTATGCCATTTGAAAGTGGTTTAAGATTTCTTGTAGAATGGGGAGAAGGTGATGATACATCATATTTGAGATTTCCTTTGTATTTGCCCTATGTGTCAAATCGTTTCTTACTCGAATTATATCTCTTATTATACCATCTGTCAGTTCAACATTTTTATCAAAATCTTTGTACTCAACAAGCCCCATCGTATCGTGCAAATAACAGTATAGAAGTTTGGCTCTGTCATATCCAGGATGTAGTTTTCCCGTTGTTTGATAGTCTTCAGTTGCATATATGATTTCAAACAGATAATACAACAGCAGGTATCTTGATATTGCATCACCGCATTTTAGTGCAGCAACAAGACCTTCTTCTATACGGAGTTGTAGTTCTGCTTTTTTCCCAGCTTCTTGCGGAAGGAAGAAGAGTTCTTTTGGTAGCGTAGTATACCTCTGCATGTGAAAGGCCCCGCCACAACTGTTAAAGTCAACATCACTGAAATTATTTATTTCAACTGCATACTGACGTTTTATATCCATGTATTGATACGAGAATCCAGACAAGCCATTGTTATGAAATATCCTGGATTTCTTTGCACACTGGAGTGTTAAATAACCACAAAGACTATCAAGCAAATCATGGCTCTGCTCTTCCTTCAGTGTTTCGTTTATCACAATGGTAATTTGCCATTTCGGCGCTTCAAAGACACCTTTATTCCTTTTTCCAATGCGGTGGATATGTATATTCTCCACTCTGTATGAGCCTATATAACAGTTTTCTTGATAATAATCATCGCAATCAATATCAATGAAATATTTGAATTCCTCAATGTCTGTAGGACAGGGTTTCAGAGCAATGGGACAGTAATTTTTGTGAATCTAAAATGATCATATTCATTTAGAAAAATCATATTATACTCCACCTTTATTCAATGAATAGCATTTGAGTTCATTTTCCATTAAAAGATTGACCGGTAACACTTCAGTATTCATTCTTCTTGTTTTGAGCAACTATTATAAATTGATAGAAAGATTATACTTTGTAAGAGGCACAGGAGAGATAATATCCACCCCTGTGCCAGCGCTTAATCATAGTGATCATAAAGCAAATATACTTTACGATCTCTCTTCGTCTGCTCTACAAGCCAAACTCTATCCCTTTGATCGTAGATATTTAGTCGCTCACGAGTTTTGATATCAGCTTCCTGCAATAGGCGCACCGCCCATATAAGTGTATATCCTTTTTCTTGCAGGAACCTATCCATTTTATCCTTATTGACTGCAAGAATTTGCTGAGACAGATCCCACCCTTTTCCAGTTTGCGTGTAAATACCAATCACATTGTCACCGGCATCAAACCAGAAAGTTCCATCATAACTGGTTATATTAAGATTATCTCGAATAATTCGAGAAGGCGTATAATAACGAACTTCTACCGAATTTTCTTGGTCATATCTCCGGGATTGTTCATCAACAAAACCCGATATGCATGTTGTCACGGCCTTATGTATTTCGTATGGGCGAAAACTCTTTCCCAGGCAGGTAATTTGAGAAGATAAGGATTCCACCTCAGGCCTCCATGGCATCCAGCATAGTTCCAAAGGAGTCACATAACAATCGCAGTCAATACATGCCCCAATAGAACTAGGGTCATGAAAAAACTCAATAAAGCTATTTCTTGGATGAGACAGTTCACTTCGAAATGCTGCCATATCTGTATTCTTAATCAAACATGCAGAAAGCCATATATTATTAGAAATCCCTCCGTCATCGATACTATAGTACCGACGTAGCACACACAAATCTTTATCATTATTGA
>JAZSFW010000236.1:0-28147 GCA_045532445.1 Acetatifactor sp. | reverse complement strand
TTTTTTTATATTGATTTCCCAAGTAATATTTGCTATTATGTAAGCGTACACAGTCTAGATGTACATAATAAAAAAAGTGAGGTGTATTTCTATGTATAGTGAAAATGATAAGAAATTTGCTGCTGAACTTTTAGAGAAGCTTACCAAAAAGCTGATCGCAATCGCTCCCAAAATTGGAGCAGATTTCCCTTACACAGATAAGGATGGTAATTTCCAAGTGAAAGACGGAAGTCCTGTGAACTGGACAGCCGGTTACTGGCCCGGTATGATGTGGCTGATGTACATCAAAACCGGTGATGAGATGTTCCGCAAAATTGCTGAAGAGTGCGAGGAGAAGATGGATGTTGTATTTGACAAATTCACCGGTCTTCACCACGATGTAGGTTTTATGTGGGAATTAACCTCAGTTGCTAACTACAAGCTTACCGGCAATGAGCGTTCCCGCGTTCGTGCTTCCCACGCAGCTGCAGTTCTTGCTTCCCGCTACAACCCGACATCTAAATCCATTCGTGCATGGCCTTGGGGTCCTAATAATATGGCTATTGTTGACTGTATGATGAACATTCCCATTCTTGAGTGGGCTGCAAAGTACGGCACAGAGGCTGACTCCCGTTATTCTGATATTGCACGCATTCACGCTGATACCGTTATTGATACTTTCATCCGTGAGGACGGAAGTGTGAACCATATTGTAAATTATGACAGAGTTACCGGTGAAGTTACTGAGACTCCCGGCGGCCAGGGATATGCTTCAGGATCCTCTTGGTCACGTGGTCAGGCTTGGGCTGTTTACGGTTTTGCTGCAGCTTATAAGAACGCAGGCAAAAAGGAATACCTTGATGCTGCAAAGCGTGTTGCCAACTACTTCATCGCAAATGTAGAGCCCGGCAAGCTTCCTCTTCTTGACTTCCGTGCTCCGGCTGAGCCTGTTTACTATGATGCATCCGCTGCTGCAATTACAGCCTGTGGTCTCATCGAAATTGCATCTGTAGTTGATGAATTCGAAGCTCCGATGTATGAGCGTGCTGCTATAAGTCTCCTCCGTGCGACAGAAGATAGCTGTAATTTTGATGAAGATGTAATGTATCTTCTTGACAACAGTTCCGGTTCTTATGACAATAAGATCGGTATTCACCGTCCTTGGATCTTTGGTGATTATTATCTCGTTGAGGCTCTTATGAAGCTTTACGGCAATGATGGTAAGTTCATCATCCACAATGACTAAATTGGATTCTTAATCATTGATTTTAAAAGGGGGTGCTCGGCCCCCTTTTTACATGTGTTTTTATCTTCCTTCCGCCATGGTCAGCTGTGCTGTCACCAGTCCATAATAAATGCCCTTCTTTTCCAAAAGTTCATTATGTGTCCCAATCTCCGCAATTCCATGTTTATCAATGACCACCAGTCGGTCTGCATTTCGCAGGGTTGAAAGTCTGTGTGCGATAGCAAAGGTAGTACGTCCCTTTACCAGTCGATCCAAGGCCTGCTGGATCAGGAATTCACTTTCGGTATCCAGCGCAGAGGTGGCTTCGTCCAGGATCAGAAGCCTGGGGTTGTTCAGAATAGCCCTGGCAATGGCAATGCGCTGGCGCTCGCCGCCGGAGAGGTTGTATCCGTGCTCCCCTACGTAGGTGTTGTAGCCATCGGGGGTCTTGCAGATGAAGTCATGAGCGTTGGCGGCTTTGGCTGCCTGAATGACTTCGGCAAGGGTGGCATCCTGACGGGCAAATCGAATGTTGGCCAAAATACTTCCGGAGAATAAAAAGGTCTCCTGGAGAACCACGCCGATCTGAGAATGAAGACTTTCCTTCTTGATATTGCGCAGATCAACGCCGTCTAAGGTGATGCGGCCCTGATCTACGTCGTAGAGGCGCATGATAAGGTTTATCAAAGTAGATTTGCCGGTTCCGGAGGCACCTACCAGACCGATCATTTCTCCAGGTTTTACCTCAAAAGAGATATTTTCAAGTACTGGTTCGTAGGTCTGGTAACCGAAGGACACGTCTTCAAAAGTGAAGGCTCCTTCAATGGGGAAGGATTTGCTGTCTTCTTTGTCGGCAAGGTCGGGGGCTTCGTCCAGTACATCATAGATTCGGTTCAAACTGGTGATCATCTGCATAATGGCGCGGGGCAGGTGAGTCATCCAGCTTAAGGGACCGAAGAGGTAGCCGCTGTAAGTCATAAACTGCACCAATTCTCCCAGAGTCATGTCTCCCTCCAATACGTCGATGCCGCCAAAGTATACCGCAATGTAGGTTCCGGTGCCGAGCAAAAAGGTAAGGATAGGGTAAAAGCAAGCAAAAAAGGTTTCGTTGTAGCGACTGATGGCCGCAAATTCCTGGGTCTTTTTCGCAAAACGAGCGGTTTCCCTCTCTTCCTTGCCAAAAGATTTCACCACGCGCATACCCGCAATGATGTCCTGGAGGCTGCTGCTTAAGTCATCGAATCGCAGCCATTGCCTGTGGAAAATGGTGCGGATGTGGTGCCAGAAGGCTTTGGAAAGGCTAAATACCACAACGATGGAAATAGAGGTCATCAGGGTCATCTTCCAGTTAATCACAAACATCATGGTCAGGGAAACAATCATGGAAAACAAAACGGAAAACATATCACCAAAGACGCCTTCCATAAACCCACGGATCTGGTTGGTGTCGCTGGCGACACGGTTCATCAGCTCACCGGGCTTGCGTTTGTTGATAAAGGACAGGGAAAGACTCTGTATCTTATAGTACAGATTCTTTCGAAGTGTCATGCTGATAGAAGTGCCCAATTTGACACAATTCCAATAACGGTATATTTCCAGCAGGATCCAGGCAATCAACAGAAAAAAACTGATACCCACAAACTCACAAAGGTCTTTCCAGGTACCGGTGCCGGTGGCCAGCGCGTTGTCAATAAAATATCGCTGGATCATGGGATTGATCAGGTTGATTGCTGCGATCAGTATCATCAAAAGCCAGATGAGCAGGAGTTTTCCTGTGTAACCTTTGCAAAGTGCCATAAATTTTTTGAAAATGTCAGATTTGCCATCACAGTAGGGGCACTTGCTGGTGCCGGGGAGGGCGCGGCCGCATTTTTCACAGTACTTTTCGTACTCCGGGCTGGTGACACGCTCCTGGTCACTTAAAGCCTGGTCTTTCTTCAGGGCAGAAATGATAGCCTGGGCACCACGGACCACATAGGATACGCGGATGATGTGGCGCATGGAAAATCTGGCAGCACAGGTAGCCTGACCGGTTTTGTCGGTGATTGTTACAATGCCACTGTTTACCTGGTGTTCGCATTTGATCTTTGTGCAGTCTTTGAGGTAGAAAGAGACGGATATGTACGTGTCTTCCAATACCAGGAAACGCTTTTCTGTAACCACAAGAAAGACCTTGGAGGTGTAAGACTGATGGGCTTTTTTGTGGGTGTTGTCAAAGTTAAGATCCACGGGGACGCAGTACCAGATGGATTCGGAATCTGATAGGGCCAGGGCGTGGAGCTGGTCTTTGGATAGATTATATAGTAGTTTCATAATTGTGCCTTTCTTGAAATGTGGGGGCGCGGCTAGATAAAGAGATCCAATTTCTTCCGTTCCATTACGCCCAGCTTGTAAAAGTCAGGAATCTCGTAGCGGTTGCCGTCGATATCGGTAATCATGAGGCGGCTGTCACTTAAGGAGATGACAGCGTTGCCGCTCATCTGGGTGGTAAAGCGGCAGGCGCCGAAGTTGGTCAGGACATGCCAGTAGGCATAGCCATATTCATCTTTCACATCCATAATTTTTGTGATTACCGGCATGAAATAGCGCAGGCGGATCTGTTCCCGGATCATTTCCTGCTGGTCCCCAGGAAGGTCTGAGAGTTTCTCAATCAGACCGATTTCTTTGGCCTTTTCGTCGGCTTCCCGGATGGAGATAAATTCCTCGGGGTTGGTTAAGGGGAAAGTGAGATAGATTCCTACTCTGGCATATTCTTTTTCGTTCCAGGTCAGGGAGACAAAGCCGCCTTCTGTCCTCTGAAAAGTGGCGTTGTCTTTGGTCAGGAAACGCATTTCCAAAAGGTCTTCTGATTCTTTTTTCAGGGCTTCTTCGTCAAACTCTTTTAAGTTTAAAAGGTCTGGCATTTTATTTTCATGTTCTTGGCTCATAAGAATCCTCCGTTTCTATCATGTATACAAGGGGCTATTCGATGCCTCGCATAGCCAAGGCCTTGGTCTGTAATTCGCTCAATTTATAATAGGTTCCTTTCTTGGCAAGCAGCTCCTCGTGGGTGCCGGATTCCGTAATCTTGCCATCATCCAGCACGATCAGGTGGGTGGCGTTTCTTAAGGTAGACAACCTGTGGGCAATGGAAAGGACCGTTCTTCCTTTTTCCAGTTTTTCCAAGGATCTTTGGATCGCCAGCTCCGTTTCGGTATCCACGGCAGAAGTGGCTTCATCCAGGATCAGGATCTTAGGGTCTGCAAGGATTGCCCGTGCAATGGAGATACGCTGCTTTTCTCCTCCGGAAAGGGAACGGCTGGAAGAACCCAGAATGGTATCGTATCCTTCCGGCATCTTGCAAATGAAATCATGGGCGTTGGCCTGGATAGCAGCCCGGATGATCTCTTCCCGGGTGGCTTCGGGTCTGGCGTAAGCAATGTTTTCCGCCACCGTACCCATGAAGATATAAGTTTCCTGGGAAACCATAGCTACGTTCTTACGCAGTTCGCGAAAACCGTACTGTTTCACATTGATGCCGTCCACCAGCACTTCACCTTCCTCTGCATCGTAGAGTCGGGAGATCAGGTTTACCAGGGTGGATTTGCCGGAACCGGAGCGTCCCACAATACCGAATACTTCGCCAGCGTTCACATGAAAGCTGACGTTTTTCAGAATGGGTTTGTGGGCTTCGTAGCTGAAGGTTACATCCTTCAGTTCAATCTCTCCCCTCAGGGTGTCAGGGCGGATGGGATCGGGAACCTCTTTCACTTCCGGCACCGCATCCATGATCTCAAAAAGGCGCTGGGCAGAGTTCATACAGTTGGTGTACCAGCGGATGGTACGGGACATAAATTCCAAAGGTCCTTTCAGTTGGCCCACATAGCCGGAAAAGGTGATCAGCATGCCAAGCTCTATATCAGAGCCGCTTATGATCATGGCACCGCCCACTGCCCATACCAGAAAGCTGATAGTATCTTCCACTGTACAGTAAAGGGCAAAAAACTTGTTGTCATAGCTTGCAACGTCCAGCTCTGACGTCTGAACCCTTTGGTTGTTTTTGGTGAACCGGGTCATTTCCTGTTCTTCCTGGCCGAAAGCCTTGACAACTCTGGCACCGGTAAAATTCTCATTCATCTGCCCATTTAAGCGTCTGTTCGCCCGATGACGTTTCCCATAATAATGCCACAGCTGGGGCATCATCTTCATGCTGATCAGCGCCAGGAACGGCATCAGGATCACACAACATAGGGCTAATAGAGGATTGAGTATAAACATAATAATGCAGGTTACCGTCATGGTCCCCAGATTGATAAGGGAAAAGGGCAGTCCATCAATCAAAAAGTTAAAAACTTCCTGGGCATCATTGGATACGCGGGTCATAAGGCTGCCGGTCTGTCTCTTGGTAAAAAAACTGATGGACAGCTTACCCATAGAGGAAAAAACCTGACTTTTAATGGTAGCAATGACCTCCGGGGCAATGCGGGCTGCCATAACGCCCTGAATGATACCCAGAACCTGTATCGTGATCTTTGTAAGGATCATGGTGATCACAAGGACGGTAAGTGCCGTGACAAAGCGCCCTGACGGGATGTGCAGCTTGGTCAGAAAATCTTCATTGCGGGCAAGCACCTGGTCGTAAAGTATGGTTCCGCTTAAATAAGGCCAAACCAGGTTCAGCAGGGCACTGCCAAGGTAAGAAACCATTAATAAGACCAGATGCTTTTTGTAGGGTTTAAAATAGCCTATGATCCGCAAGAGAATGGATTTTTTGTCCATACATTTGGGACAGACCTTTCGATCCTGGTCTGGGTAGATCATGCCGCATTTAGGGCAGCACTCCTTGCCTTTTTCCACATCCAGATCCTCGGGCAGGAGCTCTTCCCCTTTTTTAATTTTGTCAAACAGCTTGCAAAGGCGCAGGAAAGCGGCCATTCTGGTGTTGGAAAAATGGCAGAGATTTCTCTCAGTGTCGTCTATGACAGCCATAAGGACACCAGTGCTGATCTGACGGAGAACCTCCATTTTCTCGATATGGTCAAGCTCGTAGAAACACAGGGCGGGCTCCTCTGTCAGGGGGTCCTCATAGTGGGGATCGTAAGAGGTTCCCTTTAAAAGGGTGCCGGACATCTGGCGGCTGCCATAACCGCCCAAGTGGTATTCTGCTTTCTCCCGGTAGGGGTAGGCAGCGATAATCAGTTTATCCTTCGTTAGTGCCATGACAGAGTCGGCGAAACGATAGTCCATGTCAAAATCTGCAGTGGCAGCAAAGAGGACATCCTCTTTTGTGATGTTGTATTTAGAAATAGCAGTGATAAAACTTTTCGGTAGATTCATAATACTCCCTCCAATTCCCGAAATGTTGCGGTGAAAAATATAAAAAAGCCATGGCTTCCGTAGATAGCCATGGCGCAGTAATCATATAGAAAGGGGTAAAATCCTTACAAAGATATGATCATTCCACAATATCCCGGGAGACAAATTCGTGCATCTGTTTGATTGTATTCTGATGTAAGTTCTTATTGGTCATTGCTTTGTCTCCTTTCTTGTATTTTTTACCAGTATACTCGTGTAAAGAGACGTTGTCAACTAAAAATTGAAAAAAAGAATAATCTGGTTGCCAAACATCCAAAAATATCTTATGATAAAGGAAAATAGAATGGAGCGAAAAGGAGACAAATCATGAAAAAAGTATTACTTGCAGTCCTTGCAGTGCTTGCTATCGGAGTATACTATTACGTGACGATACCGGCGATCAATATTCATGAAAAAGGTTTTTGGTATTTCTGGATTGTGATCCTGGTGGTGGCGATCGCGTTAAAGGGTCTGAAGGGTCTGTCGCTTAGAAACGGTGTATCAGGAGTCGAACTGGAATTTCGGCTGAAGGAGCTTTTTAAGAAGAGCTTTTTGCTGAAAATTTTGGTGATCGCACTGGGTGTGGTAGCGATAATGTTTTTTGGCGGAAGTATTTTGTCTTCCCCAATAATCAATGCTGCAAAGTACCAGAAGCTTCTGACTGTGCAGGAAGGTGTGTTCACGGAGGATATCGAGGAAGTGGATTACAGTACGATTCCGCTGCTTGACAAAGCCTCTGCGTCTCTTTTGGGTGACCGGAAAATGGGTAGTATGGTAGAAATGGTGTCGCAGTTTGAGGTAAGCGAGGACTATACCCAGATCAATTATCAGGGAAAGCCGGTGCGTGTGACACCCCTTGTGTATGCCAGTCCCATAAAGTGGCTGACGAATATGCGTCAGGGAATTCCGGCTTATATTTTAATCGATATGACCACCCAGAATACGGAGTGTGTAAAGCTGGAGAAGGGGATCAAGTACTCCAAAGCAGAGTATTTTAATCGATATATTTACAGACATCTGCGTTTTCAGTACCCCACTTATATGTTCAGTGAACAAATTTTCTTTGAGATTGACGAGGAGGGTACGCCTTACTGGGTATGTCCTGTGAAGAAATTTAACATTGGATTATTCGGCGGGGAGACGGTTGGCAGAGTGGTTCTGTGTAATGCGTCTACCGGTGAATGTGTGGATTACGCGGTTGAGGATGTTCCTTCATGGATTGACAAGGTGTATTCTGCAGAGCTTTTGATGCAGCTATATGATTATCATGGGGTGTTGGTCAATGGCTTTTTGAACAGTGTGCTTTCCCAGAGGGATTGTCTGCAGTCTACCAATGGTTACAATTATATTGCCATGGATGATGATGTGTGGGTATATACCGGTGTGACTTCCCTCATGGGTGATCAGGCCAATGTAGGTTTTGTACTGATGAATCAGAGGACCATGGAGACAAAATATTATCGGGTAGAGGGTGCCATCGAGGATTCTGCCATGTCCTCTGCGGAAGGACAGGTGCAGAATCTGGGCTATCAGGCAACCTTCCCCTTACTATTAAATATTGCAGATGAACCCACTTATTTTATGGCTTTGAAAGATGGAGCCGGGCTGGTGAAAAAGTACGCCATGGTAAATGTGCAGAAGTACCAATGGGTGGCTATCGGTGATACCATTCAGGAATGCGAGAAGAACTATGTGACATTGCTCAACACCAATGGCATTGTCAGTGAAAATGCAGATGAGTATAGAGAAAAGAGCGGAGTCATCGAGCTGATCACGCCGGTGGTCCTTGATGGAACGACACATTATTATTTCTGTGTGGAAGGCAGTGAGGATGTCTTTGATGTTACGATGGAAGATACAGATTTGATCGATATCATCAAATATAAGGAAGGTGACCGGATCGCATTCCTTTATGAGGAAGGATATGGACTCCACCAAGTCAAGGAATTGAAGTAAGAAATTTAAGTAAGGAATGATAATAAAAGGTGCCTCACTACTGTAAAAGTAGTGGGGCATAATCATTTTCACTGTTGTGGATGGAAATGTTCCATTGTTTTTGTTTTGATTCCAGCAGGAAGTAACTTCCGTTGTTGATCCACACATTTTCGTCAAAATAAGTGATCCTGCCATTGGTGAGAGCCACCAATATGGCCTTCATGATCGCACCGTGTGCTACCACCAGCAAGGTCTTTTGAGGATATTCTTTTTCGCACCACTGTATGGCTTCTTTGGCTCTTTTGCACAGTTGGTCCAAGGGCTCCATACCGGGATAGTTGCTGTCCGGGTACTTAGCCAGAGCTTCTTGATAGGTCAGACCTTCCCCCACACCAAAATCACGCTCTAAGAAAAGAGGGACCTGACAAATGTCTTCGCACGGGTAGCCCAGTTCCTTGGCGACAATTTCTGCACTTTCTCTGGCACGAAACAGGGGACTGGTGAGAATATGGTCTATGCCGGAAATAGTTCCTGCCAGGTACTTTGCGGCACGGAGGATCTGTTCTCTTCCTTCACTGGCCAAAGGGATATCCTGGCGGCCCTGCAGACGGTGTTCTTTATTCCAAATAGTTTCGCCGTGGCGAAGTAAATAAATTTTCATGCAAGAATTCCTTTGTTAAAAATGTTAAAGGTTATAGCATTACCTGTGCTCCTTCAACAGTGCGCACAAGGCATCAGGTGTCATGTGATTTACAATCAATTCTTTCGGATATCCGACTTCTTTTACCAAAGCTTCTGCATATGGGGCTTCTCCCACTCCTTTTGCACCGTGACTGTCGCTGGAAAGCAGGATTGGCAGTTCCTTTTGTCTGGCCAGCAGCAGGATTGTTCTCATGGTTTCTTTGGTATCTCCGCGGTATCCGCCGGGCATCAGAGAGACCTCGTTTACCTCTATGATCACATGATGCTTCCACGCTGCTTCCACAAAGCGTTCACAGTCGATGGGATAATGGGAATCATCCGGGTGACCGATGATGTTCACAAAGGGATGTTCCATGGCGTGGATGTAAGCCTGGGTATTGTACCTGGTTGCTTCTTCTATGTCTTCAGTTACCTGTCTTCTGTCCCAGAAAGAAAACCGATGATAGGCCGGACTTTTAAAAGACTGGGGATGAATGCTGGCAATGCAGAAATCCAGACCGGAAAGCACAGAATCTGAGAGATCCAGATGTCCGTGTTCATCCAGAATATTAGCCTCTGCACCGTACAAAATGCGAATTCCTGCCCGGTTTCTTGGCGCAGTCCGAAGGCTTCGAAAATAAGACTCCTGGCAGGATCCCGGTGTGGCAGGTCCATGATCGGAGACGCCCAGCAGAGCTATGCCTTTTTCGTATGCAGTTTTGGCCAGGTCGGCAATGGTGTTGGTGGTACCGTGACCGCTGGCTACCGTGTGGGTGTGAAGGTCTATTGACAGCATGTCAAGCGCTCCTTATCTTTATAATCTGCAAAATTCTCTGAAAAAACACCGCGTGCGTGTCTGGTGTCTGAGGGAGGATAGCCATAATACTTTTTGTAAGCCCTAAAAAAGGTGGCATAGTCTGAAAAGCCGCATTTCACATAGGCTTCCGTTGCTTTGGTGCCGGCAGAGATTTCTCTTTTTGCCAGGGCAAGCCGCTTGAAGGTGATATATTTTTTGGGCGAAATTTTTAGGTGCTCCATAAAAAGATGATGCAAGTGACTCTTGGTAATGTATAGTTCATTGCATATCTCATCAAGGGTAGTAAGGGTCAGAAGGTTTTCATCAATGTAATTGACTGCTTTTTGCACCAAAGAATTGAGCTGTGTATAATCCACTTGCACAGGTGAGGCAGTTTCGATCACAACATTGTATAAAACCTCTGTGATCAGATCCGTCAATACATTTTTTACGTCATCCCCTGTCAGGTTTTGACAATAAAAGCCCATTTTATCAAACAGATCAATCACCCTTTTGTTGGCATTAAAGTTGATGACATGGACATTCAGGGGTATTTTTTCGTAGATGTTAAAGGGTAAAATTTTTTCGTCAAATAAAATATTATAACGATTGTAATCGGAATGACCATCCAAACACAGACAATGCCTGTTGGTCGGTCGTGCGATCACAAGCATGTTTTCTTGTAATTTATATTTTCGCCCGTCTATGATATAGGACATATCACCGGACTTAAAAAAGAGCAACTCAAAAAAATTATGAAAATGCGGTGAGTAATCCTGGGGCTGTTGTTCGGTTTTGGTCGAGTGTTCAAATATCAAAGTGGAATCTTCATATTCGGCATGGATTTGCATTTTCATGATGATCACTCCTTGTATGTAAAATGTAGCACACAAAGACATTTTTTGCAATATTATTTAGAATAAAATACAATTTCATAAACTGATCAAAGGTTTTATAATGACCATAAATATAGGAAGAGAGGTGGTTTTGCTTGAAACAGGAGGAGATTTCATTTTACAAAAAGAGGTATCAACACACCCTGTTGGAGGAAGTGATCCCTTTTTGGCTGAAGTATTCCCTTGATGAATCCGGTGCGGTCAATAATTGTATCAGTGAAGACGGAACCGTTCTTTGTAAGGACCGATATATCTGGTCTCAGGGCCGCGCATTGTGGACTTTTTCGGCTTTGTATAACCGTGTTATGCCAAAGAAAGAATACTTAGATGCTGCAACGGGCCTGTTTTCCTATCTGTCACAGACAGGGCGGGATGAGCAAGGCAGATGGTTGTATCGGTTTGATGAAAAAGGAAATGTTCTGGATCGGGATATCAGCATTTATGTTGACGGTTTTGTACTCATTGGCATGGCTGAATATTACCGGGCAACACAGAGTGAAGGGGCTAAGCAGATTGCTCTGGAAACCTATCAAAATACATATGATAGAATCCGTAAGCCTGGTTCTTATCAGGTGGCTCCGTACGTGATTGAAAAGGGAATGAAAACCCATGGCGTCAATATGATCTTTTCTTATTTTTATTATCAACTTGGCAAGATCACAGAGAGAGAAGATATTTGTGAAGTCGGCTATGAGCTTGCAATGGAGGTGCTGCAGGATTTCTATGTGAAAGAAAAAGATGCTGTTTTAGAAATTGTGACACTGGACGGAGAATTTTCTGATACCCCTGCAGGGCGCACTTGCGTTCCGGGACATGTAATAGAATGTATGTGGTTTTTGATAAGTATCTTTGAGGATAGAAAAGAACCTGAAAAAGTGCATCTTTGCTGTCAGCTGATCAGGCGGCATATTGAGCTGGGAATGGACTGTAAAAAAGGCGGTATAATGCTGGCTCTGGACATTGATGGGAAGAATCCTTGCTTTTGGAACAAGCCTACCTACAAGCCCTGGTGGGTTCAGCTGGAAACGTTGGTTGCTACCGCTTATGCTTATAAACATACCCAAGAGGAGTGGTTTATGGATATTCACAAGGACCTGTGTGAATATGCCTTTAGTCATTACCCAAGTGGGCATGGAGAGTGGTACAATTGGCTTGATCAGGATGGTAAGGTTGGGGAGTCAGCGGCACTTCCGGTAAAAGACCCGTTCCATTTGCCAAGAGCTTTGATGATGCTTTTAGAGATTTTTACTGAGTTGGAGAAAAGCAGGAGGGATTGTTATGCAGATTAAGGTGATTGAAAACAAAAACACGGAATATCAAATCGTGGTGCCGGATTTTGCTGAACCTGTAGAGAAGACAGGAGCAGAGGAATTGAGGCAGTATATCCATAAGGCTTTCGGCGCACAGTTATCCGTAGTCTCGGAAAAGGAGGCAAAGGGCAAAGCTTTTTATATCGGTCATACAGAATATGCGAAAGATTGTGGCGTGTTGGGAAGTTCCAGGGAAAATTGGGTTATAAAAATGCATGGCGGAAACATTATCTTAACCGGCGGCACAGAGAAAAATGATCGGGGAATTATTTATGCGGTGTATCACTTTTTAGAGGACGTCGTGGGTGTTCGCTGGTGGTCTTACTGGGAGGAATATGTCCCGGATTTGTCAGAGCTGACCTTACAGGATGATTTTTATAAGGAGGGGACGCCGGTCTTTCCTTATCGAAAGGTTTTGTCTTCTATGGAAATGGATCATTTTTATTTTGAAGCCAGGAACAGAGGAAATGTGGTAGGTGATGACGGCATTCCGGGCGGTGTGAATCACCCCAGTATCAAAAAACTTGGTGGTGCAAGGCATATGGGTGGCCCGCATCATTGCCATACGCTTCCCGAATACATTCCTCCTAAGGAGTTCTTTCAGATACATCCTGAGTGGTTTGCGTGGAAAGAGGCCAGAAAGGAGCACGTTTTTCATGGCCATTATTGCTTGACAAATGAGGAGCTAGTGGAAGCGATATCAGTAAAGCTGATGGCTTACATAGAAGAAGATCAAAAGCAGGCAAGAGAAAAAGGCTTGGAGATGCCATATTTTTATTCCATTTCTTTCCCGGATGCCGAGGGCGGTTTTTGCCAATGTGAAAAGTGTAAGGCAGTGTTAAACAAATCCGGAGAAAGTGGATATGCCTTGCAGTTTGTCAATCAGTTTGCCCGCAGAGTGGCTGAAAAGTATCCGGGTATTAAGATAGAGACGTTGATCTATTCCTTATATTTAAATCCGCCTAAGGATGATACGCTTCCGGAAAAGAATGTGATCTTACGTCTGGCACAGGTTTATGTGGATATTATTCATGGAGTTCATGACAAAGGTAACAAATGGTATTTAGGTCTGCTGCAAAGCTGGTCGGAAATCTGCAAAAAGGCTGGGTGTGAGTTATATATCTGGGATTATATGTATAATCTGTTTTTGGATTTTCCCATGCCGCTGGTATATCGGCTAAGTGATACTTTTCAGGCATTTCACCAATATGGAGTCAGTGGGATTTTTATTGAAAATGAATGTCTGACAATGGACATGTGGGAATTGAACCACTTTGTGATGATGCATTTGTGTGAAGATCCTTACGCGGATGCAGAAGCTTTGATCGATGATTTTTTGACAAAGTTTTATGGTCCGGCAGCTTCCTATGTGAAAGCATATCTGCAGGAGCTTAAGCGTGCGGCAACGGAAAATGACTATTCTGTATTCTGTATTATTGAGAGTGCTCATTTTAACTTTTTAGATGTGGCGGTATATAAAAAGGGAATGATTCTTTTGGAACAGGCGATGGTGGCGGTAAAAGGTGATGCGGTATACGAATTGCGTATCCGATATATGCAGGCTTTGCTTGGGGCTAGTCTTGTGATGAAGTACCGTGATTTAAAACAAATGGCAGAGCGCATGGGAGAATCCTTTGACTTTGACTGGGAAGCAATTCGGCATAAGGCGCTTTACGACTTTGAAGAGTCAAAAAGGATACCCAGGATTTCTTATAATTTAAAACGAATACAAAACACAATGGATTATCTTGGAAACTTAAGTTTTGATGAGGAAATTTCGGTGCAATTGCCGCAGGAGCTTGCAGGCGTAGATGCTTCGGATGTTTATCAAGTTTTCTTTAAAAATCTTAGCCGCCATATCAATAATGGTCCGGAACGGTTTGGATTTTCTGTTGTAGAAGATAAGGAGTCCAGCACCGGTAAAGTTGCAAGGATTTGTTTGCCGGAGGCAACTGATCCAAATAAGGTCACAGGCTTATTTGTGACAAGTAAGGAAGCAGAATATAAACAGCCCCTTTCCTTTTACATTGAGCAGGATACAAAACCGATATGTGGAATAGAACTTTACCGAGAGGATATTATTCCTGATACCTATTACTTGTATAAGGTGGGTTCTGTGTTCGGGATCAAGGCATCAGGAGACACGCGAGTTGATATTTTCGACAATGGATATGATTGGGTTAGCCTGACCGGTATTTCCGTTTTGTTCCCTATGGATGCCTGCGATGTGTATCTGTCTATGAAATTTACCGGGGAAATGTACGGCGGAAGCAAAAAGGATAAAGATACAATTTATATTGACAGAGTCATCGTTGTACGAAGATGACATCTAGAAAGAAAGCTATGGCTCCGCCAATCGGCGGAACCGTAGTTAATTTTATTTGTACTTAGAAAGTTCTGCCTGTAAGCGGGCAATGAGATCATCTTTTGCTGCAAGCTCAGCATCTTTTATGACAAGTGCTTCTTCTTTGGCAATATTACTTTGAAGAAGTTGTTTGTTTTCTTGAGTCAGTGACTCTTTTTCTTGAGTCAGCGTCTCCTTTTCCTGAGTCAGCGACGCATTCTCTTGAGTCAGCGACGCATTTTCTTGAGTCAGCGACGCATTTTCTTTCTCCAGCAAGGAGCATTCCTTTTCCAGCCGATTTCTCCACTGCTGCAAGTATCTTTGCTGATTATAAAAATCTTCCCGTGCTTCGCACTGCAGGCGGATTTTATCCTCTGCGCTCAGCTGGTATACTGTCTCGGCTGCTTCTGTCAGGAAGCTATTATTGGATGCAAGCATTTTGACCTCCTCCCATGTGGTGGCTTTAAAAAGTCTGGCCCAGTAGTCAATGCCACGGAGCCGATCTTCCTCGTTGGCATTATCTATTTGAGTTAAGTCTACCACATGAAGCGTCATCTTGTCACTATATATTTTATGGTTCTTGACATTCATGAACATATAGGTGGCAAAAAAATCGGGAGCATCTTTAAATAGGGTAAAGTCCAGAAAAGACACCTGTACCACAGGCTTGGCATCCAGATAGTTCTGCCCTTTGTTCAGACCGTCATATGAGCGGCACAAGTAACCTAGAGAGCGCTCCGGCCAGTTGCCAAGATTCAGCACTTGCATTTCAATCAGCAGGGTAGTGGCGTTGTTCAATGTTACTTTAAGATCCAGTATAAAGTCCTTGGCTTCAATGCTTTTGCCTAATTCTATGGGGTTCAGGATCTCTATGTAATGAATAGCGTCCGGTTTGATGCCCAGTATGGAGCTGGCAAGGCCTATCAGAGCGCGCTTGTTGCGCTGAAAGGTTGCGCGGAACATGTAATCGTTGGTAAGAGGATAAGGAATCTTACCGGTTGCATTTTGCAGAAGAGGTGAAAAAATAGTCTCTTCCTGGCATTTTGTCATGTGAGTCATATGGTGATCAATGAGTTCCTTTCTTTAGATTCTGGCGCATACCGGTATTGCTGATAGGGATGTTATAACATAGGAGAATGCAAAAAGACAAGCCTTTTTTGACCGGGAGAATGTAGAAAAAAGTGTCAGAGAAAGGCTTTCTACATGGTAAAAAAGGAGCGTGTAGAAACAGAAATGCTGATTATTTCAGATGTTTTTATGTGGTAAAAGGAGTTAAAAAAAGTGCACAAACGCATTAATTTTAAAAGAGATTTGTGCACTTTAGACAAAATCATGTTTAAATAAAAAAGCAGAAGGAAATTCAAGGAAAAATTCAGGGCAGTAGGCTATTGTTTAAATATCTCACAAGAAAACCACAAAAAACCACATTTAAATCCCACAAAAACAGTCAAAAATTAAGATTTTACTATTGACTTTCGGACCGGTTGCTATTATAATAAAATTAGAGTACAAGTGCCGATTTATTGGCAGTGGAGGAACTATATGATTTTTGATACAAGCAGTTTTGACGGTAAGCAGAGAATTGTGCAGGAGTTGGTGCCTGGCCGTCAGATCACTCTGGCTCATATTATTGCAAACCCTGATGCAGTTCTGTATGAGAAGCTGGGGCTGGATCCCAGGGTAGAATACTCCAAGTCTGCTATTGGAGTTATGACCATCTCTCCGGCAGAGACAGCGATCATCATAGCTGATATCGCGGTGAAATCTTCCGGTGCGGAGCTTGGTTTTGTGGATCGTTTCAGTGGCTCTTTGATCATCACGGGAAGTGTATCTGAGGTGGAATCTGCTACAAGAGCTATTTTGGATTACACACAGAGCACACTGGGTTACAGCATTTGCGAGATCACCAAGACCTGATCGGGGTGATGTTATGAAGAAGATCATCTTTATGGGCCGCAGTGAATGCGGCAAGACTACCCTGACCCAAGCTCTAAAAGGCAAGAAGATTACATACAAGAAGACCCAATACATAAACAATTTTGATGTCATTATTGATACGCCCGGAGAGTATCTGCAGACGCACACGTTGGGGCATGCCTTGGCGTTGTATACTTATGAGGCGCAGGTGGTCGGGTTATTATTGTCGGCTACAGAGCCTTACTCGCTTTATCCGCCCTGCATTACCTGCATGTGCAACCGTGATGTCATAGGGATCGTTACTAAGATAGACCATCCGAAAGCGAATCCTGAGCGAAGCGCCAGATGGCTTCGGCTGGCTGGCTGCAAGACGATCTTTTTTGTGGATTCCAAGGCTGGAGAGGGCATTCCCGAAATTCTTGAGTATCTTCGTGAGCCGGGAGATGTGATGCCGTGGGAAGTTGCGCCCACAGTATGAAAAAACGCTGTTTTTTACAGATTGTGCAGAAATAAATACTCATAACATGTTGACTCTTGTGGGATTTGAGGGTATAATGTTAGAAAAAGCAACAAAATCAAAACATAATGATATAAATTTTAAGGAGGAACTCAAAAATGAGAAATGAGTACGAATTAAAACAACAGATATGTGATATCGGTAAGAGAATCTACAACCGTAACATGGTTGCAGCGAACGATGGTAACATTTCTGTTAAGTTGAATGACAATGAATTTTTGTGTACCCCTACCGGTGTTTCCAAGGGTTTTATGACTCCGGAATATATCTGTAAGGTAGATGCTCAGGGTAATGTGATCCAGGCTAATAAGGGATTCAAGCCTTCTTCTGAGATCAAGATGCACATGAGAGTATATCAGAAGAGACCTGACGTAGGAGCAGTGGTGCATGCACATCCTACCTTTGCAACCGCTTTTGCGATCGCTGGCATTCCTCTGACTCAGCCTATCATGCCTGAGGCAGTTATCGCACTTGGCTGCGTGCCCATCGCTGAGTATGGTACCCCTTCCACCATGGAGATCCCTGACAATGTAGAGAAGTACCTTCCTTATTATGATGCAGTACTCCTTGAGAGCCACGGTGCACTGGCATATTCTACAGATCTTTTGGCAGCTTACCACAAGATGGAATCTCTGGAGTTCTATGCAGAGCTTTTGTACAAGTCCAGAGCATTGGGCGGACCGAAGGAATTCGACAAGAAGACTATCGAGAAGCTGTATGAGATCAGACGTCAGATGGGTCTTCCCGGAAAGCATCCGGCAGATCTGTGTGCGAACAAGGGCGGCACCAACTGCCATAACTGCGGTGGCGGCTGTGGTACCGGTTCCGTAAGTGCAGAGCCTAAGGAGATGAGTCCCGAGGTAGTTGCAGAGATTACCAAACAGGTTCTGGCTCAGCTGGGGATGAAATAAATATGAATATCAATGAGCAGTTGATCGCCCAGGCTATCCGCTCAGTCCTCGGTGAGGATTATCAGGGCAGCGGCGCTATAAAGGCTCAGATATCCCGTATGACTGCCAACATTACTCTGGATACTGCAGAAGCCCTTATGAAGAAGGTTGAGGCAGAAGCGCAGAGAATGGGACTTAAGGTGGTTACCGCAGTGGCCAATGCTCACGGCAATCCCGTGGCGGTTCGTTGTATGGATGACTCTTACATAGGAAGTTTTGATCTGGCTGTGAACAAAGCATATACTTCCGTGGCATTTAAGATGACCACAGAAACTTTGGGACAGTATAGCCAGCCGGGAGGCGGGCTGTATGGTATCCAGCTTTCCAATCAGTGCCGAATTGTAAACTTTGGCGGTGGAGCTCCTTTGAAAGTAGGGGAGGAGATCATCGGAGGAGTCGGTGTCAGCGGCGGAAGTGCCGAACAGGATATCCAGCTGGCAAATTTCGCGGTGGAAGCATTCCGTGAAATGACAGGACAGAAATAAATGCAGCTTGAGGCGCAAGTCTCATAGTTGAAAAAATATAAGACGCATCGGCTTGTCCGACGGCGTTAGATAGGAGCTAATAACATGAACGAGCAAATGGTAAAAGATATTGTACAGGAAGTAATTGCCAAGCTTGAGATCGCTGAGAACCCTGCCGGAAAGCACGGTGTTTTCAAAGATATGAATGAGGCAATTGCTGCTGCCAAAGAAGCACAGGCAGTGATCAGGAACATGTCCATGGACCAGCGCGAGAAGATCATTTCCAACATCCGCAGAAAGACGAAGGAACAGGCCGAGACTTTCGCACGTATGGGTGTTCAGGAGACTGGAATGGGTAATGTGGGTCACAAAATCTTAAAGCACATTCTGGTGGCTGAGAAAACTCCGGGTACTGAGGATATCACCACTACTGCATGGTCCGGCGACAGAGGTCTGACTCTGATCGAGATGGGTCCCTTCGGTGTAATCGGAGCCATCACTCCCTGCACCAACCCCAGTGAGACTGTGCTGTGTAATTCCATGGGTATGATCGCAGCAGGTAATACGGTGGTATTCAACCCCCATCCTCAGGCGATCAAGACTTCCATTTATGCAGTAAACCTGATCAACGAAGCTTCCTTGGAAGCAGGCGGACCGGATAATGTGGCTTGTACTGTTGAGAACCCCACATTGGAGTCCAGCAGTGTTATGATGAAGCACAAGGACATTCCTTTGTTGGTAGCTACCGGTGGTCCCGGAGTTGTTACCGCAGTGCTTTCCTCTGGTAAGAGAGGTCTTGGCGCAGGTGCCGGCAACCCTCCCGCACTGGTAGATGAGACCGCAGATGTCCGCAAGGCTGCAGGAGATATCGTAAACGGATGTACCTTTGACAACAATCTTCCTTGTATTGCAGAGAAGGAAGTCGTTGCAGTGGAATCTGTTATTGACGAACTGATGCATTACATGGTGGCTGAGCAGGGCTGTTACCTTGCCTCCAAAGAAGAGCAGGATAAGCTGGCCGCTACTGTTCTGACTCCGAAGGGACTGAACCGTAAGTGCGTAGGCCGTGACGCCAAGACACTTCTTGGCATGATCGGTGTCAGCGTGCCGGACAACATCCGCTGCATTATCTTTGAAGGGGAGAAGGAGCATCCGCTGATCGCAGAAGAACTGATGATGCCTATCTTAGGTATCGTACGTGCGAAAGACTTTGATGATGCTGTTGAGAAGGCTGTATGGCTTGAGCATGGCAACCGTCATTCCGCTCATATCCACTCCAAGAACGTTGACAACATTACCAAGTATGCAAAAGCAATTGATACCGCTATCCTTGTTAAGAACGGACCTTCTTACTCCGCTCTGGGCTTTGGCGGCGAAGGATATTGTACCTTCACTATCGCAAGCCGTACTGGAGAGGGTCTCACCAGCGCAAAGAGCTTTACCAAGAGCAGACGCTGCGTAATGACGGATAGTTTGTGTATTAGATAAAATAAGAATAGAAAGGGAAAAACACAATGGATTTGAAGAATGTGAACGTAGAAGAAATTGTGAAGCAGGTTCTCCTGAATATGGAAGCTAAGGGGAATGGTGCACATGTTTGTGACGGCAGCTGCAAGAATGGCGGCGGATGTCAGGGAAAGAAAGCCGGTAACGGTGAGATCCCCAAGACTGCCAGAGTTGCTATGCTGACTGCTTTGGAGCATTATGAGATCAAAGAATTCCCGATCCCTGAATTGGGTGATGACGATATGCTGGTTAAGGTTGAGGGATGCGGTATCTGTGGTACAGATGCTCATGAGTTTAAGAGAGATCCCTTCTCCCTGATCCCTGTAGTACTGGGACATGAGGGAACCGGTGAAATTGTGAAGATGGGCAAGAACGTTAAGGTTGACAGCGCCGGTAAGCCTCTCCATGTTGGTGACAAGGTAGTTACCTCCGTTATCCTGAAGGATGATCCTGCGATCACCATGTTTGACTTAAACAAGCAGAACGTTGGTGCTGCAGATGTATACGGTCTGTTGCCGGATGATGACATTCATTTGAATGGATGGTTTGCTGATTACATCGTATTAAGAGGCGGTTCCGCAGTATTTAATGTAAGTGATCTGGATCTGGCTTCCAGAATTCTGATCGAGCCTTGCGCAGTATTGATCCATGCAGTAGAGAGAGCCAAGAGCACAGGAATCCTGCGTTTCAACTCCAGAGTAGCTGTACAGGGATGCGGTCCTATCGGGCTGATCTGTATCGCAGTTCTGCGCACCATGGGTATCCAGAATATCATCGCTGTAGACGGCGAGCAGAAGAGACTGGATTTCGCAAAAGAATTGGGCGCAAGCGGTTCTGTGAACTTCAAGGATCACAAGGGTATCGAAGCATTGGCAGCAGCAGTAGAGGACGCTTTCGGCGGACATCCTGCAGACTTTGCTTTCCAGTGTACCGGTTCACCTGTTGCACATGCTAACATCTACAAGTTTATCCGCAAGGGCGGCGGCTTATGTGAGCTTGGTTTCTTCATCAATGGCGGTGATGCAACCATCAACCCTCACTTTGATATCTGCTCCAAGGAGATCACTACTGTAGGAAGCTGGGTATACACTTTAAGAGACTATGCAACTACTCTGGACTTCTTAAAGAGTGCTAAGCAGATCGGACTTCCCATGGAGAAACTGATCACTCACACCTATTCTCTGGATCAGATCAACGAAGCTCATAAGACCAACCTTGCTATGAGCGGATTAAAGATCGCGATCATTAACGAGTAACCGACCGATACACCGGGCGGTAACAGGAAGGAGCCACAGTGAATCAAGCAGTCGGAATCTTAGAGGTATACGGACTGGTATGCGCTATGATGGCAGCAGATGCCGGATGCAAAGCAGGAAACGTAACAATCGAAAATTTTGATAAAAACAAGCCTGCCAATGCAGAAGCGCTTGCGGTTCCCAATTTGATAACCGTTAAATTCCGCGGCAGCATCGCTGACGTGGAAGCGGCAATGGAAGCTGGCATTGAAATGGCAAAACAAGTAGCAGGTGTGGTACAGCATCATATTATTGCGAACCCGACAGATGATGCCTGCAAGATGTTAAAGCTCAATGCTTTTGACAAAAAGTAAATTTTTGGACACAAAAGTCCGTTTAAAAAATTTTAAAAGTAAATCATTAAATCATTTTTTCAGGAGGATTACAACAATGGCTAAAGAAGCATTAGGAATGGTAGAAACAAGAGGACTTACAGCAGCAATCGAGGCAGCAGATGCTATGACCAAGGCAGCAGAGGTTACCCTGGTAGGTACAGAGAAGATCGGTTCCGGTCTGGTAACTGTTATGGTTCGTGGTGATGTAGGAGCTGTTAAGGCAGCAGTTGAGAGCGGTTCTGCAGCAGCAAGCAGACTGGGTGAGCTGGTAGCTACACATGTAATTCCCAGACCTCATGCAGATGTTGAGAAGATTCTGCCTGGTATCTAATAATCAGTATAAAAGTTCATGCATCTTACCGGCGTAAGTCGGATAAGATGCATGGTTATGACTAATTCAGAAAGAGGACATCGAAATGGGTAAATCCTATGGCTTAATTGATATTGTCGGTGTCGTAGCTGCGATGGATGCACTGGATATCATGTGCAAGACCGCTGACGTAGAGCTGGCTACTTGGGAACGCAAGATGGGAGGACGTCTTGTAACTCTCGTGATACAGGGTGATGTTGCTGCTGTTACGCAGGCTGTGGAAGCAGCTTGTGAGCATGCAGTTAAGAAACCTGTTGCCCACGGTGTCATTGCCAACCCTCATCCCGAGATCGTGCGCATGGTGAAAAAGAGTGCGAGTCGGTTCAAGAAAGAGGAAGCGGAGGATAAGTAAATGGCAGAGAATAAAGAAACACCCAAAAAAGCAGCAGCTGCCACGAATCGTGTTCGGGCAGCGCAGTCAGCCACTACAGCTGCCAAGACAGCGAAGGCCGCGACTGAGAAAGTAAAAGAAACAAAAAAAGAAACAACGCAAGTTCAGCATACTACAGAAGTAAAATCTGTAACGAAGAAGGAGGAAAAAAGAATGTCACAGGAAGCATTAGGAATGGTTGAAACCAGAGGACTTGTTGCAGCTATTGAGGCAGCAGATGCAATGTGCAAATCCGCTAACGTAACTCTGATCGGTACTGAGAAGATCGGTTCCGGACTGGTAACTGTTATGGTACGTGGAGATGTAGGCGCTGTTAAGTCTTCCGTTGAGAGCGGAGCAGCAGCAGCAGGAAAGCTTGGCGAGCTTATCGCTACACATGTAATTCCTAGACCTCACGGCGATGTAGAAATGATTCTGCCTCAGGTTAAATAAGGAAGACAAAAGTTTAAAGTGCGCCTGTAAAGGCCACAAAGGTTTTTAATTGAATTCAGTGAAAAACAAGGAAGATCGGGCATCTTTGATAGAAATTCAAAGATGTCCCGGTAATTTCCGTATGTATCAAAGCTGATCAAAGAGTACTGAAATAATCAGGGAAAGCGGATGGCAACATTCGAAAAGCAGGTGACAATTTTGGAAACAAGAGAAATTGAATTTATCACAAAGGCAGTTCTCGCTGCACTGGACAAACAAAAATCCAGCGAAAAGGGCTACGTAGTACCCGTCGGCGTATCCGCAAGACACGTGCACCTGACCCAGGAACATGTAGAGGTTCTGTTTGGCGAAGGCTATCAATTGACAAAGAAGAAAGAGCTGATGGGTGGCCAGTTTGCTTCTAACGAGTTGGTAACACTGGTAGGCATCAAGCTTAGAGCAATAGAGAATGTAAGAGTACTTGGTCCGGTTAGAAAAGCATCTCAGGTAGAGATTTCTGCTACGGATGCACTGAAGCTGGGCATCAAGGCTCCGGTTCGTGAATCCGGCAGCATTGCAGGCAGCGCACCGATCGCTATCGTAGGTCCTAAGGGCGCTCTGTATTTGAAAGAGGGATGTATTGTGGCAATGCGTCACATTCATATGTCTCCTGCCGATGCACAGGCGGCTGGCGTACATGACGGTGATATCGTGTCTGTGAAAGCGGACAATGAGAGAGCTACCGTCTTCAATCAGGTAAAGATCCGTGTAGACAAATCATTTACTTTGGAAATGCACATTGATACAGATGAGGCCAATGCCAGCAAAATTGCAACGGGAGATACTGTAACAATTATAAAATAGTTGGTTAATAGTGGACGGGAGGAGCTGTCAAAGCAGTCTCCTCTTTCGCCACGAGGTAATGGAGCGGTTATGATAGTAGGTAAAATTGTGGGCAGCATCGTGTCCACTCGCAAAAATGAGAATTTAATTGGGAATAAGTTTATGATAGTAGAGCCGGTCTCCAGTATGAAGGCACAGGGCAGTACCCTGGTAGCCATAGATAACATTGGTGCAGGTATCGGCGAGTATGTTCTGGTGGCTTGCGGCAGCGCGGCCAGAATCGGATGCGGCATGGATAATGCGCCCGTTGATGCTGCAATTGTAGGTATTATTGATGATCCTACAGGGTTGGAATAGTATCTTCATGGATCGGAAGATGTTAGAATGAAATGAAAGACAGGAGTTAGTGGTAACACATGACTGTTGAAGAATTAAGTAAGATAATAAAGGAAAATGGTATAGTGGGTGCCGGCGGAGCCGGTTTTCCTACCTATATGAAGATAGATAAAAGAGCCAATACCATTCTGATGAACTGTGCAGAGTGCGAGCCTCTTTTGAGACTTCACAGGCAGCTTTTAAAAGTGCGTGCACAGGAGATCGTCAGAACCTTTGCGATGATCGCAGATGTGGTAGAGGCAGAAGAAGCCATTATTGGTATCAAAGAAGAATATAAGAGCACGATTGAAGCATTGAATCAGTATGTCCCTCTTTATCCGAAGGTAAGGATCCAGCTTTTGCCCGGATCTTATCCCATGGGAGATGAGGTGGTTTTGATCTACGAGGCTACCGGTAGAGTTATTTCACCCGGAGGACTTCCTATCGAAGCAGGCGTTGCTGTTTTCAATGTGGAAACAGTATATAATGTGTATAGAGCTGTGGAAAAGTCCAAGCCAGTTGTGGATAAAGTGGTCACTGTAGTTGGAGAAGTGGAAAATCCTATTACAGTAAGGGTACCGTTGGGCACACAGTTGAGTGAAGTAGTAGATATGGCTGGTGGTGAAAAGGATACCGGCAAGGAGTTGGTGTATCTGGTAGGAGGTCCCATGATGGGACGTATCGGAAGCCGCTATGATTCTGTGACCAAAACGACCAATGCCATTTTGGTTCTGCCCGAGGATCATCTGATCATCCAGAAGAAGCGCATGCCGTCTTCTATCGGTATGAAAAGAGTAGCATCTTCCTGCTGCCAGTGTCAGATGTGTACGGATCTGTGTCCCAGACACAACTTAGGTCACCCTATTGAGCCCCATCGTTTTATGCAGGCAATGAGCAATCATAAAGTGGAAGACCTGGATACTTTCCTCAATTTGTTCTTCTGCAGCGGCTGCGGACTATGCGAAATGTTTGCCTGTCCCCAGAGTCTTTCTCCCAGAACCTTAATCGATGAATGTAAGGCAGGTATGAGGAAAGCTGGAATTACAGCTCCCAAAGGCATACAGCCTGCTCCTGTAAAAGAATCCAGAGAATATCGCAAGGTGCCTGAGAAGCGTCTGGAAGCCAGATTGGGACTTAGCAAATATGAATCAAAAGCACCCTTGGATAACGTGGTACGTCCTGTGGCCAGAGTGCGGATTCCTTTCTCCCAGCATATTGGTGCTCCTGCAGTATGTGCAGTAGCCAAGGGAGACAGGGTTACCAGAGAGCAGGTGATCGCAAATGCAGCACAAGGCTTAAGCGTTCCCGTGCATGCATCTATTTGTGGTCTGGTGACAGACGTTACAGACAAGTATGTGGAGATCACAAGACAACAGTCTCGACAATAGTCCCGACAATAGTCCAGAAAGGTTATAAATTATGGCAAAAGCAATTGGAATGATAGAATTTAAAACAGTTTCTGCCGGTGTGACGGCTGCGGATCAGATGGTAAAGACTGCAGCAGTGGAATTGTTGGAAGCCCAAGTGGTATGTCCCGGTAAATATATTGCTCTGATCAGTGGAGAGCTTAGTGCTGTGAGAAGTGCAGTAGATGCAGCATATACGCTGAATGAAGAACAGTTCATAGACAGTTTTGTGCTGGGTAATCCCCATGAGAGTATTTTTCCGGCGATCTATGGAACCACACAGGTGCAGAACATCAGTGCACTGGGCATTTTGGAAACCTTTGATGCAGCGTCCATTATTGTGGCAGCAGATGAGGCTGCCAAGACCGCGATTGTGGACCTGATCGAGCTTCGCATCGCCAAGGGTATGTGCGGCAAGTCCTATCTGTATCTGACCGGTGAGGTGGCTGCAGTAGAATCTGCCATCCAGAGAGCCAAGTCTGTGGTAGCAGAAAAGGGCATGTACCTGGATTCCTCCGTGATCGCACATCCCGATGAGCAGATCTGTAAATCTATTTTGTAATAGAATGATCATAAGAAATGAATAAGTAAGGCGCAACATTGAAAAAAGATGTTGCGCCTTTCGTATTAAAAAAGGAGGGCCAGCAGAATATATCTACTGGCTATTATGAAAAGAAAAAGTTTATAAAAAGGAGTTTGCTTATTGCTTGCTTGGTTTATGATTTAATAATAAAGGATATTTGTGACTTGCGTATAAAAAGAATATGAACAAATTGTGATGTTTTTGAATACTTTTAGTTACAAAAGCACTTGAAGCATATCTTTTGGCAGATCTGACACAAAATCCAAACGCTCATTCGTCATGGGATGTACGAAAGAAAGTTTATGAGAATGCAGTGCCTGACGAGCAATCAGTGTCATATCCGGATTGTACAAGTAATCACCAATCAAGGGAAATCCCAAATATTTCATGTGTACGCGAATTTGATGAGTACGACCGGTTTCCAAGCGCAGGGACAGAAGACTGAAATCTTTTTGCGTTTGCAGCACTTGATAATGGGTGACGGCTCTTTCCCCCCGTTCCCAGTCAACCACACGCTCAATAATGGAATCTCCTTTTCGGGCAATTGGGGCGTCTATCGTTCCTGTCGCGGGAGTCACATGGCCTGTTACAATGGCCAGATATTCACGGTGTATCTCTCTGCGGGATACCATAGCAGACAAAATGCCGGCGCTGACCATATGCTTGGCAACAATGGTTAATCCGGAAGTGTCCCGGTCCAGCCGGTTAATACAGCGAAAGACAAAGGGCTTGTTCTGTTGTTCAAAATACCAGGCAAGAGCGTTTGCCAGGGAATTGTCATAATTGTTCAGGGAAGGATGGATCGGCATCCCTGCCGCTTTATTCACAACCAGCAGATCATCGTCCTCATAGACGATATCCAAAGGTAAGTTCACCGGCGGGATCTTCGCAGAGCATTCCTCATCATAAATCCGCACGGTAAGTACGTCACCGGCGTGAAGAATAGCATTCATGTATTGAGGCTTGTTATCCACTAAAATACCGTCTTCCTGCTTCTTCAATTCGATCAGATTCTGACGGGAATAACCTTTTTCTTGTAAATAACTGCGGATAGGCTGCCCTGCATCCGATTTCTCTATGTGGTATGTAATCTCTCGGTTCATCTGTCCGGCTCCTTGCTGTATGGCACCAAAACTATATTTCCAAAATCATATCATTTGCCGTGAAGATTGTCAAAATAAACTTTATGATGGTATAATAATTCTACTGGCTACTGCGGGCTTGTATTGCTGGCGCAGAAGTAAGCCTGCTTCGAACGGGAAAGGAGTTATCCATGAAAGGAATTAATCGATGGTTACGCAAGGAAATCTGGACAAAAAGTGTGAAGATCACCTTTGCTGCGCTGATTTCTTTGCTTTTGGCGGGGGAACTTGGCTTAAACTATTCTTCCACCGCCGGGATCATTACCATATTAAGCATTCAAAATACGAAGAAAGAGACTGTGAAAAGTGCTGCGAAACGAGGACTTGCCTTCTTATGTGCTCTGGTGTTGGCTGCTGCTTCGTTTGCCTTGTTAGGTTTTACTTTGCCGGCTTTTGGTCTGTACCTTTTGCTGTTTGCTCTTTTGTGCCTCAATATGGGCTGGGGCGAGGCGATCACCAGTGTATCTGTGCTGGTGACGCATTTTCTGGCGGAGGAAAGTATGTCGGTTTCCACCATTCTCAATGAAACACTGATCTTTGTGATCGGCACTGGAATGGGCATTCTGGTCAACCTCCATCTGCACCGAAAACAGGAAGAATTTGACAGACTTGCAGAAACCGTAGATACCCAGATCAAAGAAATACTGCGCCACATGGCCCAATGTCTTTTGACAGAGGATCAGTCCCCAGAAATTCAGGACTGCTTTCCAAAACTACAAAAAAGCTTAGAAGCAGCCGGCCTTTGTGCCACAGCTAACTTTAATAACCGCTTTCGAGCCGCCGACACCTATGAGCTTGATTATATTCGCATGCGCGAGCAACAAAGCATCGTATTGCAAGGCATCTACAAAAACATCAAAAGCCTCCGCCACCTCCCCACCCAAGCTGCTCAGATTGCAGACCTTCTAAATGAAATCGAAAGCTGCTACCACAAAACCAACACCGCAGAAGCCTTACTTACCCGCCTTGACCAGTTCTTCAAAACCATGGAAAAAGAAAAACTACCTGCGTCCCGCCAAGAATTTGAAGCCCGCGCCATCCTATTCTACATCCTAAAGCAATTAGAAGACCTACTCCTCCTCAAAAGAGACTTCATCTTACGACAAAATCAAAAATAAGAGTTGCTGTGAGGAATTGGCGTA
>JAZSFW010000070.1:0-5028 GCA_045532445.1 Acetatifactor sp. | reverse complement strand
AGAAAGAGCAGAAGATCATGGTATACGACCTGGGCGGCGGTACCTTCGACGTATCCATCATCGAGATCGGTGACGGTGTTATCGAAGTTCTGGCTACCAACGGTGATACCCGTCTGGGTGGTGATGACTTTGACAATAAGGTGATCGATTGGATGATCGCAGAGTTTAAGAAGGCAGAAGGTGTAGATCTTTCCGGTGACAAGATGGCTATGCAGAGATTGAAAGAAGCTGCAGAGAAGGCTAAGAAAGAGCTGTCCAGCGCTATGACTACCAACATCAACCTTCCTTTCATTACTGCAACCGCTGAAGGTCCTAAGCATTTTGACATGAACCTTAGCCGTGCAAAATTTGATGATCTGACCAGAGATCTGGTTGAGAGAACTGCTATCCCTGTGCAGAACGCAATGAGAGATGCAGGACTGACCAATGCTGATCTGGGCCAGGTACTGTTAGTAGGTGGTTCCACACGTATCCCCGCAGTTCAGGATAAGGTAAGACAGCTGACCGGCAAAGAGCCCAGTAAGTCCTTAAACCCTGATGAGTGCGTAGCAATCGGTGCTTCCGTACAGGGTGGTAAGCTGGCAGGTGATGCAGGCGCAGGCGATATCCTGCTTCTGGATGTAACTCCTCTGTCCCTGTCCATCGAGACCATGGGCGGTGTGGCTACCAGGCTGATCGAGAGAAATACAACCATTCCTACCAAGAAGAGCCAGATATTCTCTACCGCAGCTGACAACCAGACCGCAGTAGACATCAATGTCGTACAGGGTGAAAGACAGTTTGCAAGAGACAACAAGTCCCTTGGACAGTTCCGTCTGGATGGTATTCCTCCTGCACGTCGTGGTGTGCCTCAGATCGAAGTTACTTTTGATATCGATGCAAACGGTATCGTAAATGTATCTGCAAAGGATCTGGGAACCGGTAAGGAGCAGCATATCACCATTACAGCAGGCTCCAATATGTCTGATGCAGAGATCGAGAAGGCAGTGAAGGAAGCTGCTGAGTTCGAGGCACAGGATAAGAAGAGAAAAGAAGCTGTAGAAGCAAGAAATGACGCTGACGCTTTCGTATTCCAAACTGAGAAGGCTTTGGAAGAAGTGGGTGACAAGATTCCTGAGAGCGACAAGACTCAGGTTCAGGCTGATATGGAAGCTGTAAAAGCAATTCTGGAAAGAACCAAGGATCAGGAAATGAGCGACAGCGATCTGGATGAGCTGAAGGCTGCAAAAGAAAAGCTTATGACCAGTGCACAGTCTCTGTTTACCAAGATGTACGAGAACATGCAGCAGGCACAGGGCGGTGCAGGTCCTGATATGAGTGGGGCAGCAGGCGCTTCTGCAGATGATGATGTAATTGACGGAGATTTCCGCGAGGTATAATTGATACCTTGCCGTTATGAAAAGAAAATTATAATGAAATGTAAGTGACAGAACGCAGAGGAACTTCGGTTCCTCTGTGTATCTTGCATTCAGAGATTATATCGAGGAGTTAGTTATGGCAGAACAAAAACGAGACTATTATGAGGTGCTCGGTGTAGATAAAAGTGCAGATGATGCCGCGATTAAAAAGGCTTATAGGGCATTGGCAAAAAAATATCATCCGGATATGAATCCGGGAGATGCAGAAGCAGAGAAGAAATTTAAAGAGGCTTCTGAAGCATATGCTATTTTGAGTGATCCCGAGAAAAAGCGTCAGTATGATCAGTTTGGTCATGCAGCATTTGAGGGCGGAGCCGGTGGTCCGGGCGGATTTGATTTTACCGGTGCTGATTTTAGTGATATCTTTGGTGATATTTTTGGAGATTTCTTTGGAGGCGGAAGAAGCCGCGGACGCAGTAATGGTCCCATGAAGGGCAACACCCTTTACACCAGTGTGCGCATCCGCTTTGAAGAGGCTATTTTCGGATGTGAAAAGACCATTGAACTGACTGTGAAAGAGCCTTGTAAGACTTGCGGCGGAAACGGTGCCAAGGCGGGAACCAGCCCTGAGACTTGTTCTAAGTGTGGCGGCAAGGGGCAAGTGGTGTTTACGCAGCAGTCCTTCTTTGGAACCGTTCGTAATGTGCAGCCTTGTCCTGACTGTAATGGAACGGGTAAGATCATTAAAGAGAAATGTTCAGATTGTCGTGGCACCGGCTATGTGCCTCAGAACAAACGGTATGCTGTAAAGATCAAAGCGGGTATTGACAATGGTCAGGTGATCTTAATGCCCGGTTTGGGGGATCCGGGGGTAAATGGTGGCCCCAGAGGCGATGTGAAGGTAGAGGTAGTCGTTGACCGCCATCCCATTTTCCAACGCCAGGATATGAATATTTATTCTACAGTACCTATGTCCTTTGCAGTGGCTGCGCTGGGCGGTGAGATCGTGATCGATACCGTAGATGGCAAGGTGATCTACGAAGTAAAACCCGGTACACAGACGGATACAAAGGTGCGCCTGAAGGGGAAAGGAGTTCCCTCCTGGAGAAATCCCGAGATCAGAGGCGATCATTACGTGACGCTGGTAGTTCAGGTGCCTGACAAATTAAGTCATGAGGCCAAGGAGTTGTTGAAACAGTTTGATGCAGAAACTGATAATTCCTTGAATGCAGCTAAGGAAGCGTCGGATGATAAGGGAAATGATGGAAAAGGAAAGAAGAAAAAATTCTTCAAATAAAGGAGTAAGAGCGTTGAGAAAAGATGATTGTATTTTTTGCAAAATAGCAAACGGAGAAATACCTTCCAGAACATTATATGAAGATGATAAGTTCAGAGTGATCCTGGATCTGGCACCCGCAACAAGAGGTCATGCATTGATCCTGCCAAAGGATCATGCGGCAAATCTTTATGAGCTTTCAGATGATACTGCTGCCGATGTACTGGTTCTGGCAAAGAATATGGTTACGCAGATGACGAAGAAGCTTGGATGTGATGGTTTTAACTTGTTACAGAATAATGGTGAGGTGGCAGGACAGACAGTAAATCATTTTCATGTGCACTTAATTCCCAGATATTTGAATGATGGTCATAAAATAGAATTGGAACCTTCATCCCCCACTCCTGAGGAATTGGATGAGGTAAAAAAGCAGATTACAGAATAGAGGGCTGGCTATGAGAACAATTGATGTAGGCATAATTACTGAAAACATTAGGGAAATGTGCATCGAGGCCAATCATTTTTTGTCTAAAGATATGAAATGTGCTTTGGATAAAAGTGTACAGACTGAGGAGTCTTCTTTGGGCAGGCAGATACTGGAGCAGCTTCAGGAAAATCTGAAGATAGCCGGAGAGGATATGATCCCCATATGTCAGGATACCGGTATGGCAGTGATCTTCATGGAGATCGGTCAGGAGGTACACTTTGAAGGGGGATCCTTGGAGGATGCCATCCACGAGGGTGTTCGTCAGGGCTATGTACAGGGCTATTTGAGAAAATCAGTAGTGAAAGATCCTATTTATAGAGAAAATACCAAGGATAATACCCCCGCTGTCATTCACTATGAAATGAAACCAGGGGACCAGGTAAAAATCACTGTGGCTCCGAAAGGTTTTGGCAGTGAGAATATGAGCAGAGTATTTATGCTGAAGCCTGCAGATGGGATAGAAGGGGTTAAGAATGCGATCTTAACAGCAGTGAAAGATGCCGGTCCCAACGCTTGCCCGCCAATGGTAGTTGGTGTGGGTGTGGGCGGCACTTTTGAAAAATGTGCGCTGCTGGCAAAGAAAGCTTTGACCAGATCTGTAGATGTCAGATCAGACATTCCTTATGTCAAAGAGATGGAAGAAGAATTGCTTGAGCGCATCAATTGCTCAGGGATTGGCCCGGGTGGTCTGGGCGGAAGAACAACAGCCCTTGCTGTAAATATCAATACATATCCTACTCATATAGCCGGTTTGCCTGTGGCGGTGAATATTTGCTGCCATGTGAACAGGCATGCCATCAGGACAATTTAAGGAAAGGATCATTTGAGGTGAATATGAAAAAACATATCAATGTACCCCTTAATAAAGAGACAGCAGCTGCACTGAAGTCTGGAGATTACGTGTATCTGACAGGCGTTATTTACACTGCAAGGGATGCTGCGCATAAAAGAATGTATGAGGCGCTTGCGGCAGGAGAAGACTTGCCAATGAGCATGGAAGATAATGTAATATACTATATGGGACCATCCCCTGCCAGGGAGGGACGCCCGATTGGTTCCGCAGGACCTACCACGGCCAGCCGCATGGATAAGTATGCGCCTTCTCTCTTGGATCTTGGTCTGAAAGGAATGATCGGTAAAGGCAAACGCACTGTCGAAGTCAAAGAGGCGATTGTCAGAAATGGGGCAGTATATTTTGCTGCAGTAGGAGGCGCAGGAGCTCTGTTGTCCAAATCCATTGTTTCCTCCGAAGTAATCGCATATGATGATCTGGGTACTGAGGCAATCAGAAGGTTGGAAGTAAAAGATTTCCCGGTAATTGTAGTGATAGATTCCCAGGGCAATAATTTATATGAAACCGCCATTGATGCGTATAAAAGAGAGGTATGATTATTCTGAACCGGGTCATACTATAACTGTCACAAAAAAAATAAAAAAGTGATTGACAAATCTGAAGAGCTTAGGTATAATAAACCATGCGTCATGTATCTGGCGCACCACAACAGAATATTGGTAGAGACGTGGTTCAGATTAAGGAGAAATACTCAAGAGGCTGAAGAGGCGCCCCTGCTAAGGGTGTAGGTCGTTTACGCGGCGCGAGGGTTCAAATCCCTCTTTCTCCGTTTCACTGCCAATAAGAATAAGAAAGGATCTTGAGAGATCGAGATTTCTTTTTTTTCGCTTTGATAAGGCGAAAATCTATCTTATAGGTGTGCTTGGCACTGTGCCAACATAATAAAAAAATAGTTGACAAGTGGACGGGCAGTGTGATACAATAAAAACCCGCCGAGATGCACAGCGAGTTAACAAAAAAAGTTTTTAAAAAAGTTGTTGACAAACGAAAGCACCTATGGTATGATAACAGAGTTGCTGCGATAACAGCAGCCGACAGTACCTTGACAAATAAA
>JAZSFW010000114.1:0-2704 GCA_045532445.1 Acetatifactor sp. | reverse complement strand
GAGGGAGGCCGGGTCTGGCTGGCAGTGATATTCATGATTGTTACGATGTTCGGCGGAGCTCCTTTTGTTGCTATGAAAAGCTATTTTAGTGATAAATATTATCTGATGGCAAGGGAGAAGCTTCAGTTGGCGATCAGCAATTGTTTGTCCGGTGTTCCCTTAAGCTGGGTGGAGTCTCACAAAAAAGGTGATGTATTAAGTACCTACACATCGGACATGGAAGTAATCTGCGGGTGGCTCTGTTGGGGAATGCCACAGATGGTCTTTTTCTTCTTCTATCTGATATGGGCTTTGATCTTTTCCCTGTCTCAGAGTGTCATGCTGACTATATGCGTATTTCCGGTAATTATTATTATTGTGCCGCTTTTTACAAAGCTGGCAAAGCCTATTCAGGAGCTCTCTGATGTGAAGAGAAAGTCGGCAGCAGATGCGATTGCAGATATGCAGGAAATTCTGGCAGATCCGGAATATTTAAAAGCTTACAGCTTAGAACAGCCCATGGGCGATCGGATTGGGAAGGCCTTGGAAGAAAAGAGGATTGCAGAGCAAAAAGCCGGCTTTTACAATGGTTGGGTGCAGGCATTCGGAACTTTCGGAAGCTATCTGCCCGGTTTTGTAGCTGCGGCAGCCGGTATTTATTTTATAAGCATAGGTGATATTTCCGCAGGCTTTCTGGTAGGATTTATTCAGATTGCAATACAGAATCTGGGAAATGTTCTTCCGGAGATTAGTGGATTTGTAGCGGATAACAATAAGGCCGGCGCCAGTGCCAAGCGGATATTTGAACTGCTGGAGCTTGGACAGGAGCGGACAAATGGTGAAGAAAGCATGCCGGACGGGTATTTGACGGACAATACGGAAGAAAAGTATCCGGTTCTGGAATTAGAAGGAGTAGGATTTTCTTACGGGGATACCGGTTCTAAAATCCTGCAGGATGTAAGTCTGAAAGTACATAAGGGCGAAACGGTGGCTTTTGTAGGCAGCAGCGGCAGTGGTAAATCCACTGTGCTAAAGCTTTTGATGGGACTTTACGAGGTACAGGAAGGAAGTGTAAGAATATTTGGCCGCGATGTGAAGCAGTGGAAGCTTTCAGCCATGCGGTCCTTGATTGCACCGGTATTCCAGGATGCGGCTTTGTTCCCTCTTACAATCCGGGAGAATATCGCAGATGAGACGGTTCCTGAGGATAAAATCTGGGAAGCATTGCAGAATGCAGGCTTAAAGAAATATATTGAAGGCTTGGATAACGGGCTTTCTGCCCTTGTGGGAGAAAACGGTGTTACCTTGTCAGGAGGACAGCAGCAGCGGCTGACCATTGCCAGGGCATTTGTGAAAGATGCACCTGTGATCCTTTTGGATGAACCTACCAGTGCACTGGACAGCGTGACGGAAAGTGAATTTCAGGCAGCCTTTGATGCATTGAAGCAGGGGCGTACGACGATTGTGGTGGCCCACAGATTGCAGACCATCCGTAATGCGGACAGGATCTATGTATTTGATCATGGCATGATTGTGCAGGAGGGTACCCACGATACCTTGATCAGGCAGGAAGGTGCTTACCAAAGACTGTATCAGGCGCAGTTGGAAGAAAGCGGGGTGTGCTGATATGAAAAATGACAAGGCAAAAAACAACAAAGATCGTTACGGGCTGGATAAAATTGTTTATATGATGCAATTTTTAAAAGGTCATTTATTCTTATACTGGGTTGGAACCCTGATGATGGCCAGCTTCTCCTTTTTGCTGAGTATATTCAGCGGGCAACTTTATAAAGTGATTACCAGTATCGGAAATGACAATGTTCTTTTCTTTCGCCAGATGTCTATGGTATTCTTGCTTCTGGTTCTGATTGTGATTCTTATGGGAGTCGGCAACTGGCTTTTTACCCGGACTACTGCTTATGCGGATCGGGAGCTTCGTAAAAAGCTAAGCTTCCAGATGAGCCGTATGACCATGAAGGATTGGTATGAAAGACATAGCGGTGAATGGCTTACCATGCTGAGTAAGGATGCAGACAATGCACTGAAAAGCTATAAGCAGGTGATCGGACGGGCGGTTTCCTTAGGTATCCAGCTGGTAGGAGGTCTTATCATTGTGGGAATGCAGTCGCCGATGCTTCTTTTGTATGCACTGGCCAGTGGGGTTGCCTGTTTCGGGCTGGGCGTTCTGCGCAGAAAGCGCTATAAAAAATACGCGGAGGGTGAGCAACAGGCAGCAGCGGATGCCACCTCTTATATCGAGGATATATTGAATGGATTTATCGTGATGCGGCTTTATCATCTGTTAAAGCTGCTTATGGATCGCCACAAAGACACTGTTAAGACCGGCCGGGAATATGGCTGGAAGATGGCCAAAGTAAGTGTTTTAAATGGTGTTTTGTTTCTGGTTGGTTTTACTTTGGGTTATTCAGGCGTTTATTTGATAGGAATTTTGCTGGTAAACGCAGGACAGCTGAGTGTGCCGGAAATGTTGGCAATTTGGCCCATTGCCATGGGAGTATCTAACAGTATTACTTCCTTCGGCTTTTTCCTGACCTCTATTCAGCCTACTGTAGTAGCGATTGAACGTGTCAGCAAGGCATTGGAGCTACCTTTAGAGACAGAAGGAACACGGGATCAGGTGGATGAGACGGACAATGGAGTGATATTGGATCTTCGGGATGTGAGCTTCAGTTATGAGGAAAATAAGCCGGTGCTCGATGGTGTC
>JAZSFW010000078.1:0-13699 GCA_045532445.1 Acetatifactor sp. | reverse complement strand
ATATAAGTCGTTTAGACATATGATGCTGAAATAGCTCAGTCGGTAGAGCACTTCACTCGTAATGAAGGGGTCGTGGGTTCGAGTCCCATTTTCAGCTTAAAACCGGGTGTTTCCATCAAATATAGATCGAAACACCCGGTTTTACTATTACTTATGGTCCGAAATGATGCCACTTTCTTTTTTTAATTCATCATTTTTGTCCTGCACATCGTCCTGCACAATCTTAGGAAGCCGAAAACTGATTTCCGTCAATGCATAAATCTTTTGAATCATTTGCTTGTTTAACATCTTGCTGTCAATACGCCACTTCCAGTTATCACCAAGAGTAGACGGATGATTGATCCTTGCCTCTTTACCAAGCCCCAACAGATCCTGTACCGGCGTAATACAGGTATTGGCACTGCTCATCATAGCCATACGAACAAAATCCCAATATTTTTCTTTCACAGGAACATGCGCATTGTTCATATAGATTTCTGCAAACTGCTTACTTTCCTTATCTAGTTCCTTATACCACTGCACCAGGGTAGCATTGTCATGAGTCCCTGTGTACACCACACAATTACGGTCATAGTTATGCGGCAGATAATCTGACTCTTCCTCTGGATTAAAAGCAAACTCCAATACCTTCATACCAGGATAAGAGCTGTCTTTTAAAAGTTTTTTTACAGAAGGTGTCAAAAAGCCAAGATCCTCTGCAATGATCTGCTTCTCTCCCAGCTTTTCTGTGAGTTTCTGAAACAGTTCAATCCCAGGCCCTTGCTCCCAATGCCCAAAGGCAGCCGTCTCGTCCCCATAGGGAATCGAATAATAGGCATCAAAACCTCTGAAATGGTCTATCCTGACCACATCATACATCTGGAAACAGTGTGCCAGTCTTCTGCACCACCATTCATAGCCCGTCTGCTTATGATAATCCCAGCGATACAGAGGATTTCCCCAAAGCTGTCCATCTTCCGAAAAAGCATCCGGAGGACATCCTGCCACTGCAAGAGGCACAAAATCACTGTCAAACTGAAACAATTCCGGCGACGCCCAGGCATCTGAAGAATCAAATGCCACATAGATGGGGATATCACCGATGATCTCTATTCCATTCTCATTTGCATAGGCTTTTAATTTATGCCATTGTTTGTGAAAGGTAAATTGCAGATATTTATAAAACTCAATCTCAAAATAACATTCTCTCCGATAATAATCCAGCGCAAACCCCCAGCGCTTTTTAATATCCTCGGCCCACTGGCTCCAGCCAGCGCCATGAAATCTCTTTTTCACCGCCATAAACAGCGCATAATCATCAAGCCAATCAGCATTCTCCTGAATGAAAGTTATAAATTCCGGCTTTTGGGCAATATTACTGCGCTCATATGCAAGTCTTAAAAGTACAAAGCGATTTTCATACATTTTTCCGTAATCTATATAAGAATCATTGTCGCCGAAATCCACCCCATCACACTCCTCTTTTGTGAGCACTCCCTCTTCGATCAATTGCTCCAGATCTATAAAATAGGGGTTGCCTGCAAAGGAAGAAAATGACTGATATGGGGAATCTCCATAACTTGTGGGAGAAAGCGGCAGAATCTGCCAATAGCTCTGCCCTGCTTCCTTTAACTGATCTATCCAATCATATGCTTCCTTAGAGAAACAGCCGATCCCATACTTTGAGGGGAGGCTTGCTACCGGAAGCAAAATGCCACTTGCTCTTTTCATTTAAAATAATCCTTTCTTAACATTCTTCCTAACATCATACAGCTGTCTTTGCAAATCGTCAAGCACTTGTCCTCAGATTATCGCAATTCCTTTTTCAGCACTCTTTAACCCTTGACAGCACCGGAGACTCCTTCCACATAACACTTCTGTGTCAACAAAAACAGAATGGAAATAGGTATCGAAATCAAAACGCAGCCTGCATAAAACTGGGTATAATAATATTCAATATATTCCTTCTCCAACATCGTCCAAAGCCCTATGGCAACAGTATAGTAAGGCGTATCATTACCCAATATAACCCTTGCAAAAATATAATCAACCCAAGGCGCCATAAAAGAAGTAATCAAGGTGTAAGTAATAATTGGTTTCGACATTGGTATCGTCACATGAATAAATGTATCCCATTTGGTAGCGCCGTCGATGTATGCCGCTTCATCAATCGCCTTCGGAATCGTATCAAAAAATCCCTTAGCCATATAAAAACCCAGTCCCGCACCACCGGAATAAACAAGCACCAGCGCTACCTGTTTCAGCACACCGGTATCCAAAAATCCCAGCCCCTTTAAAATATAGTAAACTGCGATCATAGACATAAATCCCGGAAACATTCCCAGCACAAGTGCAACGCTCATAAAGGACTTTCGCATCTTAAAACGCAGTCTGCTCATAACATAGGATACGCACAGTACAAAAAAGGCTGAGATTATTGTGCTGAAAATCGCAATGACCAGTGTATTCATAAACCATCTGCCAAAATTGATCACACTGCTGCTTGTAAATAAACTCACATAGTTTTGTAAGGTATATTCCTTTGGAAAAATATAGCTCTTATAAGAGCCTGTCTCTGCCCGAAACGACGTCAGAACCACGTAAAATATGGGTAATACCCACAGAATACTGAGTGCCACTAACAATCCATGACAGATGATATTGGTAACTGTTCTTTTTGCTCTCATTATTGAAATGCCCCCTCATCTTTATAGGAACCGGTATTCCGGTAGGTTATTAACGACACAATTGCCAGAACAACAAACGTCATAATGCCAATGACTGCGCCAAGATTATAATCCTTCTGCGTGATTGTCAATCTGTACAGCCACGTAACCAAGAGATCGGTCTTTCCCGCATAGTAATATTCCAAGGTGTCAGGCCCACCTGAAGAAAGCAGAAAGATCACATTGAAGTTGTTGATATTACCGATAAAGGATGTGATCAGATTCGGCGTCATCACAAAAAGCATGTACGGAAGGGTGATCTTGCGAAAAATCCGGGAGGCACTGGCACCGTCAATCCTGGCAGCTTCATACAACTCTGCCGGGATATTCTGCAGGATGCCTGTTGTGGAAAGCATTGTAAACGGGACACCGATCCAGATATTAATCCCAATAATAACAATCTTTGCAACGGCAGCATCCGTAAAGAATGGGATTGATTCTGTGGCCTCCAGAATCCCCAACTGCCTCAAAATAATATTGACAGGTCCATTTGCATTAAAGATTGTTCTCATACTAAGCAAAGAAACAAATTGAGGCACTGCAATTGACAATACAAAAACAAATCTCCAGAAACCCTTCATCCTGGTATCTTTACGATTGATCAAGAGCGCCAGCAAAAGTCCCAGAATATAACAGCTTACCGTTGCACTCACAGCCCAGATCAAGGTCCATCCAAGAACCGGCCAAAAGGTACTTGCCAACTTTCCGCTGCTGGATAAAAGAGCCGAAAAATTGCTCACTCCTACCCAATCAAATAAATTTCCTGGGGGCTGATGTTCATGATCATAATTGGTAAAAGCAATTAAGATCATAAATATCAGCGGAATAATGGTAAAAACAATAATTCCCATGACAGGAAAAGCCAGCAATAAAACATGTAGATTTTCTTGCTTCAAGGAATGCATATCTTCTTTAAAAGTAGGCAGAGACATTCCCTTTTCTTTTCTGATCTGCGTACAATAAGCACTCTTACAAGACATAAATGCCACAAAAATAAAAGCCACCGTAATAAACAATGTGATGACGCCATACAAAAGACAAAGCATGGAATTATCACCCTTTGTGTACTCATAGATTCCCTTTAGTTCGTTGTATGTCTGTCCCTGTGTCACCGTTCCCAGGGTAATGAAATCAGCTATGGACTTGATTCCAAAGAAAATCATATATACAATGTATCCAATTTCCAAGGTAAGGAAAATTGCACCTCTGCCGATCTGTTTATTTTTCAGGTTTCCATAACCCAAAAGTACCAGGGAAAGCTTCGTTGTCAAATCCCCATTTTTAAACGCATAAAAGCTACCGGCATCAGCATTTTTCTTTTTCACGATACCCATGAAAAACCTCCTAACTTTTTCTATTGACTGCCCTTTTTCCGAAAGATGCAGCTTTCTGTCAAAAACAGGGATACCACTACTTTAGGCATCCCTGCATAATTATCTTAAGCGTTTATTTGGCGGTCATCCAAGATACAAAAGTATCCATCTTCGCCTGGACATTATCCTTATTCAATTCACCACTTCTGATTTCTGTAGGTATGGTGTTGGCATAGCTCCAATATCTGCTTCCAAACAGAGAAGACACTGGCTGTATCACGCTTGCTGTCTCCACTTCCTCTAGGATTACCGTGGTAAGTGGATCTGCTAGAACAGCCTCACTATTAGCTGCCTTTACATTGGCAGGAATCTGCCCGGATTTTTCATAACGAAGCAACTGGTTTTCTTCATTCCCAAGGAAAGCTGCAAAAGCTACCGCGGCTTCCATATTCTTGGAATGAGGGTTAACCCCAATACATTTGGATCCGTAGAACCCTTTCAGCTGAACATGTTCCCCGTTTAAAAGATAGGTAGGTATAACCGCTCTTCCCAAATTTTCACCAAGAATTGATTTGTAAATCGGATCATTCCAGGCACCATCAAACCATGCCGCCAATCTGTGATCCGGAATCAGATCTGTTACAGTGACTTCATCCTGAAACGCACATTTGGGATTATTGATCAGATCGATCAAATAGTTGGTCACTGCCACACCGGTATCATTATTCCAGTCTACACCCGCTGCAGGATCGTTTCCCTGTGGTCCGAACACATTCAGTCCTGCGCCATAATACCAGGCACCAAGCTTCCAGCCGCCGGCAGATTCAAAATAGAAATTATATACATTGTCTGCGGTTTCTTTAGCCATGATACTTTCCATGGACTGAATATCATTTTCATTCAAAAGGGTTTTATCATAGTAAAGATAAAATGTATTGTGCGTAAATGGGATCCCGTACAATGCATCGTCTTTCTTTGCAGTGCTCACCGCGTATTCATCTATGGTTTCATTGACCATTTTTTCAGTGTCTCCCCCAAGCCTTGCGATCGCACCTGCGTCAATCAATTCTGTCAGCTGGTCACTGGTATAAAAGTAAACGTCTCCTGCTGCTTCCACATCACGAAGAATCGTTTCCTTGGCCTTATCTTCTCCCACAATTTCCGTTGTCCATGTAATATTCCACTCTGGATGTGCCTCTGCAAATGCCTTCTGCTGCTGTTCCATAATACCGGTCTCCACCTGATTTGCCGGACACCATACTTTTAAATGAATACTCTCCGTCTTTTTGCCGCAGCCTGTAAACATTGCAGACATAATTGCTGCAATCAATGCGCAAGATAAAATTTTCTTCATACAAAACCTCCTCTTTATATTTACTTATTTCCGCTATTTTTGTCCTCAGATAGACTATCATATCTATTTATTGAAGTCAATGGAAGTATTTGGCTATATTGTATACATTTTTCTTTTTAATCCCTGTTCATTTTTGTGTATTTAACCAAATTATTTGTCTGAATATGCCTAGTTTGCCTCACATTATTTACTTTTATGTATGAAAAATAAAAAAGCCGATTCTGTCACAAGCAAAATCGACTTTTCCATATCATTTCATATCTTCCAAATATTACTGTTGAATATGCACATCCACCTGTGGAAATGGGATCTGTATACCAGCCTGATCCAGCGCATATTTACAATTCTCAGTAATGCGCCATTTTCCCGGCCAGAAATCTTCGTTGTTAAACCAACATCTCACACCAAGATTAATAGAAGATTCTGCCAACTGATCCACAAAAACATTCATATCCTTATCCTTTAAGGTCGCATCATCCTCCATGAGCACCCTCATCAAAACTTCTTTGGCGGTCTTAATATCCGAACCATAAGAAATCCCTACTGTGATATCCATTCTTCTCATCTTCGCAGTGGTCACATTGGTAATGCTGTTATTGGATAAGGTTCCATTGGGCAAAATGATGGTCTTATTGTCAGGAGTCATCAATTTGGTATAAAAAATCTGAATCTCCATAACAGTTCCTTCATTTCCAGCCGCATCTACGATATAATCTCCCACTTTGAAGGGATGCAGCACAAGCAAAAGGACGCCGCCTGCCAGGTTGGACAGACTTCCCTGCAATGCAAGACCAACTGCCACACCTGCGGAACCAACAACCGCTATGATACTTGCCGCATCAACACCAAAGGATGTAGCAATCAAAAGGATCAACACCACATAAAGAGCGGCTTTCATAAAAGAATCTACAAACTGTATGGCTCCTGTATCCGCATTGGCTTTTTTCATGGATTTTTTGATAATCTTACGAATTAATTTGATGACCTGAACACCGATCCAAAAGGCCAACAACGCCAGTACTACTCTGATTCCAAGCTCCAAAGCTTTGGAAGGAAGCGCATGCAAAAAACTCTTGATGGCACCTACTGTTGCTGCTTCACCTATTGTGTTTACCGCATCATTTCCAAGAACAACATTCATTTTTTCTTACCTCTTTCTTTTATTATTTCTGCATCCTGATATATTGCTGCACTTTGTTTCCTTTTTATTCCAGACCATGTAAAAACAGACCACTTCTTAATTTGGGTTCAAACCAAGTAGACTTAGGCGGCATCAGTCTGTGATCATCTGCAACCGCAAAAAGCTCTTCAATAGAAGTAGGATACATGGAAAAAGCAACTTTCATGTCTGTAGCCACCCGTCTTTCCAGCTCTTTCAGCCCTCTGATACCACCCACGAAATCAATTCTCTTATCAGTCTTGGGATCTTCAATACCAAGAACAGGTTTTAACAAGTGATCCTGCAGAATAGAAACATCCAGACCATCCACTGCATCCTCACTTACAATCTCCTTCTTTGCTGTAAGTTCATACCAACTCTGATTAAGATACATGCCAAAAGTTCCCTTGACTGCAGGTATATAAGGCTCCCTGCCAACTTCCCTTACCGCAAACTTTTCGCTGATCTTTTGCATAAATTCCTCTTCACTAAGACCATTTAAGTCCTTCACAACTCTGTTGTAATCCATAATACGAAGCTCTTCGTCCGGGAAAAGGACTGCCAGGAAGAAATTATACTCTTCTTCCCCCGTATATCCCGGATTGGCTTCCCTGCGCTTTAATCCCACCTTTACTGCAGAAGCACATCTGTGATGTCCATCTGCAATATAAATACTGTTAATGCTTCCAAAAGCCTTTTTCATCGCTTCGATCCTGTCTTTGTCACGAATGACCCATACCACATGACCAATGCCGTCTTCTGCCACAAAATCATATACAGGCTTTTCCGTTACTACTTCCTCCATGATCCGGCTAAGGGTTTCTTCTGCACGATAAGCCAGAAAAATGGGACCACTTTGAGCATTGCAGGTGTCTACATGACGAATGCGGTCAATCTCCTTGTCCGCTCTTGTATTCTCGTGCTTCTTAATGACCTCATTTAAATAGTCATCAATAGATGCACAGGCAACGATACCGGTCTGACTGCGTCCATCCATCACCTGTCTGTACAGATAAAAGCAAGGCTCCTCATCCTGTACAAAAGAACCTTCTTCTATTTGCTGCCACATCATTTCTCTTGCCTTCTCATATACTGCATCGGCATACATATCCATATCCGGATCAAACTGGGTCTCCGCCCGGTCAATTGCCAGAAACGATTGGGGATTCTTTTTTACCACCTCAAGAGCCTCTTTACGATTATAAACGTCATAGGGTAATGCTGCAATTCTTTCTTCCAATCCCTGTGCGGGACGATAAGCTTTAAAAGGAATGACCTTTGCCATGATGATTCTCCTTTATGTAAAATTAATCTATTGAATCTATTTTAACAAAAATAGCTATACATAACAAGGAAAAAGTGATAAAATATTTCTAACCAGTTCAGCCAGAGCAGATATAGGGATAAAAATCGTGCTCGCACGAATTTTTATCCCTATACCTGCTCTGAGGGAGCGCCCCTCTTATGAGCAAAAACAGTCGCGAAGCGACGAAAAGCCCCAAAGGGTGCGATTAGCACAGCTTAGCTGTGCGCGAATGGGCGCTCGCTGAACGTCACTAGGCCAGTTCCCGAACAGGCGCTCACCAAACAACACTAGAACAATACCCCAAAAAAGAAAGGTGCTTACAATGACAGACGAAAACAAAAAATTCCTAGAACGGATCAACGCCTACGCCAACAACGTTCTTGGCGAGATTGATCCTCAGAAAGTACAGATTTCCTTACAGCTTGAGAAATTAAGACCCATCATGGAAGAGATCGCCGAGGAGCGCGGAATGCTTCTTGAAGATGTCTTTATCCTTTATATGGATCTGCAGACTGTAGCCTCCGTAAAGAGTGAGGAAAAACTGCGCGAAGAGCTACAGGATCTGAATGAAGGCGACGGCATGCCGATTCTTTTCCGTTAAAAAAAGAGAACTAAGTTTAGGCGTTTTCCTATCCTTAGTTCTCATTTTTTATTCTTTTTTACAAAGACATACCTTCAATTTATTTAATGACACGCACACGGAATACGCCTTCAAAGGACTGCAGTTTCTCAATGATTTCTTCAGAAGGCACTGTTTCAATGTCCATCATGGTATAGGCAACTTCTCCCCTGGATTTATTGGTCATGTTAGCAATATTAATACCATTGTCTCCCATACAAGCAGAGAACTTTGTGATCATATTGGCAATATTCTTGTGGAAAATAGCAATTCGCGCTGCATGGGTACATACACCCATATCACAGTTAGGATAATTAACACTGTTGGTAATATTACCATTCTCCAAATATTTCACCATCTCTTTCACAGCCATCTTTGCACAGTTGTCCTCAGACTCTTCCGTGCTTGCACCAAGATGGGGAATTACAATGCAGCCCTCCTGACCTGCTGTGGTCGGGTTGGGGAAATCTGTCACATAACGGCGGATCTTGCCTTCTTTGATTCCCTTCAGTACGTCCGCTTCATTTGCAAGCAAGTCTCTTGCAAAGTTAAGCAGAATTACACCATCCTTCATTTTCTGAATAGCCTCTGCATTGATCATACCCTTTGTGGAGTCCATAAGAGGTACATGCACTGTGATAAAATCACAATTTGCATAAATATCATCTACGCTGAATACATGCTTGATCTTGCGGCTCAAGCTCCATGCTGCATCTACGGAAAGATAAGGGTCATAACCCAACACCTCCATGCCAAGACTCTCAGCAGCATTTGCCACTTTGACACCGATGGCACCCAGACCGATGATACCAAGCTTCTTACCCAAGAGCTCTGTGCCGGCAAATTTCTTCTTTTCCTTCTCGGCAGCTTTGGCAATATCGGCATTGTCCTTGGATTCCTTCACCCACTGAATACCACCTACTACATCACGGGCTGCCAGAAGCATACCGGCGATCACAAGCTCTTTTACACCATTGGCATTGGCACCGGGGGTATTAAATACAACAATACCTTTCTCTGCACATTTATCCAAAGGAATATTATTCACACCTGCACCGGCTCTTGCAACTGCAAGCAGCTGTTCAGGCAGCTCCATCTCGTGCATGGAAGCACTTCTTACCAAAATACCGTCGGCTTTATTTACATCCTCTGTCAATGCATAATTTGCTGTCAAATTCTCCAAACCCACATTGGAAATGGGATTCAGGCAATGAATATTAAACATTTGTATTCTCCTCTTCAAATTTCTTCATAAATGCTACCAGCTTCTCAACACCTTCAATCGGCATTGCATTGTAAATGCTGGCTCTCATACCACCTACACTGCGGTGACCTTTCAGATTCTCAAAGCCTGCAGCCTTCGCTTCTTTTACAAACTTTGCATCCAGATCTGCATCACCGGTTACAAAAGGTACATTCATCAGAGAACGATCTTCCTTGCGTACAGTACCCTTAAACAGCTTGCTCTCGTCCAGGAAGTCATACAACACTTTTGCCTTCTTCTCATTGTACTCCTTCATCGCTTCCAGACCGCCCTGCTTCTTCAGCCATTTAAATACCTTGCCGCAAATGTAGATGCCATAAGCAGGCGGGGTATTGTACAGGGAATCATTATCCGCATGAATCTTGTATTTCAGCATGGTAGGTGTACCGGGAAGAACATCCTCTGTAATCAGGTCTTCTCTGATGATTACAATCACAACGCCTGCAGGTCCAACGTTCTTCTGAACACCGCCATAGATCACACCATACTTGGTCACATCAACAGGCTCAGAGAGGAAACAGCTGGAAACGTCAGAAACCAGTGTCTTACCCTTGGTATTGGGAAGGGTTTTATACTTTGTACCATAAATGGTGTTATTTTCACAAATATACACATAATCTGCATCTTCGCTGATGGGAAGATCGGAACAATCGGGAATATAAGAAAAAGTCTCATCCTCTGAAGAAGCGATCTTATTGGCTTTTCCGTACATGCAAGCTTCCTGATAAGCTTTCTTCGCCCACTGACCGGTCACAATGTAATCAGCAACCTTATTCTTCATCAGATTCATGGGGATCATGGCAAACTGCTGGCTTGCACCTCCCTGTAAGAATAATACTTTATAGTTATCGGGAATATTCATAAGCTCCCTTAAGTCTGCTTCTGCTTCTTTAATAATGGTTTCGTAAGCTTTAGATCGATGACTCATCTCCATCACAGACATTCCTGTGCCCTTATAATCAAGCATCTCTTCTGCTGCTTCACGAAGCACTTCCTCAGGCAATACTGCCGGACCTGCTGAAAAATTATAAACTCTGGACATCTCTTCTCCTCCATTTGTTAAAATAATAACCAATTTAAAACATAAGAAACATTTTAGTCTTTTCAAATGCTTTAGTCAACTGCATTGATAAATTATTTTCATTTTTGGTACCAAAGTACTAATAAAACATCACAACCGGTATTCCGATCTCAACATTTTCATAAATAATTTTCATAGCTTCATAAGGGGTGTTAATACAGCCATGGGAACCTGACTTTTTATAAATCTCTCCACCAAAACTATTCCGCCAGTTGGCATCATGAATCCCAATATTGCCGTTAACCGGCATCCAATAATTTACAAAAGAAGCATAGCCCGGACCTCGGAGCGTTCTGTTACGCTGCATGGCATATACACTATAGACACCTTCCGGGGTTCCCATACGTTTACTGGTACATCCCGTCACAATATCTGTATTGACCAGACATTCTCCCTTCCAATACAAATACATCTTTTGCTCCGTCATATCAATTTCGATATAGCTATCTCCGATATCGTTTTTTCCTCTGTGATATGCAGTTCTCTTATATGCGGGTATATGTGTTTCACTGACCCGTCCGGTCAGTGCTTTGTAAAGATATTCTTTTTCCTTCTCCCGATCGATCAATGTCCCATAACTGCCTTTTTGAAGAACAATATGATCTCCCCTTGTTGATTGAAAGGTTCTTTCCTTTTTATAAGTATCATATTCTTCTGCCAAAGCATCTATGAATCCCTCTACCTTTTCTCTGGAAATATACAGCGTCCCATCCTCATTTATCCGAAATAAATCATCCTTGTCTTTCTCCAGAAACTGACTGATCACAGAAGCATCCAGGATAATCTGTTCTTCCCCCATGTCATAAATAATCTTAAGTTTCTGAAATTCCTGAACTTTTTCCCACCGAGAAAGAATCTCCCTTTGTTTTGGAGTAAGCGTTCTATCTTCATAGCAATCTAAGTTTTTCAGATCGATCACATATTCTGTCTCTTGCAAGGACTCTATGCTTTCCGCCACATACCTTTGCAGTAAACTTGCCAATTCAGCATGTAACTGTTCGTATGCTTTTTGCAAATTCATCCTCTGTCTGGTAGTGTCTATCAGAGTATAACCTTCCTTTGTCATCACAATGGATACTTCAGACTCTATCTCACGCTCTTCCTTAACAAAGGACAATTCCTCCCAAAAGGCCTGCAGTCTTTCTTCCTCAAACGTAAAATCAGGATTTAGCACAGTCTCCGTATTCTCACTAAGCCTATTAAGCCATAAATGAGGCTTTTGCGAAGCAAGATATTTTTCTAAAGGAACCGCATAATCCAGTTGTAAAAGAATATCCTGAAGCGCCAGCTCATATCTTCTGCCTTCCCGATCCATAATGATAACACTCGGAGCCTTTGTTTTCTCCAAAAGCTCCGAATTTACTTCTTCTATGGTCTTGCCGGTGCAATAGACACCATTGATCCATGTATTCATAGAAAAACTCTTGCTGTAATACCATGTCAGCGCCATATATACAGCTACAGCGGCCAAACATGCTGTAAGCAATGTTTTTATGATCTTTTGTATCATTTTTATTCTACAGGCGCCAGACCCGTCCGCCCCCCATTATACATACTTATACTTGTTTCTGCTTCAGATCATCCCCGTCAAACACTTCGCTGATCGGAGCGCCTGCCGGAACCATAGGGAATACCTTGTCATCTTCCGGAATCAGGCATTCGATCAATACAGGCGCTTTCAATTCGATTGCCTTACGAATAGCAGGCTCTACTTCTTCCTTGGTTGTCACACGAATGGCGGCACAACCAAGCCCTTCAGCTACCTTGCAGAAATCAACCTTATCATTCAAAACAGTCTGAGAATACCTCTTACCATAAAATAAAGTCTGCCATTGACGAACCATCCCCAATACATGGTTATTGATCACAACCTGAATAATAGGAATGTTGTAACGACTTGCTGTGGCAAGCTCATTCATGTTCATTCGAAAACATCCATCACCTGCTATATTGATACAAATCTTATCGGGCTGTCCAACCTGCGCACCGATACATGCACCAAGGCCATAGCCCATGGTTCCAAGTCCTCCGGAGGAAAGGAAGGTACGGGGACTGGTATACTGATAGTACTGTGCTGCCCACATCTGATGCTGCCCTACATCTGTACTGATAAGAGCTTTTCCTTCTGTCACTTTATCAATGGTCTCTATCACATAAGGACAGGACAACACTTCATTATCATACTTCAAAGGATAATTTGTTTTCAATTCCCGAATTCTAGTCATCCACTGACTGTGATCCTGCTTTGGCAATTGTTGAATGATCTGCTTCAAAACACCTTTTAGATCTCCTACAAGTGCAGCGTCTGCATGGATGTTCTTGTTGATCTCTGCAGCATCAATATCCATATGTATAATGTTTGCATGCTCGGCGAACTTCTTCGGATTACCAACGACACGGTCTGAAAATCTTGCACCCATAGCAATCAGAAGATCACACTCACTGACACCCAGATTGGAGGTCTTGGTTCCATGCATACCGATCATGCCGGTATATCTTTCACTCTTACCGTCAAATGCACCTTTTGCCATCAGAGTATCACAAACTGGAGCATCTAAAAGCTCTGCAAACTGCGCCACTTCATCACAGGCATCAGAAGCAACTGCTCCTCCACCCAGATAGATGTAAGGCTTCTTTGCATTTATAAGCAGCTCCATTACTTTTGCCATATCATCTTCTGTATAATGATCCACTCTCTCCAGAGCCTTCGGCTCTTTTGGTGTAAATTCACAAACAGCAGCCGTTACATCCTTCGTAATATCCACAAGCACAGGCCCCGGTCTGCCGCTTTTTGCAATATGGAATGCTTTTCTGATGGTATCAGCCAATATCTCTACATTCTTTACAATATATCCATGTTTGGTAATAGGCATGGTCACACCTGCAATATCTACCTCC
>JAZSFW010000200.1:0-5660 GCA_045532445.1 Acetatifactor sp. | reverse complement strand
TATATCCGTTTTGGCCGTGCAGCAGTGCCTGTGATCAATGACAGGCCTGATTATAAATTTGAGATCGGTAAGGGTACTGTGGTGCGAGAGGGCACAGATGTGACCATCGTGGCTACCGGTGTCTGTGTGGATTCTGCACTGGGTGCTGCCGAGAAGCTGGCTGCAGACGGTATCAGTGCAGAGGTGGTAAATATCTGCACCATCAAGCCCCTTGATGAGGAACTCATTGTTGCAAGCGCCAGGAAAACCGGCAAGGTAGTGACGGTGGAAGAGCATTCCGTTATCGGAGGCTTAGGCAGTGCGGTTTGTGATTGCCTGTGTGCAAAGCTTCCTACGCCTGTAAAGAAACTGGGTATGCAGGATGTGTTCGGTGAGTCAGGTCCGGCCAATGAGTTGATGGTAAAGTATGGTCTGGATGCAGAGGGTGTTTACAAATCTGTGAAAGAGTTTGTGTAGAGAGCATTAAAGTTGCAATAGCCGGGTAAAAACGGCTGTTGCAATTTTTTGGTATCAATGAAAGAACGATAAGATGCATACAGAAGGAGGTGAAGTGTATGCAGGAAGTTTTTCAGTCAGTGAACAAAGTGTTTTCCTTTATTGGTCCTTTGTCAGATTTTCTGTGGGATTTTCCGACAAATTTTGAGTGGTATGCCAAGATTCCGCTTTTGGGAAACTTTTCCTTTGCGGTCATGCTGCTATTGGGATCTGGTATTTATTTCAGCTTTCGGCTGGGATTTATGCAGGTGACTCATTTTAAAAAGGGCATTAAAGTGATGACGGAGCGAAGACAGGTGACCACAGGTGTTTCACCTCTGGCAGCATTTTTGTTAAGCTCAGCCATGCGCGTAGGTCCGGGCAATATCATCGGCGTGACAGGCGCTATTGCGGTGGGAGGTCCCGGCGCAGTGTTCTGGATGTGGGTGTCTGCTTTCTTCGGTATGGCCATCGCCTACATGGAAGGAGTGCTGGCGCAGATCTTTAAGGAAAAGAAAGACGATGAGTTTGTGGGTGGTCTGCCCTTTTATGGAAGAAAGCTTCTGGGTGATAAGGTGTGGATTGGTGTGTTTTTGTCCCTTCTGTATATCATGTATGCACTTTGCTGCCTGCCTGCACAGGGATTTAATGTGGTTTCCTCTGTGGGGAGAATGGCAGAGATCGTTACGGGAGCCGCCATTGCGACGGACTCTGTGTTTTATTACATAGTAGGTGCTCTGATCGTGGCGGTGACAGCAATCGTTACATTTGGCGGTATCAAGAAGGTTACCAAGTGGACGGACAAGATGGTCCCTGTGATGGCTGTACTTTATATTGTGACGGTTTTTGTGCTGATTCTGCTGAACATTAAGGCTGTACCGTACTTTTTCGAAGCAGTATTCGGAGGAGCCTTTAGGTCGGAGGCCTTCTTCGGCGGTCTGTTCGGTACGGTTCTGGCACAAGGGGTAAAGAGAGGGCTTATGTCCAATGAGGCCGGTCAGGGTACCATTACCATGTCTGCAGCAGCGGCTGATGCAAAGCATCCATGTGAGCAGGGTATGCTGGCTTCTATCGGAGTTTTTCTGGATACGATCATCATTTGTACCTTGTCAGGATTTGTGGTTGTCATGGCTCATTGCTGGGATGGTCCCAATGCAGCGGCCTGGGCGGCTATGGATAAGCTTCCCAAGTTTACCGAGTCTGTTGCCACTCTGACACCGGGAACAGGAGCCAATGCAGTGGTTACTTTCCTGGTGACTATATGCTTCTGCCTGTTTGCCTATACCTGTCTTTTGGGCATGATCAGTTTTTCGGAGATTGCGGCCAACCGTATCCGCAAGGACAAGGGATTTATCTGTGGTGTGCGGATCCTGGGGCTCTTTGTGGCGGCTTTTGGTATCCTTTGTAATATTGCAGGTCTTGAACTTGGCAACCTCTGGGCATTTTCCGATCTGGGCAATATTCTGATTGTATTTTTCAATGTACCTATCGTATATGTGGGCGCTAAGTATGTGCTGCGGGCCACAAAACATTACAAGAAAAATGACGGCACACCCTTTAGCTCCAAGGTGATCGGAAGAAACGATTGCAGTTATTGGGATGAGCAAATAAAATAAGGAAAGAGAGAAATAACAATGAATATTTTATCACCATCCATTCTTTCAGCTGACTTTTGGCATTTGGGATCTGACATAGAAAAAGTGCAGAAAGCCGGCGCGCAATACCTTCACATTGATGTGATGGACGGTCTTTTTGTCCCTTCCATCACCTTTGGGATGCCAGTGATCAGCACCATCCGTAAGTACACGGATATTTTCTTTGACGTGCACCTGATGATCGAAAAGCCGGAGCGCTATATTGAGGAGTTTGCAAAGATCGGTGCAGATATGATTACCTTTCATCTGGAAGCTACCAAGGATCCGGCCGCTGTGATCGCAGCCATTCGTTCCTTTGGTAAGAAAGTAGGGATCACGATCAAACCCGCCACACCGGCCAAGGCGCTGCTTCCTTATCTGGATATGGTAGACATGGTCCTGATTATGACGGTAGAGCCCGGATTTGGCGGACAGAAGCTGATTCCGGAATGTGTGCAGAAGATTACGGATGTGCGTGGGTGGATCACGCAGAAAGGTCTGGATGTGGATGTAGAAGTAGACGGCGGGATCAATGTGACCAACGTTCACAGCATTATTGAGGCAGGAGCCAATGTGATCGTGGCAGGTTCGGCAGTATTTAAAGATGATATTGCGAAAAATGTAGAGGCTTTTTTACAGGAGATGAACTGTTACGATAAATAATGTTAAAAAAATATAAAAGGGAATTTAGTAATTGACAGTCAGATGCCAAGTGTGGTACTCTTGTAATAGTGAAATGTCCCGTCTTCTGTTCTGAACGGAAGGCGGGTTTTTAGCTTACGCGAGTGGTTCCTGAACCTCGCGTTATCATATATATTCAGGAAAGGAGAATTACGATGAACAAAGGGAAATATTATATTACCACAGCCATTGCCTATACCTCCGGCAAACCTCATATCGGCAACAACTACGAGATCGTACTTGCGGACAGTATTGCGAGGTTTAAGAGGAAGGAAGGATACGATGTATTTTTCCAGACCGGTACAGATGAGCATGGTCAGAAGATTGAATTGAAGGCACAGGAAGCAGGTGTCAGTCCCAAGGCTTTCGTGGATGATGTGGCTGCTTTGATCAAAGGTCTGTGCGATATGCTGGATATCTCTTATGATAAATTTATCCGGACCACGGATGACTATCATGAGAAGCAGGTACAGAAGATTTTCAAGCGTCTTTATGATCAGGGAGACATTTATAAGGGAGCTTATGAGGGCTTGTACTGTACCCCCTGTGAGTCTTTCTGGACAGAATCTCAGCTGAAAGAGGGTAAGTGTCCTGACTGTGGGCGTGAGGTAAAGCCTGCTAAAGAGGAAGCTTATTTCTTCCGCATGAGTAAGTATGCGGACAAGCTGATCAAGCATATCAATGAGCATCCGGAATTTATCCAGCCGGTGTCACGTAAGAATGAGATGATGAACAACTTCCTGCTGCCTGGTCTGCAGGATCTGTGCGTGTCCAGAACCTCCTTCAAATGGGGTATCCCTGTTGATTTTGATGACAGACATGTGGTATATGTGTGGCTGGATGCCTTAACCAACTATATCACCGGTGTGGGGTATGATGCAGAGGGCAACAGTACGGAACAGTACAAGAAGCTGTGGCCGGCAGATCTTCATCTGATCGGTAAGGATATTATCCGTTTCCATACAATCTATTGGCCGATCTTTTTAATGGCCGTTGGTGAGCCCCTGCCGAAGCAGGTGTTTGGTCATCCCTGGCTTTTGCAGGGCGATGGGAAGATGAGTAAGTCCAAAGGAAATGTGATCTATGCAGATGACCTGGTGGATTTCTTTGGTGTGGATGCAGTGCGTTACTTCGTATTGCACGAGATGCCTTTTGAAAATGACGGCACCATTACCTGGGAGCTGGTGGTGGAGAGACTTAATTCTGATCTTGCCAGTACCCTGGGTAATCTGGTGAACAGAACCATCTCCATGAGCAATAAGTATTTTGGCGGTGTAGTTGCCAATAAGGGCGTGACACTCTCTGAGAATGATGCAGCCATTGATGCAGATATGGAAGCTGTAGTGACCGCGGCCTTTGACAAAGTGGTTGCCAAGATGGAAGATCTGCGTGTGGCCGATGCATTGACAGAGATCTTTGCGATCTTTAAACGCTGCAATAAATATATCGATGAGACAGAGCCTTGGGTACTTGCCAAGGATGAGGCAAAGGCAGATCGCCTTGCCACTGTTTTGTATCATCTGGTGGAGGGTATTACCATAGGTGTATCCCTGCTTGCACCTTTTATGCCCGGAACAGCTGAGAAAATTGCAAAACAGCTGAATACTGAGCTGAGAGGGTTTGACACACTCAAGCAGTTTGGGCTTTATCCGGACGGCAATCGTGTGGTTGAGAAGCCGGAGATTTTGTTTGCACGTTTGGATGTGAAAGAGATCGTAGAAAAGGCGGAAGCAATGTTTGCTGAAAGAAGAGCCCAGGTACAGGCAGCAGCCGGAGCAGAAGAGCAGGCCGCTGAGGCAGCACAGGAAAATAAACCGGAGGTGATCGATATGGAGCCGAAGGAAGAGATCAGTTATGAGGATTTTGCCAAATTGCAGTTCCAGGTAGGTGAGATCATCGCCTGTGAAGCAGTGCCCAAGTCCAAGAAGCTTCTTTGCAGCCAGGTGCGTATCGGAAGTCAGGTAAAGCAGATCGTTTCCGGCATCAAGGCACATTACACACCGGAAGAGATGGTAGGTAAGAAAGTGATGGTTTTGGTGAACTTAAAGCCTGCCAAGCTTGCCGGGGTAATGTCAGAAGGTATGCTTTTGTGTGCTGAGGATGCAGAGGGTAATCTGGCGCTGATGACGCCGGAGAAAGAAATGCCGGCAGGTGCTGAGATCTGTTAATGCAGGCAACCCGGCATCAATATAGGTAAATTATGAGAAAAGAAGAGTTCTATTTTGCATCCACGGATCGTAGATCTCGTATCCATGCCGTTCGCTACATCCCGGATGAGGGCATTGTTAAGGGCGTTGTGCAGATTGTGCATGGCATGGCAGAATATGTGGAGAGATATGAGGAGTTTGCTGCATATCTGACCGCCAGAGGCTATGTGGTCACCGGTGAGGATCACCTGGGTCATGGAAAGTCTGTTGGAGAGAATGGTTTTGGGTATTTCTGTGAGAATGATCCTGCCACTGTAGTGGTAAAGGATGTTCAAAGATTAAAAGAGATTACAGAGCAGCGATACCCTGCTGTGCCCTATATTATTTTAGGGCACAGTATGGGTTCCTTTATCCTGAGAAATTATCTGTGCAGTTACGGCACCGGGATAGAGGGCGCGATCATCATGGGTACCGGTATGCAGCCTAAAGCTCTGGTGAGTACCGGTAAGCTGCTTGCACGTTTGATCCGGGCGGCTGCCGGAGATGAGCATGTGAGTAAATTTCTTCATAAAGTGGCCTTTGGCGCCTACAACAATCATTTCAAACCGGCAAGAACGCCTGTGGATTGGCTGAGTAAGGATGTGCAGAAAGTGGATCAATATGTTGCGGATCCCCAATGCGGTTTCATTTTCACAGTCAATGGATTCTGTACTTTGTTTGAATT
>JAZSFW010000284.1:0-2145 GCA_045532445.1 Acetatifactor sp. | reverse complement strand
GTCCAGATTCTCATCAATCCAATCTTTGGAATCCTGATACTCCCACTGTGCCAGACCATATGCCGCATGCACAACACTGGCATAGCCGCCGGAGTACTGTCTTGCAAATTCATTGCGATCCAAAGTAAGTGCAATTGCCTGACGCACATTTACGCTGTCTGTTGGGAACCGGGAACAGTCAAAGGTGATCTTGCCGTAGCCGTTACGGAAGTAAGTTGTTTTATTTACGATACCTTTATCCACCAGATCAAGGCCTGCGCCAATGCTCTCGCCGCCGGAAATACCAAACAGCAGATCCACCTGTCCTGCTTCCAGCTCATTCAGCTGGGTTTCACTTTTCACAGTCTTTAAAATAACCGTCTTGATCAGAGGCTTTACACCTCGATAATCGCCTGCATAGAGAGGATTCACCTCAAAAACACCCTGCCTGCCGGAATCATCATAGGACATCAGCTTGTAAGGACCGGATACCACCTGCGGATTATAACGATAACCGGTATCTGGATCATTAATGGTTTTCATCAGAAGGTCTGCAGTAAATTCACCGCTGACAGATGCCCCGTCTTCACTGTCCACTACATCGCATTCCGGTGCAAGCACTTCCATAGGTCTGGGCGTCACAGCTGCATATGCCAGATCATAGTGGTAAGGAAGTTCCTCAGCCTTTACGGTAATCGAAAAATTCTTATCATCAATCAATCTTACGCCGCTGTGAAGAGCGGTTTCCCCTGCAGCAAAAGCATCGAAACCCTCTAAATGAGTGAAACCATTAGCCGGATAGCCGTCCACTTCCATCATCTGGGGGCTGGATTCCAATAGGATTGCAAACACATAATCTTTTGCAGTCATAGGGGATCCGTCTGACCAGACAAGCCCCTCCTGCAGGGTGATCGTGTAAGTTTTACTTCCGTTTTCGTTGTCCGCTTCCATCAATTTCGAGACATAAGTGCCGTTAACTTCCCATTTGCCCTCCTTGGTAAAGGCAATGGTACTGCCGTCATGGAGCATGGAATACATTTTGTAATTAAATGCAGTATTATCAAATGCCGCATCATAAAATTCCTTGGACAAGTCTGTTGTGGAACCAATAATCAGCTGCCCTGTAGGCTCATCAGGCTTTACCGGCGCCTCCGTCTCCTCTGTCTCCTGAGAAGATACTTCTGTTTCCGTGGTCTCTGCCTTAGATCCTCCCACTGTTTCCGTGGGATTGTTGGTCACGGTATCCTGACTGCCGCAGGCTGCCAAACCCAGCGTCATTACTCCTGCCAGCAACAAAGATACCCATTTGCTTTTTTTCATAATAATCTCCCTTCTGTCTCTCCAGATCAACTTCATTTCATTTCCTGTGCACAGGGTATCTTCTGTATATAATTCACTCTGTTTATGTAAAGCGGTGAAATAAGTTCAAAGTATTTACCGCTTTATTATAGTATAAACCGCCACAGTTTATTGTCAATATTTTAAAACACATATAAACGTTATTTCGTTTACAATATGCGACGGGACCCGACAGGAAGTGTCAGGTTCTCTTAAAAGGTTCCACATACCGTGCTGCCGCCCGAAGCTCTTCTTCGATCCTAAGCAGGCGGTTGTACTTGGCCACGCGATCACTCCGGCAGGGTGCACCGGTCTTGATCTGTCCGGCATTCAGTGCTACTGCAATATCTGCAATGGTGGTGTCTTCTGTCTCACCGGAGCGATGGGAAATCACTGCCTTGTAACCGCTCTTATGGGCCATCTCTACAGCCTCAAAGGCTTCACTTAGAGTACCGATCTGGTTCACCTTCACCAGAATGGCATTGCCGGTCTTTAACTTGATACCTGCAGCCAGGCGCTTGGTATTGGTAACAAAGAGATCATCTCCTACCAGCTGACACTTATCTCCCAATCTTTCGGTCAGCTCCTGCCAGCCGTCCCAATCATCCTCTGCCAGACCGTCTTCAATGGAAATAATGGGAAATCTCTCCAGAAGCTTCTCATAATAACCAATCATCTCCTGTGTATCCCGCACCACTTCTTCTCCTTTTACGCTGCTCTCACCCGGGAAACAGTACAAACCACGTGTTTCCTCGTAAAGCTCACTGGCTGCCACATCCAATGCGATCTGAATCTCCTCACCGGGAGTATAAGTCGGAGGCCAAGCGG
>JAZSFW010000034.1:0-9258 GCA_045532445.1 Acetatifactor sp. | reverse complement strand
CGGCGAACAACTCAGCATATTTCCCATCTGCCAGTAATAATTCCTCATGGGTCCCTTCTTCCAGAATGGAGGCATGGTCAATCAAAACAATCCGATCACAGAATCTTGTGGAAGCTAAGCGATGCGATATGTATACTGACGATGTTCCCTTTGTCATCTCACTATATTTTTGATAGATATCTGATTCTGCTATAGGATCAAGGGCTGCTGTGGGTTCATCAAGAATGATCATAGGAGCATCTTTATACAATGCACGCGCCAACATCAGTCTCTGGGTTTCCCCACCTGATAGCATTACCGCATCCTCATAAACCTCTCGGTTCAAATGTGCGTCGTACCCATTCGGCAGGGATTCGATTTTTTGACGCAGGCCCGCCTTTTCCACACACGCCTTTACACGCGCCAAGTCGATATCCTCTTCCGTCTGCGCCACATTCATCGCAATGGTTCCTGCAAGTATGGAAAAAGATTGAAAGACTGCCGAAAACATTTTGTAGTAATCTGCCCGATTATATTTTTTTATATCCATCCCATTAAGGAGCACCCGACCTTCTGTCGGATCATAAAAACCGCAGATTAATTTTACAAGGGTTGTTTTTCCCGCACCGTTCCTTCCAACGATTGCGAGCTTTTCACCGGGATGAAGCGTCAGATTAATATCATGCAAAATATCCTTATCTGCACCGGGATATCGGAAAGACACATGCTCAAGTCTGATCTCATACTTTAGATGTGACGATACTTCCAACGTTTCTCCGCCCTCAAATACAAAGGGTTCCGAATATTCGAGGCATTCCCGGACAATAGATATGCCAAGGCTTTGCCTATGAAGCATGTTGACGTCTCCAAGTATTCCCAGTACCCATTTTGTAAACCCGCCAACAGCAGAGAAGAGCAATAAAAAGCGGGCAACACTAAGCTCTCCACAGAGTACAAGACGAATCAAATAGGCATAGGCAATTCCATTACGCAAAAAGGCAAGGATCAAATCCATAATTTTAGACCAGATATATGCGCCTTGTGCCTTTTTATGAAATGCGATATAAGCATCCATTGTTTTATCGGCAAGTTCTTCCAGCCAAGAACGCATTCCAAAAAGCCTAATGTCTTTGGCAGCAGTCCAATCTCTCGCTCTGCCATTGACATACAATAGCTTGTTAACCAATTCACCTTCCTCTTCGCGGTGGCGGTACCCATAACCACTCACATAATGATTCACAAAATAGCTGATAATTGTCGTTACAAGTATTACCAAAAGCATAAACGGCTGAACCGTTGTTAAAAGACTAACATAGATCGCAAAACCAAGTATATTTTGCGTTAGTAACGTAAGGGTGTTCCAAATTGCTTCTGTTGACTGATAGTTGCCATTGGTTTCATCTTTTGCTTTGCCTTGCAAATTAATAAACCTCTCATCCTCTACATTCGGATAGGATGTGGTGGCTGCTTTCCTATTCAGCATAGCAATCATTTCACGACGCACGTTTACCCGTCCCATCATGGTATTGGAATTGACATAGGCTTTTGCTGCCGATATCAGCATCAGCCCACCAGCAACCCCTGCAATCGTCATAATCAATTCCCAAACCGTAACTTTTCTTTCCAAAGCCGACAATATTGATGGAGATATATACAAGTTTACAAGATCATTCATCACAGCAAGACAGGCAGAAAGTAAACTTAAAACAATTACTTTCTTCTCTTTTACCGACCACGCAAATCCTATCATATACCAGGAATTCTGCAGCATATTGTACCTTGGTTTCGAAGCTTTCTCCTTCTTTGTTTTTTGCACGAGAATCACCAACCTTTCTGAACTGTTATTATCTTACCACAAAAATTCGTCCCCGGGCAAATTCGGGGACGAATTGTAAAAATCAGGTGATGAATTTCAAAAAATGGATAACATTCAAACTTGTGGAATCAGTATTTCTGTGGTAAACGCCCCATCCTCACTGTTTCGGCTAAGATATCCATCCAGGCGTTCAATGATATGATCGATGCGGATCAATCCAAAACCGTGACCAGCTCCTTTTGTGGTAAGGAACTTATTTCCCACCTTAGACATTTTCTTGGATGCGGTAAAATTGGTAAAGGAGATATAGAGCTGCGTATTCTTCATATCCATATAAACCCGGATCCTTCTTTGCTCCATAGGCAGCTCCATACTCGCCTCAATCGCATTATCAAAGAGATTGCCAATGATGACACACAGATCAAGCTCTGACATCTTCAATTTCACCGGTATATGTGCATCCACTTTTACGCTGATATTCTTTGCTTTTGCAAGAGATATTTTACTATTTAAAATGGCATCTGCCATGGCATTCCCTGTTTTTACAACGGTATCAACCGTGCGCAAGTCTGTATCCAGCTTGTCAAGATAATCCTTGATGCCATCCATATCACCATTTACTGCAAGAACCTTCATCGTCTGAATATGATTGCGATAATCATGACGCCAGCCACGTATCTGCTTATACATATTTTCCACTTCCTGATAGTGCGTTTCGATCAATTCCCGCTGATAGGCTGCAATACGCTTATCCACCTGCTTTGACAAAAATGACATGGTTCCTCCTTATGTATGCGCAATAATTGCCCGGTTCAATGATTCATATGCACCTCGCGGAAGGGGCAAAACACTTCCATCCGAAAGAAATACCTCCGTTTTGGTAACTCTGCTGATATAGGTAAGATTGACGATCAGCGCTCTGCCAGCTCTGGAAAAGCGTTCATCCAGAAGCTTCTCAAGCTCACCAAGGGTGCGTTTTACAGTGTAGTCCTTCTTTGCATGAACGGTAGTGTAGTTTTGATGTACGTCAAGATACCTCACTTCCCGAAGAGGAATGCGCACCATTTCCCCTGTCAGCGTAAGATTCAGACACCGCTCGTCTTGCACCAGTTTTGCACATGCTCTGTCCAGAACTGTGAATAATTTCTGCTCATCAACTGGTTTCATCAGGTAATGAAGTGCTGCCACCTCATACCCCTCAGCAATATAATCCGAGTAGCCGGTGATAAAAATAATCTGTACGGTTTCGTTTCCGCGACGAATGTGTCTTGCCAGCGTCACGCCGTCCATTTTGCCCATTTCAATATCCAGCAGGAGAATCTCGAACGTTTTATCCTCATCAAAGTGAAACAAAAAATTCTCAGCAGAAGAAAACACTTCTGAGCAAATACTTATCTGCCGCTCTTTCGACCAGCGATCCAGTAAATTCTGCATATATCGCGCGTCTGTAACATCATCATCCACAATTGCAACATGATAAGCCATCTTCCCACTTCCTTTCTGCTTTTTTCAAGACGAGGCACCTACATCTTAAACACAATCCCTGCAACTGCCCCGCAAAGGATCCAAAATGCCGGATGCAGCTTCTTCAGTTTTTTGATATTCATTCCCACAAAGAACACTACGCACAGAATCACCTGCAAGATTGGGAATTGAAAGCCTCCATCTGCAGCTGTAAACAACGTCGTCTGCCAGATTCCCCACACCGCTGTAGCGATCAAGCCGGTCACAGCCGGGCGAATGGTATAAAAAGCAGATTTCACATACATGTTCTTACTGAATTTTTCCAGGATCTTTGCAATCAAGATAATCACGATCAAGCTGGGAAGAACAAGGGAAAAGGTAGCCACGACCCCTCCAATAAATCCCGCTGCATTGTAGCCGGCGTAAGTCGCCATATTGATACCAATTGGCCCTGGGGTACTCTCACTGACCGCAAGCATCTGCGCCACATCAGACACCTCATACCAGTCATGCCTGGACGGAATATCCATAAGAAACGGAATGGTAGCAGGACCACCACCCACTGCAAACAGGCCGATCTGAAAAAACTCTATGAACAAATCCCAAAATACTCTCATGGCTTCAATCCTCCTGTCTTATAGAGAACGATTCCCAAAATTCCTGCAATGATAACGATCAGCACGGTAGGAATGGGGGTAAGCATAGCAAGCAAAAATGCTGCTGCGGTGAAACAAGCGCATAACTTACTGACAACTGTCTTCTTACACATAGTCACCAAAGTATTTAACATCAGCGCGCACACAATCACCTTAATCCCTTCTACTGCATGAGCAACAATCTGGTTACTCAGGAATTGATCCAAAAACAGCGCCAGGATCGACACAATGATCAATGACGGACTGATCATTCCCAAGGTAGAAAAGATGGCACCAATGATCCCTCTTTTCTTATAGCCCACAAAGGTAGCCACATTTACCGCGATAATTCCCGGCGTACACTGCCCCACCGCATAATAATCCAAAAGATCATCCTCTGTCACCCAGCCATTTTTCTCCACCAGCTCATATTTGAGCATCGGCAGCATGGTAAGACCACCGCCGAAGGTCAAGCCGCCGATTCGGAAAAAAGCTGCATAAAGTCTTAATAATTCTTTCACGATCTGTATTCCTCCCTATTTTTCTTTTATATTAATCTTCTTATTTTTTCCACACCCAAAAAGTCTCTTTGTTCCTTTCGCGATCAACAAGATCACAGCTGCAAGGATCATTATCACCACAAGGATCAAACCGATGATCATAAAGAAAAATTTATTGGGATTCCTTAAGAGATCTCCCAGTTTTTTACTGTCTTCCACAACCTTGCGGCCTTCCATCGTACCATATTTTGCCGGCACATTGCCGATCCCATCCCCGTCTGTATCTTCAAAGGACTGCATATATTTTGCGATGGCCACCCAGGCCTTCAGCTCCTGTCCGTCCTGCGTGATAATGGAATCCTCATAATCTGCGATAGGTGTACCATCTGCAAATTTCGGCACAATGGACAATAGTCCATAAGACATTTTTGTTACGCTTCCAAGCATCTGGGAAGTATAAAAGTCTGTCACCACCCGGTAAAGCTTATCATCGTCCAGTTCTACACGCTCCTCTGCCCCGTTACACAGATACACATCCGTCACCTTGTTCAAAAGCATGCGGTTGGGATTGTAATGCCAGTACAATCCATCCGTGTATAGCCTTGCGGTAGTCATCAGGTCAGACACTGTGGCATCGATCTCAGCCACGGTTCTTAGCTCTGCACCGGTCAGATACACACTGATCAAAGGATACCCCGGTATCCCATCCGCACCAATCCCCAGGGAAAAGGAATGAAACACATTTTCTGTGGTCAGATTTCCCAGGGCATAGGTGTCACGAATGGTTCCTGCCGGCACCACTGCTACATCCACCGGATGCACATCCCCATCTGTAAACTGCTCCACCGCATAGGTATAGGCATCCGCCATGATACTGCCCAAATTCACTTCGGTATGAAGTCTTCCGGTATCAGAACTGTCTGCGAACTCGATCTCGTTGGTACACAGCACCTGATCTTTGGTAAAACCAAACTGCTCCAGATATTTTTCATCCACCACAGACATCAGCGCATCCACTTTTGCCTGAGTCTCCTGGTCCGGCTCTATGGAAGTCTCCACTGTGATCAGCTCATAAGCGCTCATATCCCAGCGGCCGTCCGCCTTCTGGGTCATGGACAAACTTCCCAGATACTTGCCGTATTCTGCCGTAGATACAATATATGTGTCCCCGTGCACGATAGGCTCTGACAGCTTGGTGTGGGTATGACCGCTGATGATCAGATCCAGCTGGGGCACACTTTTGGCAAGGATCTCATCCTCTGACTTATCCTCATCTTCCCAGGTACCGCCATGAGAGACACAGACGATCATATCCACGTCTTCCTTCTCCCGGATCTTGCCTACGGTCTCCTTTACAGCCTCAACCGGATCCTTGAAAAGAAGTGGACAGCTGGGCGCACAGTCCAGACAATCCTTTCCGAACACGCCTGTGATGGCAATGTCCACACCATTTTTCTCCACAACTATGTACTCTTTGACACCATAATAAGCAAACACTGCTGCCAGATCCTGCTGCTCTTGCGTCATGGGAGATGCTTTCATGGTCTCCCAGTCCACATTACACACTACCATGGCCGGCAGCGGCTCCCCACTATTTACAGCAGTCACCATCATATTGGCAAGCCCCTCAGCACCATAATCAAATTCATGGTTGCCCAGAGTGGTTGCATCCATCCCCAAATCTCCCAGCATCCTTAATTCCGAGGCTTCCTCTTCAAACATCACCTGGATCAGCGTCCCCATGGAAAAGTCTCCTGCATCCAAAAGAAGCGTTTCCGGATTCTTTTCCTTTTGTTCCTTGATCAAAGTCTTAATTCTCGCAAAACCGCCAAGCACCTGGGACTGTCCATTTTCCACTGTGGCAAATGGATTCAGGTGCGAGTGGGTATCATGGAGGAACATCACATCCACCATCTGCACCTTCTCGCCTGCCAAAGCCTGCTCCCTATACAGACCGCCCAGCAAAAGCACCAGTGACATCATTACTACCACTAAAAGTTTCTTCTTCATCCTGCTCTCCTGTCTATCATCAAGTTATTTACTATTCTAACCACTCCCGGAAAAATTGTCAATTTATTTCATGTCCATAAGCAAGCAATATGCAGCAGTTTCAGCTAGAGCGGTTTCTCATATAGCATGCAGCTCCCTTGGAACTGGCGGGCAAACCCGACCCGGGGCAGAATGTGATGGTTTTTCGGCATCTGCAAGGCGGTTAGAATTACTTAGGCTTGTGAATGGCCCGAAATGGAAGCGTTAGAGCGCAATAAGGCAACATGTTTGAGGAGCGCAAAGCGCGACGAGTTTTGCCTTATTGTGTTCTGACTTTAGCTTCTATTTCGGGCCATTTACAAACCTTAGTAATTCTTACCGCCTTGCAACTGCGAAAAAAACATCACATTCTGCCCCGGGCCGGGTTTGCCCGCCAGTTCCAAGGGAGCTGCATGCTATTTGGGAAAACTGGCAATCAGCTTTTGGAACTCACATAAATCTCTACTCTGCTCTGGATGATCTTCGCCACTTCCTCAGCCGTCTTATCCCCAGAAAAGTAACCTGCTGCGTCTTCTGCGATCATACTATAGATCATCTGATCTCCCTGGAACATGGGCTTAGCCACATCGATCATTGCCCTGACCTCATCCACTTCCTTCTGGCTGGCTGCGTAGATGTCTACATCCCAGTCATCATACCCCCAGGAAGTCTTGGGATACTGCAGGGGATTGCCCTGCTCATCTTTCATAATCTGACCATTCTCATCATACTGGTACTCCGGCTTCATGGCCTCTGCAAGCAATTTATCCAGCATTTTTTTGTTAGAAGGGAAGTTCCAGTTCCGATCCTCATCATAATCTGCAAGAAAACTTTCAAAAAACTGCCATGCGCCGTCCTTATGTTTGCTCTTTGCAGAAATGCCAAAGGTATCAGAACCCATGAGAAAGACACCTGCACTGCCGTCAAAGGTAGGAAAACCGATGTTGGTTGTCTCGTCTTCAAACATCAGATTGTACATCTGGTATTCCTCCACCTGGCTGAAAGAAACCTGTGACAATAAAATCTTACCCGACTGGATCATGGTCGGCAGACTTTCTTCATAATCTCTCTCTTCCTCAAAGCGGTTGGCAAATTCCAGCACCTGAATAAATTCAGGGCTTTCAAAATTACATTTGCCTGTTGTATAATCGATAAACGTATCGCTGGCAAACTGCAGACACAGCTGCAGAGCGCTTTCTTTGTTCACGTACTGCATCAGGCTTGCCTGTGGATGAGCGTCCGCCAATGCAATCACATCCTGCAGGGTCCAGCCGGACTTTTCTCCCACCACAGAGGTCTTCCCCAACAAAGTAGCAATATAAAAGTATTTTGGTACGGTCACCTGCGCCCCATTGATATGGTAAGCATCTAACACACTTGGTACAAACTCAGACCTGTTGGCAATGGTACTTGCCTCCAAATAGGGAGTCAGGTCTTCCAGGGCGCCCTTTCCTGCCAGATTATTCAGATCCATACCACTCAGATCAATGATATCCGGGCAGTCATTGCCCAAAATATCTGCATGCAGCCTTGCAATGGCATCTGAATAGGTCGTCTCTGTCCACTCTGCAGTATTGTCGATATAGGCTTTGATCTTAATCTGATACTCTTTATTTGCTTTATTAAAGGCTACCGCCTCCTTCTGGAGGGTAGAATTGCCTTCGTGAAGGGTAGCCAGCGTCAGAACCTGCTTTTGCGTCACCTTAGAAGCCTCCGTCTTCGTCAGCAGTGTCAGCTCCGCATCATCTCTGTAATTATCATAAAAAACGGCAATCCGTCCATCAGGAAGCATCGTGAAAATCCGGGCATAATTGCCATCGATATTGCAATCCAGCCAATCAAGTACCACGCTTGTCTCCTGTGTTGCAAGATCATATTCATACAGCTTGCTGTAACCGGAGATCAAAAGCTTCCCTTCACTGCCGCCGATGATCTCACCATTGGAATCCGGAAGGTTTCCAAAAGTCATCCCCATTACATCCGTGGTCGTATCAATCTCTGCCAGCTCCATGCCGTTCATCCCATATTGCATGATAAAGACTCTGCCGCTTGCCTCAACCAAGCCATTGATCCAATCCGTACTGGTAGGAATCGTCTTCAGATAGGTACCATCTTTATCAAGAACATACACTAAATTATCAGCGGATGCATATATTTTCCCTTCCTTGCTGACTGCGACATCCTGAATATAACGATTATACTCATCCGTAAACACTTCTCCCATGTCCGTCGCCCACAGCTGATTTGCTTGGCTGTCATATTTTACAATGTACATTTTATTGTCATCGTAGTCATACTCTTTGCCTTCCACGAAAACCGGGTAAACATGCCATGAAAGATACAGATTCCCCTCTGCGTCAAGGAAAAAATCTCCCATATTGGTCTCATATCCTTCTGCCCCTTCAAATCGCACGGGCAAAACAACTTCCGTATCCATGCTGTCGATTTCCCTGTAGCATAACTGATAAATGGTTTCCCCCGTTTCCTCATTCCAGCTATAGGTAGAGTAGTACAGCCTCTCCCCCTGAAAAACCACCGTGTTCGTATTGCTGTTTTCTTCTTTTTCCAGTGTAAAATATTCAGGCACATAAATGTAACCCTGTGCTTCCTGATTACCGGCCTCACTTCCTTTTTCCTTGGCGCCGCATGCAGACAGCATAATTGCAAATATGGCTGCCAACACTATCATGTATCCTTTTCTGAACCGTTTCCCTAATATCCTCATATTCTTTACTCCCTTTGCTTATTATGGATCTGCTCCACAGTAAATAGTATAAAACAAAGCTCTGGAAATTCAAGCAAATTATTCTAAAGAATTGTTTAAGAATCCCTTAAT
>JAZSFW010000315.1:0-4006 GCA_045532445.1 Acetatifactor sp. | reverse complement strand
TTCTGACAGAGGCCACAAGCAGGCAACTGTGGATGCGCTCAGAGCAGGCTGTCATGTAGTTTGTGAAAAGCCAATGTCTCTTTTTGTTGAGGATTGTGTGGAGATGGTAAAGACTGCCGACGAGACAGGAAAGCATCTTCTGGTTGGCCAGGTTTGCCGTTATGCACCCGGCTTTGTGAAAGCGAAGGAGCTTGTGGAAAGTGGTGTGATAGGCGAGCTTTACTTTGTGGAAAGTGAATACGCTCATGATTATCAGGGTCTTGAAGGTGTAGACGGCTGGAGAACGGACAAAGAGCGTGAGCCTATTATCGGCGGGGCATGCCACGCTATTGATCTTCTTCGCTGGATTGCAGGGGATCCTACGGAAACAACTGCGTACAGTAACCACAAGAATCTGGCAGACTGGCCCATTAACGATACCACGATCGCTATCCTGAAGTTCCCTAACAATGTAATTGGTAAGGTGTTTACTTCCATCGGTTGTAAGCGGGACTATACTATGAGAACCGTACTTTATGGAACGAAGGGAACGATCATTGTAGATAATACCAGTCCTGAGCTTACACTTTATCTGGAGCAGATTGACGGTGCACCTTTTGCAGCAGGCCAGATTGGCGGTATCAGTGAAAAGACAGTGAAACACCTGATAAAGGTTAACATTGACAACCACAATGTTTACGAAGAGCACAGAAGCATGATCGCGGCAATCCGTGAAGGAAAGCCTATTAATACAACCGGCAGGGAAGGCGCACGAACAGTTTGTGTGTGCCGTGCAGTTGTGGAATCTGCAAAGACAGGAAAGCCTGTGCAGATTGCGTATCCAGTATAAAGTTTGGAGAAATTTGAAAAAGGAGTGCTTGTATGGCAGGCGATATTTTTGCACAATTTGCCAGAATGGCAGATAATAGAGAAAAAGACAGTTTGGTGATACCGGAGCCGGTTCCCTATGTTCACAGATCTTGTGTATTGGAAGCGGGAGATGAAAAACCATGTAAAGAGATCGTAAGACCCAATACTCCGCAGGAAGTGAAAGCGGCTTTGCAGGAGCTAAGGCAGCATTTTCAGCCTTATCTGGCTGACTATGCACCCTCCGTATCGTCTGTCAGACGTCGAATCTCTATCAGTGAATTTTTGCTGGATGGAGAGCCGATAACCATTCCTCATTATGGGGGACCGCTGGGAGATGCAGTACAGAGCTATACTTCAGAATTTGAATTGTCAGATTTTGAAGGAAAGTCTGTCTGGTTCTGTTGCGGCGGTGCGGACTATATTGCGACGGTCTACATCAATGACCGATGTGTCGGAATCCATGAGGGATTTTTTGCTCCCTTTGATTTTGAGATCACCCGTTATGTTGTATCAGGTATAAATAAGCTGGAGATTGTGCTGGAAAATGATTTTCCCATGAGAGGTATTGGGCGAAAGGGAGAGGCAGATCCGGTGCGGTTTTACGGAGACAAAATATATGCGGCTACAGGACTGGGTTATGACGATCCTGAGGCCGGCTGGCATCATTGTCCGCCGGGCATGGGGTTGTACCACAGCGTATCCATCGAAGTTCGTGAGAACAGTCATATCACAGATTTGTTTGTTCAGCCCGATATCAAGAATGGGACAGCAGTGGTGTGGATTGAAGCGGAAAATACAACGTATGAAGAGCTCCATGTGGAATTTTGCTTATCCTTGTATGGACAAAACTTTTCTCAGACAGTGTTTGAAGGGATGCGCATACAGCCGGAATTTATGGGAAAGCCTATGCTTTTGCAGCATGGCAGACATGTCTACAAGATCACGGTAGAGATTCCAGATGCCAGATGGTGGGAACCTGAGACCCCTTGGCTGTATCAGATGCAAGTTTCCATGATGTTGCAGGATAAGGTCTGTGATACTGCGGTAAAGCAATTTGGAATGCGTTCCTTCACGCAGGATTTGGAAAGTAACCCTAAGGGTCGGTTTTTCTTAAATGGCAAGCCCATTCGTCTGCGGGGGGCCAATACCATGGGCTTTGAACAGCAGGATGTCATGAAGGGTGATTATGACCAGCTGATCGATGATATTTTACTGGCAAAGCTCTGTAATATGAATTTCTGGCGGATCACCCAGCGGCCGGTACAGGATGAGGTGTACCAGTATTGTGACCGTCTGGGGCTGATGACCCAGTGTGATTTTCCGCTGTTTGGCGTTATGCGGCGGAGCAAGGAGGGCGAGGCGATGCGCCAGGTGGAAGAGATGATCCGGTTGGTGCGCAATCACCCCAGCAATGTGGTGGTGACCTATATCAACGAGCCCTGGCAAAATGCCAAAAAAGAACCGCATCGCTATCTTTTGCGTAATGAGATGGAAGACCTGTTTGAGATTTTTGATCGTATTATCCATGCTCATCATCCCGATTGTGTCATCAAACATGTAGATGGAGATTTTGATCCGCCTACCAGGGATACCATGCCGGATATCCACTGTTACACCTTGTGGTATAATGGCGGTCAGCAGGATTTTGGTCTGCTGCATCGTGGATATGGTCAGCCGGTGGCGCCGGGCTGGTGCTATGGCTGTGGCGAGTACGGTGCGGAGGGTCTGGACTTTCCGGATGTCATGCGAGAGTGTTATCCGTCGGAATGGGTGCAGGAGCCTTTTGATCCTCACAACATCATTGCAGCTCAGGCAGGAGACTGGCATGGGTGCTTTATGGACACACCGGATACCATGGAGGAGTGGTGCGAAGCCACACAGGCTCATCAGGCCTTTGCCATGAAGGTTATGACGGAAGCCTATCGGAGAGATCCACGAGTGGTATCCACCGCCCTGCACTTGTTTATTGATGCCTGGCCTTCCGGATGGATGAAAGCTATCATGGACTGTCGCCGAACCCCCAAGGCCGCCTGGTACACCAGCCGGGATGCACTGGAACCGTTGATGTTAAGTCTGCGCAGTGACCGCTTTACCTTTTATGCCGGTGAGCAGGTGAGTATCGAAACCTATATCTGCAATGATACCACGCTTCCTGCGGCAGAAGGCAGCAAGTTGGTATTTCAATTGTACGGCGAGAATGGAATGTGCATGCATGGAGAGATAGAAGCTGACTATGAGGCATGTGCACCTGTGTGTGCCGCCAACGTAGAGTTTGTGGCACCTGCGGTGGAAGAGCGCGGAGAATTTACACTGAAAGCGTTCCTGCTGTCACCCGATGGCACCACATTAGCAGACCAGACCTTTACATTTACCGTTTTTGCCGATGTGGAAGTCTCTCAAAACGAGGATACAGTTTGGATCACAGAACTGGAGAATGGCACTCATGAGATCGCGGGAGAAATGGTCACAGTAGAAAACTGTCCCCATAGAGCGACCTATTTCCTTTCCCGTAAGACCGCTCACCCTGCCATAACAGAATTCAGGCCGGATGATTTCCGCATGTGGTATGACAAGGATCTGGACCGCCTCTCCCCCATTGCCAGCCAGTGCTTTAGCGGACAAGGCTTCCGTCCTGTCCTGATCTGCAACGGCAGCAAAGATCCCAGAATCGTCGTGGGAGAAAAAATCCATGAAGGCAAACGTTATATCATCTGCCTTGCAAAACTCCGTGAAGAGAATCCAGTCGCAAGAAGACTCAGACGAAATCTTAATTTGATGAATGTTATAGAATGACACACCTGCATCAGGCTAAAATAGTTGCAAAATTATTATTGTAATGATATAATTAGTAAACTTATGAAAACAGAGGAGGCTTGAAAGAATGAAGGGGCTGATAACCAATATCAAGCGTATGGCCGTTCATGATGGGGCCGGTCTTCGAAGTACGATTTTCTTTAAAGGATGCCCGTTGCGGTGTGTATGGTGTCATAATCCGGATACCCTGTCTTTTGTTCCTGAGATGGCATTTTTTGAGCATAAATGTGGACATTGCGGCAATTGTTATGCGGTATGTCCTGTCGGTGCACTTAGTAAGGAATCAGGTTATGACGCGGAAAAATGTATCAAGTGTTTTCGGTGTGTGGAGGTCTGTCCTTCT
>JAZSFW010000266.1:0-5753 GCA_045532445.1 Acetatifactor sp. | reverse complement strand
AGAAGGAGCTTCTGTTTTGCGAAGCCAGGTATCTACTGCAGATAATGCATCCTGTGCATTGATCACACCGTCTTCGTTTACATCACCAAAGGTAACTTCACTTGCAGTTTCCTTTCCCATAACAAAATTCGTCTTTAAAGTAAACTGTTCCATTTCAATGGACGCATCCACTAAAGCTACATAGGTTGGAATTTTTGTTGCATTTGTAATCTGTTCACTATATTTAAATTCGTATTCATTTGTCTTATCATCATATGTAAGCTTATTGATTTCTTCTCCGCAACCTACTACAGCAACTGCAACAGCTTTTTTGCCGGAAGGGATAAGATCTACATCATCACCTGTGTATAAACAAACGGCACTATAGGCAAGTCCTTTTACTACAATAATAGAACCTGTTGCATTTGCACTGTCTACTACTACCATAGCATCTTCATCAGTAGAATCGGAAGTACACTTAATGGACATACCACTCAAAACAATATTTAAACGTTGATATTCATCTTCGCCGATAGTAAGTACAGTATCTTCTGCACCTACATAGCCAGCCTCTGTAACCTCATCTACACAGAATGTAATGGTAAAAAATGGTGTAGGGAAAACAGTAGTGTTTACGGTCAGATCCTTATGTTCTGTAGAATCAAAATACACTACTCGAAGTTTACCGGTTTCGGCTTCAAGGTTGTAACTTACTTCACCACCATTCAGGCAGCCCTCAGCAACCACATCTGTTACACTTAAACCTTCCGGAACATTTACAATAAAGTCGATCATCTTGTAACCGGCTTCGTTATCCCACTGATCAAGACTGATGGTAGCATTAAAAGTTTTGCCAAGGTCATTGGTAATCTTTTCGGGAAGACCTAATGTTGCAATCGGTTTACCCGGAATAACTTCCGGCTTTTCATCAAAGATCACATCGGACATATTAAAAAGAGAAGTTTTATTGCACATAAAACGGTTATATGCTACAAGCGCATAACATGACTGATCTGTTGCCATGCCATTTGCACCGGCACCAACAATGTGCTGGAACTGTGCCTTATCCTCTAAATAATGACTTAAGAGTCCATCCACAACAGATTTTCCATTTTTAATGAAGCGGCTGTCCGTATCCGGATTAATTCCCCAAGTAGTACAAGCAACGATAACCCATGCACAGCTTTCAGAACACTCACTGCCTCCGGAAGCAAAAGTTCCGTTTTCGTGCTGCATTTCAGAAAGACAAGTAAATGCTTCTTCACAAGCAGTTGCTACCGCTTCTTGGTCACGGTAAGGATACAATGCCTGCAGTGCCATGCCAGTTACGTCAGGATCTGATGCAAAGTCTTTGTTTGCCTGCAAAGCCCAACCACCATCGTTATGCTGAGCTGCTAAAATGGCATCAATACACTGTTGACGGATGGTTATATCACTTGTTTCATAATTATTGGAATCCAACGCAATAAGTGCCCAGATTGTACCGTTAAGACCTTGCTTTTTGATCCAATTCAGTCCGTTTGCACTGTATGCCTCTACCAAATCCCAATTGCCAACTGCGGTTGCATCCTTGCCAATGGAAGAAAGTGCAACGATCAAACGAGAGTTTTCGGTTGATTTATTAGCATGAAGTGCACCGCTCATATTAACGGATGCGGCAGTTTGGTTTACAGTTTCTACGATACGATTATAATAATCGGTAAAATAAGAGTTATCTTTAGTATAGTAGTCGCCACGGGCAAGGCTAAGTACCGTCCATTCGCCTGCATTTGTACCAAAAACAGGCTCTTTTACTGTATCGGCAAGCTTGGCCATCGTAGCATTAAGAGTATTGCTGACATCCTGTGCCTGACGGGACGCAGCAGATGTAACCGTCACCTCTGCATATCCGGGTGCAGAAACAATAGAGTCTGAGTACTCGTTTCCATATCCTCCATCAACCCATAAATACCATTTACCAGCGGAAGGGAAGGTAATGGATGCACAAGCATCAGAATCTGTAGTTACACTTCCTGCTTCGTCATAAAGAGAAGTACCGTAGTAAACAGTATAACCAGGAACATCAAGGAAAACAGAATTATATTCATAATCTTTTGTTCCTTTGATAAGCTTAATATCACAAGGAGTATCTACCTCAGCTGTATATTGGTGTGTTATATCACCATTGGCATTCGCAAAATAGTGGAATCCGTAAGCAGAATCCTGATAGAAATCCCAGCTTGTAAATCCTGCAAGGTTTATAAAATCACCTGCTTCCAGTACGATCTGGTCGGAAGTTGCACCCCAACCGGCACCGGCAAGAGGATATTGGCCATTCAGATAGTAATTAAGATTTTCGTCTCGACCAAAAAGTCCACCTGCAAAATAAGAACTTCCGGGACCTCCCGTAATGGTTACTTCACTAAAGTCACCTCCGTAAAGCTTTTCGTGTGCATAGATAATAAGCTGTAATGCTGTGATTTCATAAGTTCCATCACCATCTTCATCATATAAATACTCTTCTAATCCATACTCGTTCAGATCAATGCGGGATAATGTTTCAAATGAAACAGGAATATAGGCAATTGGATTCCCATCCTTATCATTTGTGTATTTATCGTCGTAACTTACAGAAATATAAACATTGTCACTTTCTGTTGCAAATACTGTCATAGGTATCATCGTTAACACCATGACCCAAGCGAGCAACATGCTCAAAAATCTTTTTCTCATCCTAAAGTCTCCTTATTGATTGAATCGCTTCTACTTTGTTTTGTATCTCCGGATTTTCGTTTTCTTTTTTTAGGTTTTTCCGGAATTACCCTTGCCTCCTTTAATCCGGCAGCTTCTAATGCTCTTGGCCAAGGTCCCAGGTAGGCTTTGATTCGTGACCTAGTAGGTTCATCAAAATCTTCTTTTCGCGGCACTCTTCCAAGTTCTTCGTTTTTTTGACGTAAAAGTTCTTCCGCCCAGGACTTTTTCTCATCTAATGTCACTTATCATCCCTCCTTTACAAAACAAAAATACCCTTTCAACCAATCAGGTTAAAAGAGTACAACGGACTTACAACAACATAGCATAGAAAAACAAGACTTTGGTTTTGTGTATTAAAAAAAGAGGCAAACCAAAGCCGCGATGCGGCGATAAATCGGTTGCACTCTTCTCACCAAAGTTATGTTGAACCTAAAAAGACACGGCAGGTTACCTGACTTATGATGTAGTGGAAATGATCCACACAAGGAGCAATCCCTTCTCAGAATACGAATTCCAATGGCATCTCTATGCTCCTTATCTTGTCAAATACAGTAATGGCGGTTGTTCCGGATTCAAACCGGATTCCCTTTTTCATCTACTCAGCTCACAACTTTTCAAACCGCATCTTCTCATATCGATATTTAATTCCCATATATAATACCATAAATAGACTTTTTTTACAAGATACAATTTTGAACTTTTATAATTAGAGAACTTATACTCATTTGTAAAAGTTAATTCCACCCCTTTTATCAGACACATAGAATTTACTTACTCCTAATATAAATGTGGAATTAAGTTACTCCTAATGTTATTATATTCTTATTCATCCATATCACTGCTCCGGCCGGAACAGGAGTATTTATGAATAAGAATAAACATTTAACCCTTGATGACAGATATACTATCCAGCATTCATTGGAAGAACGAATGAGCTTCAAATCTATTGGCTCGCTTCTTGGAAAGGACTGCACCACCATCGCTAAAGAGATTAAAGGCCACATGGTCTTTGAAAAGAAAGGGGCTCCCTGCAGGCCATTCAATGATTGCATCCATCGCAGAAAGTGTACGGTTAATTATCACCTCTGCAGTCCCTGCAACAATAACCGCCATTGCAGCACCTGTGGTAAATGTACCTCTGTTTGTGAACGATATGAGAAAGAGATATGCACTCTTCTCTCTAAACCTCCCTATGTTTGCAATGGATGCCCGCAGAAGCACAACTGCACTTTGGAAAAGCATATGTACAATGCTCACAAAGCACATATGGAGTACATAGAGATTCGCAGCGAGTCCAGATCCGGCTTTAACCTCACAGAAGATGAACTCAGGCAACTGAATTCTGTGATCAGTCCTCTGTTAAAGAATGGTCAGTCCCTGCATCATATCATGGTCAATAATGCTGACAGCATTTCCTGCTGTGAAAAAACAGCATATGTTTACATCAACAACAATCTTTTTGATGCACGCAACATTGATATGCCACGTGTAGTACGCTTCAGACCCCGCAAGAAAAAATCGGTCGAACCTAAAGTGGATAAGAAATGCCGTATCGGTCGTACTTATGATGACTTTAAGGAATTTCAGAAAATCAATCCTTCATTACCAGTAGTGGAACTGGATTCCGTTGAGGGAGTGAAGGGAGGTCCGGTACTTCTTACCGTACACTTTGTTTTGCCAAAGCTTCAGCTTGCTTTTTATAGGGAATCTAATACTTCCCAGTCTGTCATTGATATTTTTAATCAGTTGTATGAATCCCTTGGCCCCGACACTTACAGAAAACTGTTTCCTGTTTTGCTGGCAGACAACGGCACAGAGTTCTCAAATCCGGAAGCTCTCGAATTCGATAAGAACGGAAACCGCAGATCCTATGTATTTTACTGCAATCCCTCCTCACCAGGGCAAAAAGGTGCCTGTGAGAATAATCATGAGTTCATAAGAAGAGTTATCCCTAAGGGTGTTGACATGAGCAAATACAGTCAGGATAAGATTGACCTTATGATGAATCATATCAATTCCTATTCGAGACCGGAGCTTGGTGACAAATCACCTTATGCAATGTTTGAATTTTACTATAGCAAACGCATTCTGGATTTATTAGGTGTTCAGCTGATCAGCTCAAATGATATCGTATTAAAGCCTGAACTTTTGAAGTAAGCAGAATTTAACCTTAATAAAAAGGCCGGAGTTTTACGCTGCTGGATGAGCCCCATATATCCTCTCCAAGGGGTGGAATTCACCAACTCCTAGCAAGACTCCGTGAATTCGACTTCTCACCTTTATGCGTGTTATTCAGGCCTTTGGCTAATTATAATACTAAATCTCCATCTTTTCCACCCTTTTATAGTAAAAAAAGCTCCACCAGATAGAATTTACTCCTACAAGGTGGAACTTAGTCTTACAAAGTGGAATTAACTTTTACAAGTGACCTTAGAGAACTTATGCTTTACTCAGTTTTCAGACATAAAGGACTGTCAGATTACTTCCAACAGCAGGAATAGGCTTGCCTGCACCAATCCATTTTATCTTTATGTATTTTCATCTATTCTATTTTTTATCAGTTAGATAAATTCAGAGTTTATCAGTCAAGTTCATCTTATCACAAATTCTTACATCTGGAAACACTCCGTAGCTCTTATTTATTACTTGTATTTATTTTTATAATTAATTGAGCGTGGAACAATTGTCCCACGCTCATTCTTTCCCTGTATTAACGATTTTCTCTGTCCAAAGTTTTTTTCTTCTGCCGTTCAAAAAATCTTCTCAGATTATTCTTCTCAATCATAGCATCATACTTCTCAAGCTTCCCTCTCAACCAGTCATTCTCCTGTTCTAGTTCCGTAACATACATCCTATTGCGCACCGACTTATATTCTGCCAATTCTTGAGAAACCTCATTTATGATATGCTCCCCATATGGTAGACAATGGAAATATCCAAAAACTATCATATGAGGAGCATATCAAAATACGCGATTTCTGAGGTTTTGTAAACATATTTTCAGTCTCTTCTGATTATCTCTTGGTCAAAGGTCCTGCTAA
>JAZSFW010000138.1:0-7475 GCA_045532445.1 Acetatifactor sp. | reverse complement strand
TGATTATTTTGATGAAAAATTTCAAAAGTTTCTTGCAGTGGCAAATGTGGTAAAGATGGTGAAAAATTTAAATATTCTTCAGATTTCCACAAGACCGGAACCCTTTGGAACGGTTATGTGCAATGAAGGTGAGCTGCTTGAAAAGTTTAATATTCATGTTTATCCGGTAACGATTCCGGATGTTACTTTTGAAATGGACAGAATCATTGCAGAGGATGGAGAAGAACTTCGTAAGACTGTAAAATATGTGAAGGAAAACATCAGCCCGAATGCAAAAGAGGAAGCGGTTATCAAGATTTGTGCTTTAAAGATCGCCATGAAGAATCTAGCCCAAAAGTATCGCTGTCGTGCAGTGGCAGTACAGTGCTGGACTGCGCTTCAGGAAGTTACCCACATTGTTCCCTGTCTTGCCAATGCGCTTCTTACAGATGAAGGGATTCCGGTTGTATGTGAAACCGATATTCACGGTGCGATCACGGCTGTTATGACCCAGGCGGCAACGATGAATGTTAGACCGCAGTTCTTTGCAGATCTTACAGTACGTCACCATCAGGAAGAGAACACCGAGCTATTGTGGCATTGCGGAAATTTCCCCTACTCCATGGCGAAGGATAAGGAGAAGGCCTACGCCGGAACCTACTGGATCAATCCTTCTGATAAATTTGGAACCTGTATGTGGCAGATTCAAAACGGAGATGTTACAATCGCCCGCTTTGACGGTGACCATGGGGAATATTCTCTCTTTATCGGCGAAGCAGAGGCCATTGATGGTCCCTATACCGGAGGAAGCTACACCTGGATCAAAACGAAGGATTGGCCTAGGTGGGAGCGAAAGCTTGTGGAAGGTCCTTATATCCATCATGTTTCCGGCGTTTATGGAAAATATGCGGATGTTCTTTCGGAGGCGTGCAAGTATATAGGGGATCTAAATGTGGATGCTGCAGATTATTCCAAGGAAGAGCTTGTGGATATGTGGGCAAGGTAGTCTGTGTATCAGAAATAAGACGTGTAATTCTTTGCGCTCAGAATAAATGTAACCCATCACAATGAATTGACAAATTGATTGTGGTGGGTTACACTGCTAATAAAAGAAACTAAGAATCTTAGGAGGGATGATAGTGAAGGTTATAAAATGAATAGGTAATACCCTGGGAATACTGCTGGCAGTCATCTTGAGTTTTGTTCTTATGGTAATGCTGGTCGTTACACCGATGGTTTCGGCAAGTGGCTCTTTCCTGCAGGCCAAGAACTTGCAACAGGTGGTGAATGGTATTGATTTCACGGAAGTGATCAAAGGATCCATAGAAGAGAATGGTTTTGAGGGAGAGTTGCTCAATGAACTGATGGAGACACAGTTTATGGAGGAACTGATGGCAATGTATGTGGAAGACTTCTTTGCAGTATTGGATGATGAGAATGTACAGAAGAAGTTGACGCCGGACACATTTAAGAAGCTTATAAATACCCATATGGATGAGTTGCTTCCCATTATAAAATCCTACATAGGAGTGGATGATTCATTGCCGGAAGAGACTCTGGTGAAGATGGTAAGTCAGATGCTAGGGGATGAGGCTGAGGAAATGATTGAGATGTTGCCGTCACCGGAGGATTTGGGAATGGATGCATCCGTAATTATGGCTGTAAGAGTTCTGCGGGAAGGAATCCTGCTAAAAGCCTTAATCGGTGCGATAGCAGTATTGTCCTTGCTTATTGTTTTGTGCAGATTTGTACGCTTCAAGGGCTTTATGTGGCTTGGCGTGGGGTATTGTTTGCCAGCAGCGTTAATTTTGGCAGCTGCCTTATTTATTAGAAATTATGGGGCTTCTTTCATAAACGAAGCGGTTCCTGAGGCAGGGATCATACTGGATTCTGTATTGTCCGTATTAACCAATCAAATGCTGAAAGGCACTGGTGTGATCGCCGGCTTGGGTATTCTTTTCATCTTAATTTTTGTGTTGGGTCGCAGAGTACATAAAAAGAACACCATTATGAAAGCGGCATAGATAGAATGCAAAAAATGGTTTGACCATATTGATATTATCTTTTGATTTGTGTATAATGATATTGAAAAAGATGAGTGATATCATCTCTATATAAATTGAGAATATAGGAAGGTGAATGTATTATGAATATTTTGGTTATCAATTGCGGCAGTTCTTCTTTAAAGTTCCAGCTGATCAATTCCGAGTCTGAGCAGTGTATCGCAAAAGGTCTTTGCGAGCGTATCGGAATCGATGGCAGCAAGATCGTTTACACCCCTGCAGGCGGCGAGAAGGAGACAACGGTGACACCCATGGCTGACCATACTGATGCGATCCGTCTGGTTCTGGAAGCCCTGACCAATGAAAAGACCGGCGTAGTGAAGAGCCTGGATGAGATCGGTGCAATCGGTCATCGTATGGTTCACGGTGGAGAGAAGTTCTCCGGTTCTGTGGTGATCACAGACGAAGTGATCGCAGCGGTGGAAGAGTGTAATGATCTGGCACCCCTGCACAATCCTGCTAACCTGATTGGTGTAAATGCATGTAAGACTTTGATGCCTAACACCCCGATGATCGGTGTATTTGACACTGCTTTCCATCAGACCATGCCTGAGGAAGCTTATATGTATGGTATTCCTTATGAGTATTATGAGAAGTATAAGATCAGAAGATATGGTTTCCATGGTACCAGTCATTCCTATGTGTCTAAGAGAGCCGCTGAAGTTCTGGGAGCCAATTATGAAGATCTGAAGATCATCGTTTGTCACCTGGGCAATGGTGCCAGCGTATCAGCTGTAAAGAATGGTAAGTGCGTGGATACCTCCATGGGTATGACCCCGTTGGAAGGTCTGATCATGGGTACTCGAAGCGGTGATATTGATCCTGCAATCATCGAGTTTATTGCACACAAAGAGAACAAGAGCATTGATGAAGTGATGGCAATTCTGAACAAGAAGTCTGGCGTTTTGGGCTTGTCTGACAATCTTTCCTCCGATTTCCGTGATCTGGAAGACGGTCTTGCAAGGAATGATGAGAATGCGATCCGCGCCATGAAGACGTTCTGCTACCGTGTTGTAAAATACATTGGTGCCTATGCAGCAGCCATGAATGGCGTAGATGTGATCTGCTTCACTGCTGGTGTAGGTGAGAATGGTCCTATCGTAAGAACCATGGTTTGTGATTATCTGGGATATCTTGGTATCAAACTGGATGAGGAAGCTAACCAGAAGAGAGGCAAAGACCTGGAGATCACCGTTCCGGGCTGTGCTACCAAGGTTATGGTGATTCCCACCAATGAGGAACTTGCAATTGCAAGAGAGACAGCTCGTCTGGCAAAAGAAATGTAATTTTAGATAATGAGGTTGAGCCGCTGTGCAGAAAGCATGGCGGCTCTTTTGGGTACTAGGTATTACAAGTCTTTGGTGACAAGGATTTCTGATTATTATGAAAAAAGATTGACACAAAAGTCTAATGGTTGTATAATACAGTTAAGGGAAGTGTATTATACAACCAATACACTTTTGTAATAAAGACAGGAAGGTGAAAGATGATTTCTTTTGATGATTTTATCCTGGAGGATGACAGTCCAATCTATATGCAGATTATTCGATATGTGAAACGGGGCATTGTGTCAGGAGCCATTGCAAATGGCGATGAGATGATCTCTCGCAGGGCCTTGTCTGCGCTTTTGGGAGTGAATCCTAATACGATCCAAAAAGCTTATCATCTTTTGGAGGAAGAGGGGATCATCCGCTCCAGGACAGGGGCAAAGAGTTGTGTAGAGGTGAATGAAGAGCAGAAAGAGCAGATCCGGCTGATGCTGTTGAAACAAGACACTTTAAACTGGGTGCAGGCTATGAAGCAAATGGGGGTAAGTCAGGAAATGGCTTTTCAGATAGCACGGCAAGTTTGGAGTGAGGAAGGATAGGAGGGTGTGTATGAAAAAGTATTTATCAGTACTGGCACTTGAGGTCAGAAGTTCTATATACAAGGTATGTGGTATTATGATATTGATGACGTTGACTCAGACGGTCGACTACATTCTTGTCCTTCGAAAAATCATAAAGGAGAGGGAAGGATGGAATTCACCCGTGTCACTATCCCAAATAGATGGGATAATGGGGGAACGGTTGACTGTAACTTTTAGCGAAATGGTCAGTCAGTGCCATGCAAGATGGATATTTGCGGCAGCTGTCGTGTTGATCAGCCTTGTTTTTATCTGGTCCTCCAGTGAACGAGGAAAATCGAAAACAAAATTTTGCCTTTGGAGACTAAGGATATCCGAAAGAAAGGTGTTTGCTCTTTCTTGCACTTATCATATTATAATTTATTTGGTTTTAGTTGCAGTACAGATTCTTTTGGTGTTGTGGATGCATCAGCTGTATCAGATGAAAGTAGGTATGGGAAGAGCTCCCCAGGCATTGTTATTGATATTTTACAGGGATGGTTTCTTGCATGGTTTACTCCCCTTATCAGATGGAGTGGGATTCCTTCGGCTTATTTGTTATCTGAGTGTTTTGGGAATCGGAACTGCCTACATTGGCTATATGGGCTTTTCTGCAAAGCGTAATGCATGCAGTGTGGTAGGAGAGATCCTGATTTTTATAGCGGTGCTGTTTGCTGCTGGAGACATATTGCAATTGACAGTCTTTGGTGTCCTGGTCAGCATGATCACCATAGCTGCTATGATTTACTCTATACTCGGTAAGAGGGAGGTATGATATGAGAGATATCGGTGATTGGTTTCCGCCCGGATATGATTGGAGGGCTGAGTGTACCCGAATGACAGTTTTCTATGGATTGGCTTTTGTGCATAGTCTGTTTTTCTTTGGGAGACTTATTGATGAATATCATGGTTTGTTTTATTATAACCGAAGCGTGGAGCATATCCTTCGTCCGGAGGCCAAAATGATGCCTTATGAAGAGATGCTTGGCAGTAGTTTGATGGGATTTGCGTTGCTTATGGTTGTTGCCCTGTTTGTTATGTTGGTGCATTACCTGTATTATTTTCAGGGCAGCAAGAGCATTTTTCTGGCAAAAAGAATTCCAGGAGGAAGGTTTTTGTGGAAAACCTGTGTAGCCGGACCGGTGAGCTTTATCCTTGGATTGGCGTTGACTTACGGGTTGCTTTGGATGCTTTATTATGGAATCTATCTTTGCGTGACACCATCCGTGTGTCTGCCATGAAAAAAGCGTGTTGTATTTCCTTAAATATGTGAGGGTCATAAGGAGGGTATTATGCTGGAGATTAAAAACTTAGACAAATATTATCATACAAAGTTAGGCAGGATTCAGGCATTAAAAAATGTGAATTTACAGATTCCAAGAGGAGAGATCGTTGGTCTTTTTGGCGAGAACGGAGCCGGCAAGTCAACCTTGTTTCAGTGTATTCTGAACTTTGTTGCTTACAAAGGGGAAATTACGCTGGACGGTGAGAAGATCAGCCATGAAAATATTGAGAAAATTTCCTTTGCTACCTGTGAACATTCTTTTTTTCCGAATCTGTCCCCGGAAAGCCATCGGGCTTTTTATCAGATGCATTTCCCGGGATTTCGGCTGAAACGTTTTTACGGACTGATGGATTTCTTTGAATTGCCAAAGCATCAGGCGCTTAAGAATTTTTCCACAGGGCAGAAAAATCAGTTTGAAGTGATCCTGGCTCTTAGCCAGGGAGCTGATTACATTCTGATGGATGAACCTTTTGCGGGAAACGATATTTTTAACCGGGAAGATTTTTATAAAGTACTGTTAGGAATTCTGGAGCCGGAGGAGACCGTCATTCTTTCTACTCATTTGATTGAGGAAGTGGAAGCCTTTGTGGGAAGGGCCATCTTGATCCGCCACGGAGAAGTGATCGGAGATCAGAGCATCCTACAGTTGGAGGAAACCGGTGAAACACTGGTATCCTACATCAAAGAAACTTACGGCTACCGGTCAGACCGCGCCAGCAAGGCGCTTAAGGACTTCATGTAGGATGGGAGGTGACCTATGAAGAAAAGTTTGTTTTTTTCAATGATCATAGCCCTTGGTTTGTTGATAGGGGCAATATGGGGGATCACAGAAATTCGAAAACAGAAAGAAGCTGTGCAGATTTACGCACAGACCCTGGAAGGGGATGTAACGGAAGCGGAAGGGATTTCCTTTCAGATCCATACTAATTGGGCAGACCAGCTTTATTGGGATACGAAGGTCACTGTTGCGGGAGTGAAGGAAGGTTTAGTGGATACAGAAACCGTTTTTCGGGCTGATTGGAAACCGGGGGCTTCCCGCTCTCGCCGTTACGAACCTTTTACACATGCGCAAGGAGAGGTAGAACTGCATTTTGAGAGTGGTACTTTTATGTATAACGACATTGTGGTGGATGATGCTTTCGCTATTCCTTATAAGAAGGCAGTAATAGATGTGGCAAAAAGAGCAGTGGGAGAGATGCCTTACACGGAAGTGGTAAAAGTCTCTGATTATTATGAGTATTACAACAATCTATGGATAGACGTATATACCAAAGAAAGTCAAATATGGGATGTGGAGGATAATTATATCGATGAATTTTTGGGGATTGAGGTTCCTGATGAGCATGAGCTAGAGATCACTGTTGCCCCAAAAGAGGGATGGAAAATTAGCACTGTTCGCATTGAAACCGCATCAGATGGAGCACCATATCATTTTATAAGTAGCAGCTGCAAAACCAAGGACGGTATTTTCTTTGCCTTTCACTGCGTGGATGATCAGGGAAATATGATCAATCTCAAGTCAAAACCAGGTAATGGCATACTTTTTCTGCCCCTGCAAACAGTGGAAGAAAACAGAGTAAAAGTAATGGCTTCTGACATACAAAAAGTTTTTTCCCTGCCCTCCGAAGATTGCTGGGTTCTTGAACTACAGATAGATGAGAACCAGGAGCACCTATACATTCTGACCCGCGAAAAAGAACAAATGGTTCTTCGGGTAGTGGATGCTGCTTCCATGGAGGAACTGCAAAGCTTAGCCCTTGCAGATTTATCGGGCAAAGCCACTATAAAACAGATGGATCAGCTGGATGACGCTCTCTTTGTTCTCCTTACCGACGGAACCTTCCACTATCTGATAAAAGAAACCAATGGCAATTTTCAAAAGAAAATCAGCGGCACTCTCGGTGCAGGTTCCCAACTACAATATTCCTCAGAAAGTCCGCTGCACTACGATTTAAATTACCAGGACGAGAAACTTGCGCTCCTCTGTGAAGAATCCATTTACAAAAGCAGCGCCTACCTATACGTCTTCTCCGAAGACACCCTTTTATACAAAGCCTACTACCTGCATAGTGCCGATTACGAGTCCAACTACCACGACCAAGTCACCCTTAACGAGATTAATTCTCTAATACTCAACTAATTTTTCTTGACTCTTATTGCAGGAAATTTGAAGCCTCTCGGCGGGTGGTTTTCTGAGGGAGAAGGATAGGGCTGAGGTTGTGTTTGTTTAGCATTTGCGAGGATATTAGAGATACTTAGTGCA
>JAZSFW010000143.1:0-2004 GCA_045532445.1 Acetatifactor sp. | reverse complement strand
CAACTAAAAATAACAGGTTTTGAAAAGGGGCGGTGTTTTCTTATTCCACTGCCCCTAATCCTGTTATTCTGTTTGTATGGGTTAATGTTTCTTGGGCTGATAGTTTATCTCGCTTACCGAGTACACCGTCATAAACGCTTTTGGGTCTGTCTTTTTCATGTAATCCATCAGCTTTCTGTATTCCTGCTTGTCTACGATTGTGATTATCTCTTTATGCACCTTTTTATCGTAGGCGCCAATGCCCTCGTAGATGGTCGCGCCGCTGTGCAGGCTGTGGAGTATAAAGTCGATTATTTCGTCTGCCCTGGGGGAAATTATGCACACCCTGCGCTTTAGGTTAATGCCGAAAATAAAGTGGTCAACCACCATTCCCCCAAGATAAGTGCCGATAACGCTGAGCACCACCGTTTTTTTATCGTAGCACAGTGCAGATGACAGTGCCACCAGCATGCCTGAAACCGACATTGCCTGGCCCAGATCCATGCGCAGGTACTTGTTCAGGATCTTGGCCACAATATCCAGACCACCGGAAGAGGCGTTCATATTAAAGAGGATGCTCAAGCCTACACTTACCACCAATATGTATGCGACTACATCAATGGCCGGATCGCCGGTCATTGACTGGTTGTTGGGGAAGACAATCTCCAGGATGCCTAAGAATACCGGCAGCAGGATGGAAGTGTAGATAGTCTTAAAACCGAATTCCGGTCCGCACAGCAGGAAACCAATGACCAAAAGTCCCATGTTCAGGATGAAAGTGATCACTGATACCGACAGGGGCATTAAGTTTGAAAGTACGATTGCCAGACCGGAAATGCTGCTTACGGCTGTCTGGCTGGGCACCAGGAAGAAAAATACTGCTACAGCCAGGATGGCTACGGCAAAGGTCATGACACCCAATTCTTTGATCCATTCTTTTTTACTCATGTTTTGATTCTCCATCTTTTGAAATTTTCAAACGGACATTTCCGGGGAAAATGCGCCGGATATTTTCTTAATATCCATTATATAATTTTTTTTCAACGCGGGCAATATGGTTTCAGGGAAATATTGCTTGAAATTTATTTCGGGAAAACAGGGCTGAAATAGACCGCAAAGTACAGGTGAAATGAGGTGTTGATATTTGGATAAAAATAGTCAGAATGGTGAAAATGTATTGAAAAAAAGCTGCAGTGTAAGGTATACTTGAGACAGCATGAACATCCTACATAACAGGAGGCAGAAAATGAAAAATTTATTCCAGACAGCAGAATGGATCTGGCAGGAGAGCGCCTGCGGTGTCAATGAGACCGTGGATTTCCTGACAGAATTTACCGCAGAAAAAGCAGATACTTATGAGATTTACTTAAGTGCCCAGTCTCATTATGCCATCTATTTAAACGGAGCATTTGTGGAGACTGATCAGTTCCAGGATTATACTTTTTATAAGGTTTATGACAAGGTGGCTCTGCCGGTACAGGCGGGGGTCAATACCATGCAGATCATGGCATATTGTCAGGGTGACAGCAGCAGTACCATCAGACCTGCCCCCGGTGGATTGATTTTTGAGATTTATGACGGCGAAAAGTTGGTGGCATCCAGCGATACCCACGTAAAGTGCAGACGCAACACCCACTACGCTTCCGAAGGTGTGGAGTGGATCTCAGGTCAGATCACCTATTCCTTCCGCTATGATGCGACTGCAGAAGAGGCGGATTGGGAAAATGCTGTGGTGCGGGAACATGATTGGCCACTGCATGAGCGCCCCATTCGTAAAATGATCATTGATGAGCCTTATCAGGCCAAGCTGACTGCAAAAGGCCGTTTTGTGGATGCCCAAATAGAGGGGACCATTGCCCAGCGGATGCAGGCTGCTCCCATTGTGGCCCAGGCGCCTGTCTTGCGTCCTGTTCTGCCCAGTGCAGAGGGTGTGGACCTGGAGGGCAATTTTGCATTGATCGATCTGGGAAGAGAAATTGTAGGTTATTATTATATGGATATCGAAGTGCCCCGGGACTGTGACAT
>JAZSFW010000262.1:0-4427 GCA_045532445.1 Acetatifactor sp. | reverse complement strand
CCTACAGCACAAGTTTATGAGAAGGGCGGACTCAACATTCATTGCGAGACCAGCTATCTTAATCAGTGGTCTTAATCAATTATTCAAGCAACTGTTGTTTTTTGAGAAAGGATGGGGTATAATGTTCGTACAGGGCAGAGTCAAGTGACTGAGAAAACATTCGCCGAGCTTGCTCGAGCGAATCTTTTCTCAGACATTTGACGAGCGAAGCGAGCGGGAAAAACCCTGGTTTTCCCCCCTCTGCCCGTCCCCCGCAAAGCCCCCACAAAAAGGAGCCCCTTCAAATGAATAAAAAACAAACGAATAAAAGACAAACTAATAATAAATCGTCCCTGACCATCTCCTACATCCTGGCCATCGTCCTCCTGTCAGCCATTCTCCTCTATTCTGTCTACCATCTTGCAATGTACCTGAAGGAAAGCATTGCCAGCTGGAAGCTTCTGGATGAGATTACTCAGGAGGTAGTAGTGATCAAGGAACCCTCTGAAAAAGAACCCTTAAAAAAGCAGCCAAACGATTCCTCTGCTTCGCAGCCCTCTCAATCCGTCGCTGAGGAAGAGAATTCCGCAGCCTCCATAGAAGAAGGCGTACCCATAGAAGTGGATTTTGAACGGTTGCTTATAAACAACAAAGATGTAAAAGCATGGCTGTATTGCAAAGATACCATGATCAATTATCCGGTTGCCCAGGCTCAGGACAACGATTACTATTTGCACAGGCTGTTAAATGGTTCTTACAACCGCGCCGGCACCTTGTTTATGGAGTGCACCAACAAAGAGGATTTCTCTGACTGGAACACTTTGATCTATGGACACAATATGAAGAACAATACCATGTTCGGCACCATTACAGATTATCGTGATCAGGAATACTATGATAAGCATCCAATCTGGTATTTGTTGACGCCGGAGGGAGATTACAAGATTGAACTGATCTCTGGATTTGTAACGGACACCTCTTCTGTCATTTACAGCATTCCGCAGACTGCTGAGGATAAGGACAAATTGGTGGATGAGATCATGAAAAAATCAAATTTTAAGACCAATGCTTCTATTTCTTCGGAGGATAAGCTGATTACTTTTTCTACCTGTACCTATGATTATGATGAGGCAAGGTATGTGTTGATTGGAATTTTGAAAAAAATGTAGCAGATGATTGCATCCCGCGTCTGCATATTCTATTGGGTTTCGAGCCATACTAAGAAAAAAAGAAAGGATAGAAACCATGGAATATTCAGATACAGAAAAACTCTTAAGAGAATGTGATGCAGGCTCCAAGATGGCGGTTACATCTATCGACGATGTGCTGGACAATGTAAAAGACGAGGGAATGAAGCAGCTTTTAAATGAGAGTAAAGATCATCACTCCAAGCTGGGAAATGAGATTCACGCTTTGCTGAACCAGCACGATACGGATGAAAAGGATCCCAACCCTATGGCCAAAGGGATGTCCTGGATGAAGACCAATATGAAAATGAGCATGAACGGCAGTGATGCTGTGGTGGCAGATTTGATCACCGATGGCTGTAATATGGGTGTCAAGTCTCTTAACCGGTATCTCAACCAGTACAAAAATGCAGATGAGACCTCGAAAGGTATCTGCGAAAAATTAGTTTCCATTGAAGAACAGTTGTGTAAAGATCTGCGTAAGTACTTGTAAAGTAAGTATTGATAAAGAAGAAAGCAGAAATAAGGGCAATGTGCGGCAAAAGTTGCAGGTTGCCCTTATTTTGATTGAAAGAGGTTGAGGAAAAAGAAAACATGTGGTAAACTTAGGATAATATTTTACTTTGGAGGTACGTATGAAAAAAGCAAATTTTAAAGCATTGATCCCCATATTGGTATTTTTGGCCTTGTATCTGGGACTTGGTATTGTCTTTGAATATGCCTTGAAGATTCCCATGGGATTTTATAAGATCCCTATCGTGGTGGTCTTTATGGTGGCACTTCTGGTGGCATGCTTACAGAATAAGAAGCTTGGCTTTGATGAGAAGCTTGGCATAATGGCTAAAGGTGTTGGTGACAAGAATATCATCACCATGGTTCTTATTTTCATGGCAGCAGGCATTTTTGTGGGAGTAGTGGGAAGAAGCAGTGCAGAAAGCGTAGCCTACTTTATGCTTTCCTTTATACCGGCCAGGTTTGCTGTGCTGGTACTGTTTGTGGTAAGTGCTTTTGTGTCTCTGGCAATGGGCACTTCTGTGGGAACCATCACGCTGATCACACCAATTGCGGTGGCGGTGGCAAACAGTTCCGGTTTTGGCGTAGCTTTTTGTGTGGGTGCAGTGGTAGGAGGAGCCATGTTTGGTGACAATCTGTCCTTTATATCGGACACCACCATTGCGGCATGTAATGGTCAAGGCTGTGCCATGAAGGATAAGTTCAGAGAAAACTTTGGCATTGCCTTGCCGGCAGCTATTGCAACCATGATCATAGTCATCGTAAAGTCCCTGGGATCTGATGTGGGGGAAGCGGTAATCAAGGATTACAATCTTGTGCAGATCATTCCTTATCTGGTAGTTTTGGTCGGCGGTATCATCGGTATTAATGTTTTTGTGGTGTTGCTGATCGGTATTATATGCGGCTCTGTAATCATGCTTGCTACAGGAGCTACGCTGGCAACGGATTTGCTTTACAATATGGGTACTGGCGTATCCGGAATGTTTGAGACTTCCATGGTGGCGATCCTGGTATCCGCAATCTGCGCCTTGATCGAAGAATACGGTGGATTTGCCGCCCTGTTACAGTTGATCAAGAAAGTATTTAAAGGCACCAAGGGCGGTAAGATTGGCATGGGTCTTCTGGTAGGAGCCATGGACATTGCTACAGCGAACAATACAGTAGCCATCGTAATGGCCAACCCCATTGCTAAGGAAATGTCAGAGGATTATCAGATCTCTCCGAAAAAGGCAGCTTCCATACTGGATACCTTCTCCTGTATCTTCCAGGGGATCATTCCTTACGGTGCCCAGATGCTGGTGGCAGTATCCGTTGCCGCGGAGCTTGGCTGTGCCGTGTCTGCATTCCAGATTATTCCGAATCTGTTTTATCCGTACATGCTGTTAATCAGCGTACTTGTATTCATTTTTGCTGTGAAAGAGAAATAAAACCACACGCCCTTCGTAGATCAAATGCGTTTATTTGCGCCCTCGGATAAAGAGGTTTGAAATGGTGCAAAATAGAACCATAAATGCAGGAGATGACGGAGGGCTTTTTCATGGAAAATAAATTTAAGTGGTGGCAGAAGGCTGTGGTTTATCAGATCTATCCCCGCAGCTTTCAGGACAGCAATGGAGATGGGATCGGAGATCTGAACGGTATTGTACAGAGACTGGATTATCTGGAGGATTTGGGGATTAACGCTATCTGGCTTTCTCCCGTATGTCGTTCTCCTCAGGATGACAACGGTTATGATATTTCTGATTATCAGGATATTGATCCCGTGTTCGGCAGTCTGGAAGATATGGAGCATCTGATCCGTGAGGCAAAAAAACGCGATATCCGGATCATACTGGATCTGGTCCTGAACCATTCCTCTGATGAGCATCGCTGGTTTTTGGAGGCAAAAAAAAGTAAGGACAACCCTTACCATGATTATTATGTGTGGAGAGACGGCGAAGAAGGGAATCCGCCAAATAACATGCGAGGCATCTTTGGAGGCTCGGCGTGGGAATGGGTACCGGAGCTTGGGCAGTATTATTTTCACCAGTTTTCGGCAAAACAGCCGGACTTAAATTGGGAGAATCCAAGGCTTCGCAGAGAAATATATGACATGATTCTATGGTGGATGGACAAAGGCGTGGGCGGTTTTCGCCTGGATGTGATCGATCAGATTGCCAAGGAGCCGGATCAGGGGATTACCATCAACGGTCCCAGACTCCATGATTTTTTGACAGAACTTAGCCGCGAGACCTTTCAAAAGAGTGACCTGCTCACCGTCGGCGAGGCCTGGGGAGCCAATATAGAGCGGGCAAGGCGTTACAGCAATCCGGACGGCAGCGAGTTTTCTATGGTCTTTCAATTTGAGCACATCGGTCTTGACCAGCAGGAAGGAAAGGATAAATGGGATCTGGCACCGTTGCCTTTTCGGAAGCTGAAAGAAGTTTTGTCTGCCTGGCAGACTGGACTGTACCAATGCGGCTGGAACAGTCTGTTTTGGAATAACCATGATCTTCCTCGTATTGTCTCTCGTTGGGGAAATGACAAAGAATACCGCATTGAATCTGCTAAAATGTTGGGACTTTTGCTTCACGGCATGCAGGGAACACCCTATATCTACCAGGGCGAAGAGCTGGGAATGACCAATGTGCAGTATGAAATTGGGGATTATCGTGACATTGAAACGCGCAACATGTACAGAGAGCGCATAGAAAGAGGATATGAGGAAAGTCATGTGATGCGCGCAATCCATGCCAAAGGCCGTGACAA
>JAZSFW010000053.1:0-2824 GCA_045532445.1 Acetatifactor sp. | reverse complement strand
CTGTCAGGAACCGGAACTGTTATAGTGCTTTAACCCCCAAAGCCAAAGACTATAGGCTATGCCGGCCATGAGAATGCCCACAGCGGGGGACAGAAACTGCAGGATGGGATGAAACAGGAGAAAATCCTCTTTTCCCAGAAGATACTGCAGAGGATAAAAGCTGATAAAGGCATAAGGGATAATTATGGTCAGTATGATCTGTACGGATTTGTGGTAGATGGAAATGGGGTACTTCACAAATCTATACGCCTGCCATTTCAGATCCAGTATGGCATCACTTTTCACCGTCCAGAAGGTAGGGACCATGGTCATGAGCTGAATACTGCCCTGGATCAAGGCGCTGCTTAAAATGGTAACCACCAGGAAGAGGAATTTGGATAAAGGAAAAGTGATTTCCAGTTTCCCGAAGCAAAAGACCATTAACAGAGCAGAAAGTAAAGTGTGAGACCAATATCCCTGGTTAAAACCACTGGTACAAAGATAGAGAAGGGGATTGGTAGGCTTAGTCAGCACACCATCGAACTCTCCGCTACGAATTTTTTCTACAAAAGTAGTACTGGTATTGTGCAAAAAAGCACTGGAAATAGCATATCCCATAAGATTTGCGGCATAAATCAGTATGACCTCATAGGCATTCCACTGGCCCATTTGCTGAAATTTGGATACCATGATCCACAGAAGGATAAAATCTGCCAGATAACTGATCATCTGGGAAATACCAAAGATAATCGTACTTGCCCGGTATTCCAGAGCGGTTTTGATGTGAATTTTAATGAATTCTTTATATAAATCAAAATAATACATCCCTTAACCTCCTTGTACAATGACCAGCTTTTCGGCGCGGCTCCACAGGAGTCTGCCCAAAAGATAAATAACAATAATCCAGAAAAGCTGCAAACAGACAGTGGGAAGAAATTCATTAGGATTTGTCTGTCCCAGATAAATGGAAACCGGTTCAAAAGAGAAAAAGCGAAAAGGGAGACACATTGCCATACGTCGCAGGAAGTTAGGATAAAACCATAGCGGAACGATGTTGCCTGCGAATAGTGTGATGAATGCGCCCATGAGCCAGTTGACAAAGGAAGTGGTTTTGAACCAGAAGGCTAACAGTCCTACGAGATAGGAGAAAAGATACTGCAATGTGATACCCAGAATCAGAGTAAGAACAAAAGTAAAACCATGCAGCAGGCTGGCCGGTGGTGTGAAAGCGCCGAACAACAAGGTCATGATAGAAACCGGAATCACCTGAAAGCAGATATAATAGGCGGCCTCCCCCAGGTTATCCGCAATCAGATAGAGCTTTAAATTGATGGGACGTACAAAGTCGCTGCCGATCTCTCCGGAACGGATTTTGGCACTCAGTCTGTATGCCAGACTACTGTTAAAACAACGTAACAGATCCTGCAGGACGCAGAAGGTAAGCATTTGATGTAAGCTGATCTGCTCCATAGTGTTTTGGTTGGTATACAGGGCCTGCCAGATATTAAACTGGACCAGCAGTCCCAGCATGGAAGTGAAAATATACATCAGGGAATTTGCCCGATATATCATATTCTGTCGAAAGGCATTTTTGGCGAATAATAGGTAAATGGACAATAGACATGCCTCCTTTTTTCTATAGTGCTGTGGGTAGCAGCTTATACCTAAAGAATAAGGGAAAACGAAAATGAAGTCAATAAGGCTGGCAAGTGATGCCGAAAACTGGCAAGTTTGATAAGAAGATGAGATTAGCAGCCCGGCTCAGATTCCTGTGAGAGATGCAATACCACATTGCAGCAAAACAGGTTTCCTTCTTCATAAAAGTCGGCAAAGCCGTTGTGTTTTTCCGCGACTTCCCGGATAATCCGGGTTCCGTAGCCGTGGTTTCGGGAATTCGTCTTCTCTGTCTGCAGATCAGGATTGTTCTCCAGTACAGGAGCAATAATGGTGTTTTTCATACAAAAAACAGTCTCAGAGCCATCGTCATAAATCCGCAGAGTGATTTTCCGGCCCTCTTTCAGCTTCAGACAAGCGGTAATAGCATTGTCAAACATATTGCCCAGCATGTTGCAAAGGGCAATAGAATCAGGACATTGTCTCTTGGAGGAAAGGACCATATGTACATCAATGTCCTGTTTGCGTGCTTCGGATGCTTTGGCACTGATGATGGCATTGAGATATTCATCGTCTGTGGATATAAGAGCAGCATTGGCCTGCTGATCTTCCAGCCAGGAAGCAATATAGTGCTCGATCTGGGCGTGCTTGCGCTCGTGATTCAGACTGCGGATCACACAAAGGACATTTTTGAAATCATGCCGTGATTTCTGCAGGGTTTCGTATTGAAATTTCAGCTCATCGATTCGCAGCTGACTGTTTTTTTCCTGCCGGATCAATGTTTCTTCAAAAGAAGCTCGGTTTTCCTGGTTTGCTTTTTCCAGAATATGATAGATCCATTTGTTCAGTAAACAAAGAACAAGGAGGATCATGCAAAAAGAAAAAAGAAGGAAGCGGTCCGTAGTAATCCACATTCCCGGAAACAGCAGAAAGAAAATGACCATAGAACATCCGCTGATGGTATACATCAGTGTTTGCTGCGCGGGGTGACAAAGGGAAGGATCTGTCGGTATGGAATAGATTTTTTGGGCACCCTTAAGAAGCAGCCAGGTGATCAGACAGGAGAGCGCCGCAGGCATAAAACGGCAGGTTTCGGGGGACAATTGCTGCATCAGGATCTGTTGGAAGTCCAAATCTTGAAAAAGGCAGAAGACACCGGCAGTAAACGTATGGCCAGCCAACGCGCTGACGAAGACCAACACTGTCAAGAAGCATTTCCGCAAAAGGGGAG
>JAZSFW010000196.1:0-3206 GCA_045532445.1 Acetatifactor sp. | reverse complement strand
ATGCCGTCCAGTTCCGGCACGTTATCAATAAAGACCACCGGTGTCTTGCTTGTCAGAAAACGCTCTACCGAAACACCCTCACAGTCAACTGTAGCCAGCACCAACGCATCCACTCTGCGGGTATAAAGCATATCCAGATATTTCTGCTCCTTGTCCCGCCTCTCATGGGTATCTGCCAGGATCAACATATATCCCTTACGTGCCAGCACTCTGTCGATTTCCTTTACGATGGTACCAAAAAACACTTCCGATATATCCGGCAGTACCACCGCTATGGTCTGGGTAGTTGATTTCTGTAAAGAACGGGCAATCTCATTGGGCGTGTAGGAATACTTTTTTGCAGTCTCCAAAACCAGCTGCCTGGTATCTTCCTTTACAACAGTCTTACCGTTCAGAGCTCTGGAAACTGTAGAAACGGAAATCCCCAATTCTTTTGCAATCTGTTTCATCGTACTGCTTTTCATAAATAAGCTCCTTACTATCGTTTGTTAATCTAAAATCAAATTTTATTTCTCAATGGTCTCATAAACCCTTATGATTTCTTCCTCCGTGGCCAAAAGCTCCGAAAACGCGGTGGCACTTCCCGCTGCCACACCCATTCTGAATGCGTGTGCATAGTCATGCCTCTGCATCCAGCCTGCCAGGAAACCGGCTACCATGGAATCTCCTGCACCTACGGCATTGATCAGCCTGCCCTGGGGCGCCGGAAGCATATACACCTGACCGTCTTCCGCCACAAGCACGGCCCCTTTATCAGACATGGACACCAGCACATTGCGGGCACCTTTCTCTTTAAGCTTCTTTGCATAGGGCACCACTTCTTCCCGGCTGGTAAGCTCCACACCAAAGATCTCACCCAGCTCGTGATGATTGGGCTTGATCAGAAACGGACGATATTCCAATACATTTAAAAGCAGCTTTTCGGTAGCATCTACCACAAAAAGGATCCCTTTGCCGCTCAGCCGCTCACAAATATCCCGATAAATAGATGCCGGAATACTTCCCGGGATACTTCCCGCCAGCACCAAACCATCACCCGCCTTAAGGCTGTCCAGTCTGGTAAGCAGCTGTTCCAATTCTTTCGCTGTAATGTCAGGCCCCTTTCCATTGATCTCGGTTCCGTCATAATCTTTCAGCTTCATATTAATCCTGGAATACCCGTCATTTAAGCGGATAAATTCACAACCAAAGCCCATTTCCATGGTTTTTCTTAAGATTTCCTCCCCGGTAAACCCGGCAATAAAACCCAAGGCAGTGGTGTCAACGCCCAGGTTGTGAAGCACTGCGGATACATTGATCCCCTTGCCACCCGGCATCATACTCTCTGTGACAGTTCTGTTAGTCCTGCCCAGCGAAAAATTGTCCATTGTTACAAAATAATCCAGTGACGGATTAAAGGTTACTGTATAAATCATATTCTTTCCTCACTAAAACCGCAGTTTCTTCACTGCATGATCCGGGATCAGGCAATCCCCATGCTCTCTGATATATTCCAAATTGCTCTCTGTTGCTGTATACAGACTGCCAAACTCCAACGCCCGGATACACGCCCTGCTGTAGCGCTCATAAGAAGCTGATCCTTTCTCCAGAAACAGATAAAAGACACCATCCATTTCATACAAAGCACTTTTCACCCGCAGATTACCAGGCAGCATCTGCGCATATTTACAAATATCCCTGATGGCAGGGAAAGCAAAAACGGCAAATGTGACAGCCGGCTCTTTCCCTTCCTTAAGCGGTTCCGCTTTTTTCTCAACTGGCGGCAGTTCAGTACCCTGCGCACCGATCCCCAGGGCTTGCTTGATCCGGTTGAGACTCTCAGCCATGTCCTTGACATGAGGGAGTTCTCCGGGGCTCTTCTCCGAGACGATCAGCACCAGGCTCTGATCCGGCAGCACCATAATCTGCAGCTCAAAGGCAAACTGCGGCGGTCTGAAGCCCACTTCTACCTCAGCCTGCGCCATAATTTCTTCCATCACTTCAATGGCCTTTTCACTTCTGGTTATAAAATCCTTATAACTGATATCATACTCTTCCAGCTCTTCTTTGCTGAGAAAGCATTTCATCGTTTTATCATCAATTCTCTCAATCCTCATAAAACGCATCCATTCCCTTTTTATCAATTCTCAAGGCCGCTGCTTATCCAAAAGCTCCTTCAGCGCCTCTTCCCCCACGCTGATCCAGGCGTCCTCTTCCTCTGCGTTCAACCCAAGATACTGGGCCAGCGTCCTCTCGTCCTCACTCATTCCCCACTCATAACTGTAATCATCAATGGTCTCAAATTCAATCTGACCAGCAAGATACAATTCCTTGTAGTTCATCCTAACCTTCCTCTTCTTTCTGTCATACTATGGTCTTTTCATTACTTTCTGCTATGTAAATGATCCCTATAATCATAATAACTCGAAACGCGCAACATTTCCACTAAAACTTTTTAAAATATTCAGAAAGTTGATAAATGGGTGCCGCACCAACTGCCTTAAGTCCTTACTTTTCGGCTGTCGGTGCGGCACCCTGCTGCATTTTAACTGTTATGAATGTTCTTCCACGATCAATACGGTGATCGCATCCGGTGAAGAGATGTTCCAATTAAACAGATACATGGTATAGCTTACATCCACCCTCACGTTCAAGCTGGAGGAGAGGATAATATTCCGATTTCCATTGACTACGTAGAAAACATAGTTGGACGGTGCGATGACTCTGAAATTCGTAACTTCCTGATAGTTTACGTTCATGAACTGCACATCATTATTTCCCACCACCACACTCAAAGGTCCACTGTTAAAGGACAGATTGCAGACTCTTAAACATGCCAGGTAATTGCTCTTGGTACAGGAGCTGTCAGATACCACAAACAGATCCAACCCATTTTCTGTGTTACAGATGGCCACTGTTATGGACCCATCTCTGGGTATCATAATGGGCTTCTGAATGTAGATATACTGGTTATCACCCATTACCGTGACGATCTGGTATCCATTTGGCACTTTCTCATAGGAGGTCACCTCTGAGAAATTCAGCTGGGACACAAACAACTGGTCGTTGATATAAACACGGAAAGGATTGTAATTACTTGCTGCATTCAAAAAACGTACATTGCCGTAGGTCTGATTCTGATTGGCACAGAAACGGCAAGGAGCGCTGGGCCTTGGGAATGTGGTAATGATCGTCCCAATGATGGCAGGAATATTCAAACCGCCCAG
>JAZSFW010000075.1:0-7852 GCA_045532445.1 Acetatifactor sp. | reverse complement strand
CCTCTGAAGTCACGTACACGAGGTAAAGCCAGGTTCACAAGACGATCCATGAACTCATACATCTTTTCACCGCGCAGTGTGGTCTTACATCCGATAGCCATACCTTCACGAATCTTGAAGTTAGCAACGGACTTTTTAGCTTTGGTAAGAACTGCTTTCTGACCGGTAATGGTCTCCATATCCTTCACAGCACTTTCCAGAACCTTAGCGTTTTCTTTTGCTTCACCAACGCCCATATTTACAACAATTTTGTCAAGCTTGGGAACTTCCATTACGTTCTTGTAGCCAAACTTTTTGGTCATTGCATCAATGATCTCTGCATTGTATAAATCTTTCAGTCTGCTCATTTAACTCTTCTCCTTTCCACCGATCAGTCGATCACTTCTCCGGTTGATTTTGCGATACGAACTTTCTTACCGTCCTCAACCTTGAAGCCAACTCTGGTAGCTTTTCCCTTGTGAACGTACATAACGTTGGACAAGTCGATGGGAGCTTCTTTCTGAACGATACCGCCGTTGGGGTTAGCCTGAGAAGGTTTGCTGTGCTTTGTGATCATGTTCACACCTTCTACGAGAACCTTGCCATTCTTCACATCTACAGAAAGAACTTTTCCTTCTTTATTATTGTCTTTGCCGGCGATCACTTTAACGGTGTCACCCTTTTTGATTTTCAGTGTTGACATTTGGCACCTCCTTATAATACTTCAGGAGCAAGGGAAACAATCTTCATAAACTGTTTCTCACGCAGCTCTCTTGCAACCGGTCCAAAGATACGGGTTCCTCTCGGAGTCTTGTCATCTTTGATAATAACTGCAGCGTTCTCGTCAAACTTGATATAAGAACCGTCTTTACGACGAGCACCCTTAACGGAACGAACAACAACTGCCTTTACAACGTCACCTTTTTTTACAACGCCGCCTGGTGTTGCATCTTTTACAGAAGCAACAATCACGTCGCCGATCTGTGCATATCTTCTTGTAGAGCCGCCCATAACACGGATACAAAGCAGTTCTTTTGCACCGGTATTATCAGCAACTTTAAGTCTGGTTTCCTGCTGAATCATGCTATTTCTCCTTCCAAATCAAGGCATATTGAAACATGCCCGGGCGATTATTTTACTCTTTCTACGATTTCCACAAGTCTCCATCTCTTATCTTTGGAGAGGGGTCTTGTTTCCATAACCTTAACGGTATCACCAATGTTGCACTCGTTGTTCTCATCATGTGCTTTCAGCTTGTAAGTGTTCTTTACAACCTTACCGTACAGAGGATGCTTAACATGCTCTTCGATAGCAACAACGATCGTTTTATCCATCTTATTACTGGTTACTTTACCAGTACGTGTTTTTCTTAAATTCCTTTCCACGGATCTGTCTCCTTTCTTTGCCCGCTACCCCGATTAAGCTCTTGCCTTCTCGGTGATTACAGTCTGAATACGTGCAATGTTTCTTCTAACTTCTTTGATTCTTGCAGTATTATCCAGCTGATTGGTAGCGTTCTGGAATCTCAAATTGAAAAGTTCTTTCTTTGCAGCAACTAATTCCTGAGCCAGTTCTGCTTCGGATTTGGTCTTTAATTCTTCTACAAACTTGTTTGTCTTCATTATGATACACCGCCTTCCAAATCTGCTTTAGAAACGATTTTACATTTACAAGGAAGCTTATGCATAGCGAGACGTAATGCTTCACGGGCATCTGCTTCGGGAACGCCGCCGATCTCAAAGAGTACACGACCGGGCTTTACTACTGCTACCCAGTACTCCAGAGTACCTTTACCGGAACCCATACGAGTTTCAGCAGGCTTTGCTGTTACAGGCTTGTCAGGGAAAATCTTAATCCAAACTTTACCTGTACGCTGTGTATAACGGGTCAGAGCCACACGGGCTGCCTCAATCTGATTAGATTTAATCCATGCAGGCTCAGCTGCAACCAAGCCAACTTCACAGTAGGAAAGTGTATTTCCTCTTAACGCTTTACCAGCCATCGTACCACGGAACTGCTTACGACGCTTAACTCTCTTAGGCATTAACATTATTTATCGCTCCCTTCTGGTTTCGCTCCCTTTGTAGGAAGGATCTCGCCCTTATAAACCCATACTTTTACGCCAACTTTACCATAGGTGGTATCTGCCTCTGCAAAACCATAGTCGATATCAGCTCTTAAGGTCTGAAGAGGAATGGTACCCTCGCTGTAGAATTCGCTTCTTGCGATATCTGCACCACCCAGACGACCGGAACAGCAGGTCTTGATACCAAGTGCGCCAGCCTTCATGGTTCTGCCCATGCAGGACTTCATTGCACGTCTGAAGGAAACACGGTTCTCCAGCTGCAGAGCAATGTTCTCTGCTACCAGCTGAGCATCTCTGTCCGGTCTCTTGATCTCTTTGATATCAACCAGGATCTTCTTATCTGTCAGCTTGGACAGTTCCTTCTTGGTTACTTCGATTTCATTACCGCCCTTACCGATTACAACACCGGGCTTTGCGGTATAAATAACAACTTTCACTCTGTCAGATGCTCTCTCGATCTCGATCTTGGAAACACCGGCACTGTATAATTTCTTCTTCAGGAACTTTCTGATGTTGTAGTCTTCTACCAGGTAATCGGAGAACTCAGCATCAGCGTACCATTTGGAATCCCAATCTTTAATTACGCCGACTCTAAGGCCGTGAGGATTAACTTTCTGTCCCATTTTCTTTCCTCCTTACTTCTTCTCATCCAGAACAACGGTAATGTGGCTCATCTGCTTCTCAATTCTGTAAGCTCTGCCCTGCGCTCTGGGTCTTACTCTTTTCATTGTAGGACCTTTGTTTGCGTAACATTCAGCAATATAAAGGTTCTCAGTGTTCATACCGTTATTGTTCTCAGCGTTTGCAATCGCAGACTGTAATAATTTCTTGATCACGCTGGAAGCGTATCTGGGATTGTATTCCAGGATAGCCAGTGCAGACTGTACATCCTTACCTCTGATGGCATCCAAAACGAAACATGCTTTCTGAACAGACACTCTAGCGTAAGATAACTTTGCTGAAGGTCTTGTATCTTTCTGCGCATTTCTTTCTCTCTTAATTTGGGATCTATGTCCTTTTGCCATGATTAAAACCTCCTTATCTTACTTTGGACTTCTTCTCGTCCTTGCCATGTCCTCTGTAGGTTCTGGTAGCAACGAACTCGCCGAGTTTGTGACCAACCATATCTTCAGTTACATATACAGGCACGTGCTTTCTTCCGTCATGAACTGCAATTGTGTGTCCAACGAAGGAAGGGAATATTGTGGAACGACGGGACCAGGTCTTGATAACCTGCTTCTGTCCTGCCGCATTTAAAGCATCAACTTTTTTCAGCAAACTTTCATCTGCGAAAGGTCCTTTTTTAAGTGATCTAGCCATTGTCTTTCCTCCTCAATTATTTGATTGCTCTACCGTCGCGTCTTCTTACGATCAGCTTATTGGAAGCTTTCTTCTGCTTTCTGGTCTTCAGACCCAGAGCAGGCTTGCCCCAAGGTGTGCTGGGACCTGGACGTCCAATACCGGTCTTACCTTCACCACCACCGTGAGGATGGTCATTGGGGTTCATTACAGAACCGCGAACAGTCGGGCGGATACCCATGTGACGTGTGCGTCCTGCTTTACCGATATTGATAAGGCTGTGATCTACATTACCTACAACACCAACTGTTGCACGGCATACAAGAGGAACCATTCTCATTTCACCGGAAGGAAGACGAAGTGTTGCGTACTTTCCTTCTTTTGCCATCAGCTGTGCGCTGTTACCTGCGGAACGAACAAGCTGTCCGCCCTTGCCGGGGTATAACTCAATGTTGTGTACCTGGGTACCAACGGGGATCTCGGATAAAGGTAAGCAGTTACCTACTCTAACTTCTGCCTCAGGACCATTCATAACCTTCATACCATCGGTCAGTCCTTCGGGAGCAATGATATATGCTTTCTCACCGTCTGCATAGCAGATCAGAGCGATGTTAGCAGTTCTGTTAGGATCGGACTCGATACCGATTACAGTAGCAGGAATGCCATCCTTTCTTCTCTTAAAATCGATGATTCTGTACTTTCTTCTGCTTCCGCCGCCGCGGTGTCTAACAGTGATCTTACCCTGATTGTTACGACCTGCATTCTTAGCCAGAGATACGCAGAGGCTCTTCTCCGGAGTGCTCTTTGTGATCTCGGAGAAATCAGAACCAGTCATGTTTCTTCTGGAAGGTGTATAGGGACTATATGTCTTAATTCCCATTGTCTTATCTCCTTTTCTTCATGGATTCTTTGCGCGGCCCTTAGCCGCATACATTAATCTGAAGCCGGATGCCTGTGAACCTTTCACACAAGCTTCCTTTTGTGCTTCTTACAGGCCGGGATACAGCTCGATATCCTTGCTGTCCTCTGTCAGCCAAACGATTGCTTTCTTGGTCTTAGCAGTCTTACCAACTACCATACCACGTCTCTTGTTCTTGCCGTCCATGTTGATGGTGTTTACTTTCTTAACCTTTGCACCTTCGAACATCTTCTCAACAGCTTCCTTGATCTGAGACTTGTTAGCTTCTGTATGAACTAAAAATGTGTATTTCTTTTCGCCCATGCCAGCCATACTCTTTTCAGTAATAACCGGTTTGAGGATTACGTCATAGTATTTAATGTCTGCCATTATGCGTACACCTCCTCAATCTTTGCTACAGCGTCCTTGGTAAGAACTACTGTGTTAGCCTTCATCACGTCATATACGTTGATGGTGTTTACCAAAGTGGTATCTACAGTCGGGATATTCTTTGCAGACTTTACAACATTGGCGTCGTTCTCTGCCAGAACTACCAGACCCTTGTTTACATTTAAGTTGCTCATTACTGCAGCGAAGTTCTTGGTCTTGATCTCGTCAAACTTCAGCTCATCCACAACGATCAGCTTGCTGTCTAAAACCTTGCTTGTCAAAGCAGACTTAAGAGCAGCTCTCTTCTCTTTCTTGTTCATCTTGAAAGAGTAGTCACGAGGAACGGGAGCGAATACAACACCGCCGCCGGTCCACTGAGGAGCTCTGGTTGAACCCTGTCTTGCATGACCGGTACCCTTCTGTCTCCAAGGCTTTCTTCCGCCACCGGATACTTCAGAACGGGTCTTTGCCTTCTGTGTTCCCTGACGATTATTTGCGAGCTGCTGTACAACTGCCATGTGTACCAGATGCTCGTTAATCTCTACACCGAATACCGCATCGTTTAATTCGATTGTACCAACTTCTTTGCCTTCCATATTATATACAGCTACGTTTGCCATCTGATTGGTCCTCCTTCCTTAAACTATGCCTGAGCCTTTACGGTTTCTTTGATGGTTACTAATGCTTTCTTAGGTCCCGGTACAGCACCCTTTACAAGCAGCAGATTCTTTTCAGCATCTACTCTTACAACTTCCAGATTCTGAACAGTTACCTTTACGCAACCCATGTGACCAGGCATTCCTTTGCCCTTAAATACACGGCTGGGGGAAGAACATGCACCATTGGAACCCTGATGACGATGGAACTTGGAACCATGCTTCATCGGTCCTCTGTGCTGTCCGTGTCTCTTGATCGCGCCCTGGAAGCCTTTTCCTTTGGAGATCGCGGAAGCATCAATGTAATCGCCTGCTGCGAAGATGTCTGCTTTGATCTCAGCGCCCAGTGTATATTCTTCGGCGTTCTCAAACTTGAACTCTCTTACATATCTCTTGGAGCTTACGCCGGCTTTCTTGAAGTGACCCTGCATAGCCTTGCTTGTGCCGTGTGCGTGGATAACTTCCTTATTGCCCTTAGCATCCTTGTTAACGATTCTATCCTTCTTATCAACGAAGCCAACCTGCACTGCGCTGTAGCCATCGTTGTCGACAGTCTTCACCTGGGTTACTACGCAGGGACCTGCCTGAAGTACGGTTACGGGAACCAGTACGCCCTCTTCATTGAAGATCTGGGTCATACCAACTTTTGTTGCTAAAATTGCTTTCTTCATTTTTACCTCCTGATCTTTTCTACATAGCGGAACACTGTCATACTGCCGGCTTACCGGAAGAATCACTTGCGATTCTTCGACACTTTGCGAACAAAGTGTTTGTTTCGCGAGCAAAACACTGTTCATACGTCTTTGTAGAGGTTAATTTGTTGTTCGCTTTCGCGATTCTTAAGATGAATTATTTGGTCTTCATCTTGATGTCGATGTAAACACCTGCAGGCATTTCCAGTCTCTGCAATGCATCAACTGTCTTCTGTGTCGGTGTAATGATATCGATCAGTCTCTTATGGGTTCTCTGCTCGAACTGTTCTCTGGAGTCTTTGTACTTGTGTACTGCTCTCAGAATGGTAACAACTTCCTTCTTGGTAGGAAGGGGAACCGGTCCGCTCACCTGAGATCCATTCTTCTTAACTGTTTCGATGATTTTTTTGGCAGATGCATCAACCAGCTGATGATCATAAGCCTTCAGTGTGATTCTCATTACTTGACTTGCCATAAAAAAAGTCGCCTCCTTTTCGCACTTTTTGATAAGTACGGACAAGTGGTGACTGTACACTCTCCCGTGTGTGTCCTAAACCTTTACGCAACGCTTTCTTCTCTTAGGCTTATTTCCACATGAGCCATCCGGCCCAGAAGCTTACGCTTCTCACGTCGTTTCTGCTCCTTAGCAGACTTAAATTGGTACAGTGACTTGCCGTCAGTTTTCTAACTTGACATTCGCTCCACGGAAAACCTACTGTTGATTTCTCAGCAGCAGCAACCTCACGCTTCACCGCTATCATGCCACAGCAAGTAATACTATACACTAAGTCGCCTTTTTTTTCAAGAGCTTTTTATGGTATTTTTTGTATTTTTTTTAGTACAATCTTCATAATATAACCAGCATACAAAAGCGGAATTACAACCAATACTATGGCAGATAATATTTCCCCTGCCGGATTCATAGCGTTTTGATTGGCAAAAACGCTCAGTGCATTTAGAATACCGTGGGCAAAGATACAAGGCCACAAAGTTTTACTTTTATAAAAAAGAATGGTGAAGAGAAAACCGGCAGCCATAGCGTATGCAATCTGCAGTAGATTTGCCAGCAGATCCGCGCCGCTTCCGTTTATGAGATTTACGATGTGACCGACACCGAAAGTAATACTTGAAACAATAACAGCTGATTTGACCCCATCCTTCAACATGGCTTTAAACAGGAACCCTCGAAAAATAATTTCTTCCAGAAAGCCCACCAGGAGCATACTTATAATATAGAAGAAAGTCTCTGCAAAAGTGAGATTGATAGTGGTGCCAAACCACAGATTGACAGACACCATGATCGCCAGGGGAATGTAGTATAACAAACAGCGCGGAGGAATTTCTGATTTGCACAGGCCGTATTCTTGAAACAGATCATTGTTTTTCATCCAGATGATCAGAATGACTGCCAGCATTGCACCGACAGCCGCCGTAACGGACTTCTGTATGCCCAGCAAAGCTGAAATGTTGTCAGCTGCGCTTAAGGATATAATATAGATAACGATCCAAACCACCGCAAAAAGAATCCTGTTTTTCTTGTATAAACGATTCATCTATAACCTCCTGCCCTGCATTTAGTCTTACTTAATATAATGCACCCTGTTTTCTTCGTACTGGTCCCTCGCCTCCGGTTCCTCTGCCGGGTGTCCGATGTATATGATATTCAAAGGAATCTGCTTTTCAGAGATCTCCAACACCTCTCGCACCTTTCCTACTGCGCGCTTCTGCGGATGAATCCCGCACCACACAGCTCCCAAGCCCAAATCTGTCACCCTGAGTAAAATATTTTCTGTAGCTGCGCTGCAATCCTGAATCCAATAATCAGAAAACTGCATGGGCAGTGCCCGACTGA
>JAZSFW010000219.1:0-8843 GCA_045532445.1 Acetatifactor sp. | reverse complement strand
GACATGTTGCCGGTTTGTCCTCTAACACTTTCATTCCAGAAAACAAGCTGTTCTAAGTAACTCTAACAGTTTTGTATATGTCGAAAAAACTGACACAGCAGCCCTCCTCTACAAGGAAGTCCCCAAAAGACAGCCTTGCCTGCCGGCAAATGCGAAAAAGCTTAGTTGAGTAGTAAAGTACGGATTAATGGACTGTAAAAATAGTACCTTTTTATTAGAAAGTTGGTTGTAGAAGTTATTTTTGTTCTGATAAGGAGGTTTTTTATGAAGGGGTATACAACGGCAGCAGGTTATATGGGATTGGTAGAAGGGATGTATATATTATTTGCATCAGAAGAGGAATATCGGGAATATTTAGAGGGGTGAAGTTCTCTTTTGTTAATTTTTTATCTTGTGGCAGAAGTATTTACTTCAAATGGCATTTGTAGTAGAATGATATAAATTTGAGGGTATGGTGCATATTGTTATGAGATTGCCATATCTCTGTCGCTTTTCCAAAACTGAAATTTTGGAAGAGACATTTGAGTGGTTTAAAAGTGAGGTTAAATGCGTGAAAAAAGAATTTGATGTATTAGCATTAGGAGAATTGTTGCTGCGCCTTTCTCCGCCGGATAATGAAAGAATGTCCAGAGGCGGCATCTTTGCAAAACAGGTGGGAGGTGCAGAGCTGAATGCCATCACCGGTGCATCGATGCTTGGTCTTCGCTGCGGGATCATTTCAAAGCTTCCGGCAAATGACCTTGGAACGTTTGTGAAGAATACTGTTCGTCAAGGCGGTGTCAGCGATGACTATCTGGTGTATGACAACGATAAGGATGCAAGGCTGGGTGTATATTATTATGAGAATGGAGCCTATCCGAGAAAGCCGAGAATCGTCTATGACAGAAAGCATACTTCCGTAAATAAGTTAGAGCTGAGTGATTACGATGACAGCATGTACAGTGTTGCCAGATGTTTTCACACCAGTGGGATTACGCTGGCTTTGAGTTCGCAGGTAAGGGAAGCTGCGGTGGAAATAATCAAACGATTTAAGGCCGGTGGCGCGATGATCTCTTTTGATGTGAATTTCCGCGGTAATCTGTGGACCGGTCCGGAGGCAAAGGCCTGTATTGAGAGCATTCTGCCTTATGTGGACATTTTCTTCTGCTCAGAAGATACAGCCCGTCTGACGTTTTTAAAAGAGGGCGATGTGCGTTCTATCATGAAGAGTTTTGCTAAGGAGTATCCCTTGTCTGTGGTGGCTTCCACCCAGAGAGTGGTGCATAGCCCCAAGAGACATACCTTTGGCTCCATCATATACAGTGCAAAAGAAGATAAGTTTTATGAAGAGGAGCCCTATGAAGATATTGAAGTAGTCGACCGCATCGGAAGCGGTGATGCTTATATTTCAGGAGTGTTGTATGGATATCTTGCTCACGCGGGAGATTGCCGGAAAGCGCTTCAGTATGGCAATGCTGTCAGTGCGTTGAAGAATACCATTCCGGGAGACTTGCTCTGCACAGATTTAAAGGAGATTGAGGGGATTATTAAAGAACACAAATCTACCGGGCGGATAGCAGAGATGGATAGGTAGATATGGAAAAGCATAAGGAACGTGCTTTTCTTTTTGAAAATACAAACGATTGCAAAACAAAATGATGGAGGAAATTATAATGAAAAAGGGTTTTCTTACAAGGAATTGCAAAGATTGCTTCATCGTGATTACGGAAGAGGCAGCTGTGGTGGAAAGGACCGCAGCGCAGGAGCTTCAGGCCTATGTAGAAAAGGCGCTTGGCGCAAAGCTTTCTATTGTATCTGAGAAGGATGCAGAAGGAAAGTGCATCTATGTAGGACAGACAGCCTATGCTCTGGCAGCCGGTGTTGTGGGCAGTTCAAAAGAAAACTGGATCATGAAAATGCATGAAGGAAATCTGATTCTTACGGGAGGTAAGGAGAGAGGCGACCGTGGTATTATTTATGCGGTATATCATTTCCTGGAAGATGTCCTGGGAGTGAGATGGTGGAATCCGTATGAGGAAGATGTCCTTGTGCTGGAGGAGCTTTCTTTGGAAGATGATTTCTGCAAAGAAGGAACGCCCTATTTCCCTTATCGTAAACTTTTAATGGATTCAGGTGCAGGAGTGGATTTCTTTTCTCATGTGGTAAGGACCCGTACCAATGTTATTTCTGCTCTGGACGATAATATTCCGGATGGTGTGTATGATCCGGGTGTTCGTAAGTATGGTGACGTCAAGCATATGGGCAGGCCGCACCACGTGCATGTTATGGGGAAATATTTCCCGGCTGACCAATACTATGAGGAGCATCCTGACTGGTGGGCCTGGAACCGTGTGCAGGGAAAGCATCTGAGCGCCGGTCATTATTGCTTCTCAAATGAAGGCTTTTTTAACGCCCTTTGCGAAAGACTTCTTGCAACGATCAAAGAGGATATGGAGCTTTCCAAGAAGACCGGAGTGGAGTTTCCTGATTTTTACTCTCTTTCTCTGGATGACAAATTGGAATATTGCTTCTGTCAGTGTGACGAGTGTTCTAAAATCATAAAAGAATCCGGCTACAGCGGATATATCCTTAAATTTGTAAACAGAGTGGCACATGAGGTGGAAAAGGTTTGTCCCTACGCTAAAGTGGAGACCAATGTATATCTTTGTCAGATTGAGCCACCCAAGGATGATACCTTACCGGCAAAGAATGTGATCATTCGACTTGCCGAGGTTTATAACGATCTTGTCAGAGGGGTACATTCTCCCACGAATAAGAAATATCTGCGCCTGCTGGAAGCGTGGTCAGCAATCTGTAAGAAGGCTGGCTGCGACTATTATATCTGGGATTACATGTATAATATCGAGCTGAACTATCCGCTGCCGATCTTCTATCGCCTGAAGGATACCATCCAAACATTTGCAGAATGTGGAGTGAGCGGAGTTTTTATTGAAACCCAGTATCGTTTTGCAGATGCCTGGGATCTTAACAAATATATGCTTTATCATTTGTTCGAAGATCCTTATGCAGATGAGGAAGCACTGATCGATGATTTTGTGACGCGCTATTACGGCAAGGCGGGAAAATGTGTCAAGGAATATTTGGGACTTTTGCGTGAGACGGTTGAAAGAAATAAGATTCACGTTTATTGCTGTGATGAAGACAGTCCCTTCAACTACATAGATCTGTCCACTGTCATAAAGGGTTCTGTACTTCTTGACCAGGCTGTTTCAGAGGTTGGCGAGCTTGAACCGTACAGAAGCCGGGTGAATTGGCTCAGAAAACCTCTTGATACCGTCATCGCAAGCAGATATTTTGATTTTAAGAAGCTTGCAGAGATAAAGGGTGAAGTGTTTGACTTTGACATCAAGGCAGTTAAGGAACGTATCATTGCTGCGTTGAAGGAATTTGTAGAAAAACCATATCATGCCAAGGCTAAGAATCACGTCAACAGGGAAATTGCACATTTTACCAATCTGCCGGAGGAAGAAGAGACTTTTGACATTCCTGAAATACTTGCGGGGGTAAAGGAAGAAGATATTTATCAGTTCCCTATGAAGAATGTGGTGAAATTTATTCTGGCTGTCTTTGAAAAACCTTATGGATTTTCAACGGTGGAGGATGAAGCGGTTTCCATTTCGAAGGTTATGAAATTAAGTTTCGATACGGCCACCGGTTTCCGTGCAGGTTACACCATGGTTCCCACATCCAAGTATGCCGAACGGAAGAAGCCGATTAATTTTCATTTGCGGGATGAGGAGGAGATTGTCGCTGAACTGGATCTGTATCAGGAAGATATTGTTCAGGATGGATATCACCTCTATAAAGTGGGGAGTATTTCCGGCATTTCTGACTCCTATAGTGCAAGGCTTCTGCTGCCGGAAGAGATTTCGATTAACCTCAGTGGACTCGCAGTTGTGTTCCCGATGGATGCCTGCGATGTCTACCTTTCCATGAAATTTACCGGTGAGATCTACGGCGGAAAGAAGGAAGAGGAAAATGCAATGTATTTTGAACGGATGATCGTTGTGAGAAAGTAATGATTCGAAAATCATTATCATAAAAAAGATATCTTGCGCGCACTGGATGGAGTGACTCCAATGCTTCCTTACTTTGAAATGGCTGCCAAAGCAGGTGTTGCCAGTGTCTGCACAGGTCCCGGCAATCCGCATTGTGCAGAATAAGAAATATCAGCTCTGCGCATACTAAAAGCGGGAACAGTAAAACCTGAAAGGAGTGTGTGCGGGATGGATTTAAACGGCTCATCTTTTAGCAATTCCAGAGACAGCGGTTTTCCTTTTACGGATCTGCCGCTGGGATTTGGGATGGCGCTAGCTATGAATGAGAAGGCTATGCAAGGGTATGCAAAGCTGACAGAGGATGAAAAAGAGCGTATCATCATGAAATGTAAGGACGCCAACAGCAAAGAGGAGATGCAAAGACTCGTGGATTCTCTTGTGCCGGATGGCAATGTCAGTTCTTTATTTGAACATCCGGATATTACGTGAATAGACAGACGGCGGGAGGTTAACACCAACCGCCGTCTATTGTTATGATCTGACCTGTCATATAGGCCGGAGCCTGCGCAGTTTGTAAGATCAATTGAGCCACTTCTGCCGGGGTGCCGATGCGGTCCGCCGGAATCTCGTCTCGAAGAGCTTCTAAATCTTCTTTGGAAAGATGTCCATTCATTTGGGTGTCGATGATTCCGCAGGCAATGGCATTGACCTGAATATTGCTGGGTGCCAGTTCTTTTGCCAGCGCTTTTGTAAAAGAATTTACAGCCCCCTTGGATGCAGAGTATGCGACCTCCATGGAGGCACCTACATTGCCCCATACAGAAGAAACATTGATAATCTTGCCACTGTGATTCTTTAGCATATATGGGATTGCCAGTTTACTGGTATAAAAGCAGGAATCCAGGTTGGTGTGCATGACCTGGTGCCAGTCGTCAGGGTTCATATCAGACAAAAGACCAACGTAAGCGATCCCCGCGTTGTTTACTACCACATCGAGATCGGTAATGTGGGAGAATACCCTGGTCACATCCTCGAAATTTCCCATATCGGCTTTCAGGGCCAGGCAGCGGATGTGATACTGTGCTTCCATTTCTTTGGAAAACTCTTCCAGGGACAAAATATTGTTAAGGCAGGTGAGGATTAAATCATAGCCTGCCCGAGCAAAACATAATGCAGTGGCATGACCGATGCCCCGAGAGGCGCCGGTGATCAAAGCGGTCTTATGCATAGGGGAGTCCTTTCTTTCAGGGGGTGGCATGCAGGGTGATCGTGCATGGTATGTTCTGAAATAAAATTTAATGAGTGTATATTGCTTGTTTGTTTTATGGAACAGGGATTTCCTGTAGGTGTATTATATCATGTTTAGACTTGTTTTTCCAGAAAAAAGCTGATAAACTATAATTGATAGTGGTAAACTATCATTATTATAGAATCATTTAGCGAAATATTTTCAGTCCCCTCGACATTAAGGAGGTCTCTTATGGAAAAATACGATTTGATCATTATTGGTTCCGGCCCTGCCGGTCTGTCAGCTGCAATCTACGGCAAACGTGCCGGTCTGAATCTTTTGGTGCTGGAAAAGTACCCTATGAGTGGCGGGCAGATATTGAACACTTATGAAGTTGACAATTATCTTGGTATGCCCGGTATCAATGGATTTGATATGGGCATGCAGTTTAGAGAGCATGCAGACAAGCTGGGTGCAGAGTTTGTGACAGCAGAAGTGACTGCTGTGGAAGATTATGTTACGCACAAATTGGTACACACCGATCAAGGGATTTATGAGGCGGAAGCATTGATTTTGGCTACCGGTGCGGAGCATGCCCATCTGGGTGTGCCGGGAGAGACAGAGTTTTCCGGAAAAGGGGTGTCTTATTGCGCTACCTGCGATGGTGCTTTTTTCAGAGGAAAGACGGTTGTAGTGGTGGGCGGCGGTGATGTGGCGCTGGAAGATGCCATTTATCTGGCACGTTTTTGTAAAAAAGTTTACTGCGTTCATCGCCGGGATACCTTCCGGGGTGCTCATGTGCTGCAGGAGGAGCTGAAATCCCTTGATAATGTGGAGATCCTTTATCAGCATATTGTGACAGAAATCCATGGAGAAGCCAGTGTGAATCAAGTGACACTAAAAGAGGTCACCACAGGGGAGAGTAGATTACTGCAAACAGATGGGGTATTTATTGCAGTGGGAATCAAGCCCACTACTGGGCTGTTTCGTGAGCTTGTGGAATGTCGGGAAGATGGTTATGTGATCGCAGGAGAAGACTGCACCACCAGCAGGGAAGGTATTTTTGTGGCCGGTGATGCCAGATATAAGCCCCTTCGGCAGATCGTAACGGCTGTTTCGGATGGAGCAAATGCGGCAGTCAGTGCCAGTGCCTATTTAAATCGGACTGCAAATAAATGATAGAAAGTGCAAAGGAAAAGGAGTCAGCGGATGCCTGGGTCAGTAGAAATAAAGAGGGTAGACGAGAATAAAAAACAGTATCTTTCACTGCTGTTGTTGGCAGATGAGCAGGAGGACATGGTAGACCGATATCTGGAAAAAGGTACGATGTACGTTCTGGATGACGGCGGGGTGAAGGCGGAGTGTGTGGTTACTGACGAAGACGGCGTTCTGGAGATCAAAAATATTGCGGTGGATCCTGCCTGCCAGGGCAAAGGCTATGGGAAGATGCTGATTGATTATGTGAGCGATCATTATAAAGAAGCCTATTCTGTTTTTCAGGTGGGAACGGGAGACAGTCCATCGACGGTTCCGTTTTATGAAAAATGTGGTTTTGTCCGCTCTCACAGGATCAAGAATTTTTTTACTGATCATTACAAAGAACCGATTTTTGACGGTGGGGTTCAGCTGGTGGATATGGTTTACCTGCAGAAAAAATTATAAGCTGTAAGAGGTGTGGTATGATCGGAAGGATTATTGCGTTGGTTTCCTGTTTGCTGTGCGCCATTCCTTTTGGAATTGTTTCTAAATATGAAAAGGACAGCAGGGAGCCGGTTCCCTTTTGGAGTGGAGATACGAGTTTGAAATCAAAGGTCACCAATGTGCGCGAGTACAATAGAGAGATGTGCAGACTGTATCAGAAGTGTGCGATTGCGTTTTTGCTCACAGGGTGCAGCTTTTTATTGAGTGATCTGGTGGGAGCGGTTTTGTTGTGCTTTGACTGTACGATTGGCATCTACCTCGTCTATCGCGGCTATAAGAAAATTTTGGGCAGATATTCTTAAATAATGTTTGCAGAAAGCGGTGCAGAGCAGAGTGGCGACAGAATAGAGACATAACATAATAGAGGAAAATGCAATGTACGAATTAATTCAAATATCAGAAAAAGTTTTTTATATACAAAGTCCCGCAAAGATCGGGATCGTAAAGCTGAATGATACCGAGGTTTGTCTCATCGACAGCGGAAATGACAAAGAAGCGGGCAAGAAGGTTCGCAAGATTCTGGAAGCCAACAATTGGAGTTTGAAAGCAATTTACAATACCCATTCCAATGCGGACCATATCGGAGGCAACAAGTATTTGCAGACCCAGACGGGATGTAAAATATATGCTCCGGGGATTGAATGTGATTTTACAAGGCATCCTGTTTTGGAGTCTGCTTATCTCTATGGAGGCTATCCTTGTAAGGATTTGAGGCATAAGTTCCTGATGGCGCAGGAAAGTGATGCAGAGTACTTGACAGAAGAGGTGCTGCCGGAAGGATTTGAGATGATTCCTTTGCCGGGACATTTCTTTGACATGGTAGGATTTCGGACACCGGGAGATGTGATTTTTCTGGCGGATTGCCTTTCCGGTAAGGAGACCTTGGATAAATATCAGATCGGTGTAGTCTACGATGTGGGAGCTTACATACAGACCCTGGAAACAGTGAAGAACTTAAAGGCAAGTTTATTTGTGCCGTCCCATGCGGAAGTGACAGAGGATATTACGGAACTGGTGCAGTACAATCTCAGAAAGGTGGCAGAAATTGCAGAAAAGATTGTCGCCATCTGTGCGGAGCCTGTTTGCTTTGAGAGGATTTTACAGAAGCTTTTCGCGGAATATGAGCTTACCATGAACATGGAACAGTATGTGCTTGTGGGCAGTACAGTTCGTTCTTATCTGGCATGGCTGAAGGATACAGGCCGGGTGACAGCAAATTTTGAAAATAATATGCTGTTATGGCACGCGGTATGATGCTGTGTAAAAAGATAAAAAGGTGACAAGGGATGAAAACAAAGACTTTATCAAAAGATTTTACGAAAGGGAATGTGGCAAAACAGCTGATTTGGTTTGCCCTGCCTTTTATGGCATCCAATGCCTTGCAGGTACTATACAGTACCATAGATATGATCATTGTGGGAAAATATGTGGGCACAGCAGGGCTTTCTGCAGTGGCTCAGAGCAGTCTGATCGTTAATTTTGCAACCATGGTATGTCTGGGATTCTCCAACGGCGGGCAGGTGTTGGTGGCGCAAGCCCTGGGGGCAGGAAAGCGAAAAGAGATGAGTGAGATCATCGGTACCTTGTTTAGTCTGATCGTGATCATTGCCCTAGTATTGTCTGCCGGATTTTTGATCGGGCGCAAGTGGATCCTTCAGGTGATGAACATACCGGAGGAATCTTATGTTATGGCCATGGACTATCTGGTGATCTGTGGTGCAGGGCTGATTTTTACTGCCGGATATAATATGGTATCGGCGGTTCTTCGGGGAATGGGAGATTCCAAGCGACCGTTTCTGTTTATCGGAATTGCATCGGTGATAAATCTGGTGCTGGATATTCTGTTTACGGGAATCCTGGGCTGGGGTGTCGCCGGTGCGGCTTTGGCAACCATCATCGGACAGGCGGTTTCTTTT
>JAZSFW010000292.1:0-7434 GCA_045532445.1 Acetatifactor sp. | reverse complement strand
CAATATTTCAGTAAGATTTTTAAAAAAATAAAAGGAGTTTCGCCCTCTCAATTCAGAAAGAGCAAAGCTCCGCAAGAGGATTAACCTTTCAGAAGACACCAAATTCTGCTTACTGCATAGCATAATACAAAACCCTGCCAGAGGTAATCTTATGCGAGAGGTCCCTTATGACAGAGAAGCTGCCGTGGCCTATGCGCGCAAATGGGCACTGAATCGGAATCCTTTCTACTATAATTTTGATAAAATCGGAGGAGACTGTACCAATTTTGCTTCCCAAAGTATTTACGCCGGGGCGCGGACAATGAACTATACCCCCATCATGGGATGGTATTATCGCTCTTCCCATGACCGCACCGCCTCCTGGAGCGGCGTTCAATACCTTTACAATTTCCTTGTAAATAATCAATCCATTGGACCCTATGGACACGTAGTTCCACAAAATGAGGCCATGCCCGGAGATATTGTGCAGCTTGGAACCCGGTCCGGCCGCTTTTATCACTCCCCTGTGATCACGGCTGTCACGCCGGTCATCCTGGTAGCCGCACATTCGGATGATGCTTTGGATCGACCGCTTTCGTCCTATATCTATGATGCGGCCCGCTTTCTACATATTGATGGTGTGCGGACGTGGTAGGAAAAGACGTGGCAAAAAGTGCTCCCACCTTATCTTCAACCATTTTCTGCCACTTTGACTGCCGTATCGATGCTCTTTCCGAAAACAAAAAACCTTTGGTACAAATATTCTGTCACAAAGTTGATCAGCATGGTGCCTATTAAAACAAGATATTCGTTCCAACCGATGGCTTCGCCGGTAAGTACCGCTGTCCACCATGTGGACAGCGGGGTAAATATCAGGTAAAACAAAGCTACTTTTGCCATTGCAATGGGAACGTTGCTGGCAGAGCAAAAGGTAAATTTGCGGTTCAGGGTGAAATTCCATAATACTGACAGAACAAGCGCTGTCAAATAGGAGATCCAGTGCTGCAGGTGGAAGCCTTCTTCCATAAGCGTGAAGCTTATCACCTGAATGATTCCTGCACTTGCTGAAAACAATATAAATTTTACAGTTCTGAAAATTTCTTTTTTCTGATTAGTCATCATCTTATTCCTTATTCTATTATCCTAAACATTCCTATTAGCTGCTGCGCTTTAACTTATTTTCTGGCCCAGTCGGAGGGAGTGCTGCCCATAACGAAATGCAGTTCGCCGCCTTCCAGAATCTGTTCGTGGGTGAGCTTGCAGGCATTGAGTTCTTTGCCCTGCCAGGTTGCGCTCTGAACGTAGATATTTCCTTCCCTCACATTTTCACCTGTCACAACAAAGTCTTTTCCGTTTCCTAAATGGAACGTGATCTTTTCTACCCTTGTACCGTGCAGATAATAATTTCTCGTAGTGGCAAAGGGGAAGAATCCACACATAAGGAATACATAGTAGGAGGACATGCCGCCATTGTCCTCATCGCCCGGATAGTCATTCTGCAGAGAGAAACGTGCGATCACGCCGTCAATTACCTTGGCTGCCAGATCGGGACGTCTGATCTCATCCACACAGAAAAGCCAAGGGATGTGGAAGGAAGGCTCGTTGGTAAAGTTAAGATATCCTTCTGCTCCGCCATCATCATTGAAATAGTTCACACTGTGCTCGCATGCCCAAAGAAGTCTTTCTGTGAAAGTCTTGGGACCACCCATTGCTTCGATCAGGCGGGAGACATCGTTGTAATTGATATAGGAAGCATCCCAGCCGGTTGCCTCATAAAAGTGCTTGTTAAATCCGGTATGAGCGTCAAAGCCTTCTTCAAAACTGCCGTCCGGATTCGCACACTGGGGAAAGCCTCGGAAGCCTTCGCTGACAATATCCGGATTCCATACATTCAGCCAGTTGGCAGAACGCTTTTCGTACTTTTCATATTCTTCACGGGTTCCGACCTCTTTTGCCATGGTGGCAACCGCTTTGTCATTTACGGCAAAGCCCATGGTTGCCGCAGCATACTTAAATCTCCAGGTATAAGGAACGCCGGTGACGGTTGTTTTCGCCGTGTGTGCAAACCCTTCGTTGACATATTCGGGAGAGCGCATTTTTTCAGAACTCTGCAAAAGGACCTGGTAAGCCTCCTGCCAGCTGTGTTTCTTCAGCGTGATCCCTTTTAAATATGCGTCAACAATGGCATTTTCCACATCGTTGCCGCCCTGACCTGCCAGGAATTCTTTTGCGGTACAAAATTCGTCAGCGATCACAATACCATTGCCTTCTGCTTCATTTTTAAGAGCACGGTCAATGAACGAATCAACAATGGATCCCATTTTGTCAGGGTACAGTAAAGTATACATGGGGAAAACTGTTTTCCAGCTGTCCCAAAGAGTGTGGAAATCATCCCACAAACCGTGATCCTCTGTACGGTTGCGAGGCTGGATATTCATATGGTACATTGCGGTATAAAAGCGTCGAAGCAAGGCAGGATCTTCTGTCTTAAGTTCGATGACTCCTAAAGCCCCTCGCCAGCTTTCTCTTGCATCCTCTCTTACCTTATCATAATCAAAGGCCGGAATCTGCTGAGCCAGGAATTCTTTTGCCCTTTGTGCACTTTCAAAAGAGATGGCAAGCTTCACTTTCACGGTCAGCCCCTCTGCAGGTGCAACGCCAAATTTCACATAGGCACCCAGGCGCTTTTCTTCCTCGATGGACACAGTCTTACATTCACTGCAAGGGATCAGCTCTTCCCCTTCCATGATGCCGATCTCTGCAAAATCAGTATCAAATTCCAAGGCAAAATACATATTCCAGTCGATACGGCTCCAGTTACCAAAATAAAGGCCGCCGCCCCAAATGGTCTTGCTTGCCGGGTCTATGGTGATCTGTCCGTTCTTCATAGCAGCATCAATATCCAGCTTCCGCGCAGCATCGATCAAAAAGGATGCTTCTTTACCGGCCGGATAGGTAAAGGTATGTATAGCCGCACTGTGGGCGGGAGCAACCTTTGCCTTGATCCCGTTCTCAAGCTCTACAGAATACTCGAAACATCTGGCTGTCTCTGTCCCTTCTACTGCAAAAGAGGCTCTCTTCTGGCTATCGGTTTCTACCTGACCAACCATAGGTGCCAGCAGATAATTGCCATAACATTTCACTCCGCCGGAGCCGGAAATGTAAGCATGTCCAAAGCCAACGATAGGCTGATTGCGTGTATATCCTCCGTTATCCTTCTCCAAAGTTTCCGGGCAGGGGTGGATGGATCCGGCCGGTAACGTGGGACCTGCTGAAGTAGCGCTGCCTACACCAAATAAAGGATCGGCATAGTTGGTAGGATCAAATGTGTTAATATGGTGACTCATATGGGGATTCCCTCCATTTCAAGCAAAAATAATTTTATGTACCACTCTAAAAACCTTAATATAGTTATCATACCATAAGGAGGAAAAAATATCTATGAAAAGATACGGAAGAATGGGAGTTTTTTACAGATTTCAAGTCGGAATATACCCCAGCTTGGTCGGAAAATCCTAATGTATTTTCTGACAAAAACATTTAAAGTATGATTATTGACAAAGAAAATGGAATCCTGTAAAATTTGAAATAAGTTACACTTTCTTAAGCAAAATTGAAAGGAGCCTTACAATGGACAAAGAATATTTTATAAAAGCCGGGTATGTGGATTTCGGCTATATCTCGCCGGAACTTTCCTCTGATAACACCTATCCCGACTACATAAAAGAAAATATATCCTCTGCTGTTGAAAAAATATTAAGTCATCAGACTGATGGCAGTGTCAACTTTGCTTTTATGACAGATATCCACTATTCCAGCACAGAGAACCACAACATTCGCACCAAGCGCCTGATGAATGCCTATGCGGAATTGAAAGAAAAGGCCGGCATCGATAAATTGATCCTGGGCGGAGATTATATCAACGATGGATCGAAAGAATATAAGACCTATAATTATTGCGAATTCAGAAAATACCTCAGCAATGAAAGCTATTTCCCCGCCATCGGCAATCATGACGACAATTCCATCTGGGATCTGTGCATAGAAAATGAGACATCCAACAATCATTTGACCCCGCAGGAACTCTATGAGCTTCTCTTTGATCACCTGCCGGCTATGGGAGCCAAATTTAACGAAAAAGCCCCCGGACTGTATTACTATTATGACGATCCCAAACAGCGGGTGCGCTATATATTTATAGATTCCAACGACATACCGTATTTAGTTGATCAAAACGGAAAACTCCAATTTACAAGACAGCATGTTTTTGCCGTTTCACAGAAACAACTGGATTGGCTGCTGACAGAAGCACTTGTTTTTGAAGAAGAGGGCTGGGATATCGTAATGGTCTCCCATACTTTTTTCGGACCGGAAGATAAAGAAAGCACCGGACTAAAAGTAATAAACGATATCATCGATGCTTATCAAAAGGGTACCGACATCCATGAAAGTTACTGCGAAAAGGAATTTTTGCTCCACTGTCATGCAGAATTTTCCAAATATCAAAGAGGCAATATCATCGCCTGCTTTGCAGGACATCATCACAAAGACTTTGAAAGCTATACCAAGACAGGGGTTCCCATCATTTATACCGGCAATGTGATGATGTACCGCTATGCTGTCCCCAGAGTAGACGGCGACAAATCGGAGCTTTTATTTGATGTGGTATCCATTGACCGAACTGCCGGAAAGATCTTTCTGACACGGATCGGGGCCGGTGATAATCGTGAAATTACATATTGATCATAAAAAGGTGGAAACCATTTGAAAAAAGGAGGTCTATACTATGGCTGAAATTACCTACGACCAAAACACGCTGATGCTTGGCGGCTATCCCAAGATCAAAAAGCTTGGCGCCTGCAGTCCCAACGGGGAAATGACTCCCTTTGTCTGGAACGGACGTCTGATGCGCATGGAGCTTGCAGACCCTTCCAAAGGAACCAACACCCAAATTTTAAGACAGGCAGCTATCCGCGACGTAGAAACCGGAGAATTTCTCTCCCATTTTGCAGCGGACACTTATTTTCACTCCGCCTTTGTGGATGGAGACACCATCTATGTGACAGGCGTTGACATGAAACGCCGGGATACCATCCGCATCTATGAAAGCCATGACCTTGTAAACTGGACCGACAGAGATCTTTTTACCAATCCGGGCTGGATCTACTTTAACTCCCAGATTGCAAAAGGTCCCGAAGGGTATGTCATTATTATTGAATCGGGTCCCGATGCCTATCCTGACCTTGCAGATTCAGACTACCCCAAAAAATATGTCGGCAAAAAGGGCTGGACTATGTTTTTTGCCAAATCCCCCGATATGATCAACTGGGAGTTTATGGACTATGAGCAGCCGTTTTCCAGAGATGAGGGAACCGGCGGCCCTGCGCTCAAATACTCTGACGGTTGGTTTTATCTGCTGGCAGACTGTGTTCTTCCCAGAAAAATCTTTACCAACTATATGTACCGTACCAAGGACTTCAAGGATTGGTATGTCGGTTACTACAATCCGATCATCATGCCTTCAGATGAAGACCGGATCATTTCTCCTCATTACACAGAGATTGATGACAAGGAGAGGGAACGGTTAAAGACCGCTTTTAACGTAAACAACACCGACCTTGATGTTTGCGAGTGGAACGGCAAGACCTATATCAATTATCTTTGCGGAAACCAGCTTGGTAATTATTGGATGTGCGAAGCTGTTTGCGATATGCCTTTGGCAGAATTTTTTAAATCTTACTTTAGGTAAAGAGAGGAGACCTTTAAGATGAACGAGATTCTCTATGACGAAAAAACATTAATGTATGGCAAATATCCTGAGATCAAGAAACTTGGCGTCTGCAGCACCAACGGCGAAATGACTCCCTTTGTCTGGAAAGGCAGACTCATGCGTATGGAGCTTGTGGATCCCAGCTTCGGAACCAACGCCGGTATCCCCCGCCAGGCCGGAATCCGCGATGTAGAAACCGGAAAGTTTATTTCTTTCTGTGCACCGGATGTTTATTTCCACTCCGGCTACTTCGAGGAAGATACCGCCTACATCCTTGGCGTTGATATGAAACGCCGCGATACAATCCGCATTTACGAAAGCCACGATCTTGTAAACTGGACAGACCGTGACCTTTTCACCAATCCGGGTTGGGTATATTACAACACCGGGCTGACAAAGAGTCCTGACGGATATGCTATTATCTTGGAATCCAGCTCACCGAAGGAATATAATCCCAATCCTTTCACCCACTTTTTTGCAACCTCTCCCGATTTAAAGACCTGGACCCATCTGGATCCGGAGCGTTGTTCTCTCACAAAAGAGCGTTATCACGGAGGTCCCTGGCTTCGATATTCAGATGGCTGGTACTATGCCTTTGCTGTAGAAATGTACCCCTGCAGAATCTTTACCAACCACATCTTCCGCACAAAGGATTTTGAAAACTGGTATGCAGGCCACTACAACCCGGTTCTCATGCCTTCCAATGAGGATAAGCTGATCTCTGCTCATGCCTGCGACATCGACGAAGACACACTGAAACGCATTGAGACTGCTTACAACTGCAACAACAGTGATATTGATATGTGTGACTGGAACGGCAAAACCTATATCAACTACCTCTGCGGCAACCAGTACAACTTCTACTGGATGTGCGAGGCAGAATTTGACGGCACCGTTGCAGAATTTCTGAAGTCTTATTTTGAATAAACTAAAAAAGCGAGGAATATTATCATGAAAATTGAAAAAGCATATGATTTCCGCAAAAAACTTGTAACCGTTCACGAAAAAAATGTAAGAGATTTTGACCGTCTCCCCAAAGCGGACCAGCTTGAGATCTGCGATGGCGTGGTAATTGAGATTGGCAATACCGATAATATTGTCATTGAAACAGCAGCCAAGGATTTTCTTGACTTTCTTTCCGTTTCCATGAATTTGTCTGCAAGGATTTCCAGAAAAGGTCTTGCTGCCGGAAAAGGGATCATCCGCCTTGCTCTTGCAAAGGACGAGAATGTTGCCTTAAAAGAAGCCGAAGGCTATAAGGGCTTCTTTATCAATGTAACCGAAGGCATTGAGATTTTTGGTTATGATGACCGCGGCGTTGCAGCGGCCCTTTATTATCTCGAAGATTTAATGTGCTTTGCAAAGGCACCTTTTATCAAGCGCGGCGAGATCCGCAAAAAAACTGCCATGGCTCCTCTTATGGTGCATTCCGGCTACGGCATGGAAGAATGGCCTGAAGATTATCTGAATCGGATCGCCCATGAAGGCCGAGATGCCATTCTTGTATTTACAACCGATATTAATCGTACCCGTGTGGGTTACCTTGATTTCAACGCTCTGATCGAGCGCGCCGCAAAATACGGTATCGACGTTTATGCTTACAGCTTTTTCTTCTTAAGCAAAGTTCACCCGGACGATGAGGATGCAGAAGCTTATTATGACAGATATTACGGTGAGCTTTTCAG
>JAZSFW010000156.1:0-4322 GCA_045532445.1 Acetatifactor sp. | reverse complement strand
GGCGAAGGGCGGGAGCCGGTGGGGGGATGTCATTTGGGTAAGCGGCTTGAGTCGCACCCCGGGAACGATATGTCATTTGCTGGCGCGCTCTCGCTCCGTGAAGAACGTAGCGGACGCTAGGCTCGAAAGGACCTCGCCAAGCGCCGACGGTCTTCAAGGGCCTGCAAATGACATATCGTTCCCGGGGTGCGACTCAAGCCGCTTACCCAAATGACATCCCCCCACCGGCTCCCAGCCTTTTGCAAGCTATACTGCCCGTCCTTAAAATAATAACTTGATTATAAATAGTATAGCTGATTCTGGAGGAAAAGTAAAGAAAAAGCGCTTTTCTCAAAGGGAGTATTGTGGTATACTTAAATTGGGGTGTTGCAGATTTTAAGTCGGGCAGACATCTTGTGTTTGAAACCTATGTGTTAGGTTGTTATATGGAGAGTGGGAGAATGAATGAGAAAGTTTTAAGGACGCTTGAATATACGAAGATTATTGGGCTTTTGGTGGAGAAAGCGGATTCGGTTCCTGGGAAGAAGCTTTGTGAAGAGCTGCTTCCGATGGTGGATATCGAGGAGATTTGCAAGGCGCAGACGGAGACGAAGGATGCGCTGAGCAGGCTGTTTCAGAAGGGCAGTACTTCCTTTGGGGGGAATTATGATATTGGTTTTTCTCTGAGGGTGCTGGAAGTTGGAAGTACTTTGTCTATGGCGGAGCTTTTGAAGGTGGCAAAGCTGCTTGACAATGTGAATCGGATCAAGGCCTATGGCCGGCGGGAGAGAGAGGATGCGCCGGTGGATAGTCTGGATGAGTATTTTGAACGTTTGACCCCTTTGACGCAGCTTGCCAATGAGATTAACAGGTGCATTTTGTCGGAGGAAGAGGTGGCGGACGATGCCAGTCCGAAGCTTAGATCCATTCGGCGGAATATGGTCTTGACCAATGAAAAGATTCATAGTCAGCTGAATTCTATGGTAAATGGTTCTCATCGCACCTATTTGCAGGATGCAGTGATCACCATGCGTAATAACCGGTATTGTATACCGGTGAAGGCGGAGTATAAGGGGCAGGTTCATGGCATGATCCATGATCAGTCCTCCACCGGATCCACTTTCTTTATTGAGCCGGCCGCAGTGGTCAGTCTGAATAATCAGCTGCGGGAGCTGGAGCTGGAGGAACAGAAGGAGATCGAGGTGATCCTTGCCACGTTGAGTGCCCAGATCGGGGAGCATGTGGAGGAGATCCGGGTGGACCAGCGCATGATGACTACCCTTGATTTTATTTTTGCCAAGGCGAAGCTTGCCATGGAGCAGAATGCAACGAAGCCGATTTTTAATACAGACCATTATATCAACATCCGCAAAGGCCGTCATCCGCTTCTGGATAAGAAGAAAGTGGTGCCCATTGATATTCACTTGGGAAAAGATTTTGATCTTTTGATCATTACAGGTCCCAATACAGGTGGTAAGACCGTGTCTTTAAAGACCGTGGGGCTTTTTACACTGATGGGGCAGGCAGGGCTTCATATTCCGGCAATGGACCGGTCGGAACTGTCTATTTTTACGGAAGTTTATGCGGATATCGGGGATGAGCAGAGTATTGAGCAGAGTTTATCCACATTTTCTTCCCACATGACCAGCATTGTCCATATTTTGGCTCATGCGGATGCAGATTCCCTGTGTTTATTTGATGAATTGGGAGCCGGTACAGACCCTACAGAGGGAGCGGCATTGGCAATTGCAATCCTGAATTATCTGCACGATAGAGGGATTCGGACCATGGCCACCACCCATTACAGTGAGTTGAAGGTTTATGCGCTGTCCACCTCTTTTGTAGAAAATGCCTGTTGTGAGTTCAGTGTGGAGACGTTAAGACCTACTTACCGTCTGCTGATCGGTATTCCCGGCAAGAGCAATGCCTTTGCCATTTCTTCCAAGCTGGGGCTTTCTGAGGAAATTATCAATGCAGCCAAAGAGCAGATCAGCAAGGAGGATGAAAGTTTTGAAGATGTGATCGCAGATCTGGAGCAAAGCCGTGTGACTATAGAGAAGGAGCGGCAGGAGATCGCAGAATACAAGCAAAGGATCCGGACGCTGGAAGAGCAGCTTCGCAGGAAAAATGAAAAGATCGATCAGGCTAAGGATAAGATTATAAGAGAAGCCAACGAAAAGGCCCGCACGATCCTGCAGGAGGCCAAGGATGTGGCAGATGAGACCATCCGGGATTTCAACAAGCTGGGTGCAGGCAGCGATATCAGAGAGCTTGAGAAGAAGAGACAGAAGGTTCGCGACAAGATCAGCGAGAAGAATGAAAAGCTGAGTCTGAAAAATGGTGATCGCACAAACCCTCAGGCCAAGAATAAGGAACTGGATCCCAAGAAGCTCAAAAAAGGAGATGCGGTGAAGGTTGTGTCAATGGGGTTGAAAGGAACAATTTCCACCCTTCCGGATGCCAAGGGCAATTTGTTCGTGCAGTGCGGTATCATGCGCTCCCAGGTGAATGTGAAGGATCTGGTGCTGATAGAAGAGGAGACCATCTCTACTCCTACGCTCCAGAGAACCAACACCGGTAAGATCAAGATGTCCAAATCCTTTTCCATCTCCCCGGAGATCAATCTGCTTGGACGGACAGTGGATGAAGCCCTGGCAGAGCTGGATAAATATCTGGATGATGCCTATCTGGCACATTTAAGCAGTGTGAGAGTCGTTCACGGTAAGGGAACAGGAGCGCTCAGAAGCGCAGTGCACAACCATTTGAAACGAATGAAACAAGTAAAAGAATACCGCCTTGGCGAATATGGCGAGGGCGATGCCGGCGTGACAATTGTAACGTTTAAGTAAAGGAGACTTCCCATGGTAAATAAGCAGAAAATACTAATCGTTGATGATGATAACAACATTGCAGAACTGATCTCTCTGTATCTGACGAAGGAGTGCTTCGACACCATGATCGTCAATGACGGGGAGTCTGTCATGAATACCATACAGAGCTTTAACCCCAACCTGATCCTTTTGGATCTGATGCTCCCCGGTATAGACGGCTATCAGGTGTGCCGCGAGGTACGCGCTAAATATACCCTGCCGATTATCATGCTCTCCGCCAAAGGGGAGGTTTTTGACAAGGTACTGGGCCTGGAGCTGGGTGCTGATGATTATATCGAGAAGCCTTTTGATTCCAAAGAGCTGGTGGCCAGAGTCAAAGCGGTGCTTCGCCGCTACAAACCGGCTGTGGCAGCTGTTGAGGTGCCCAAGGATAAATGTGTGGAGTACACAGATCTGACCATCAATCTGACCAATTATTCTGTGACTTATCTTGGTGAAAATGTGGATATGCCGCCCAAGGAGCTGGAGCTTTTATACTTCCTGGCATCTTCCCCCAATCATGTGTTTACCAGAGAGCAGCTTCTGGATCAGATCTGGGGCTATGAATACATCGGTGATACCAGAACAGTAGATGTACATATCAAGCGTCTGAGGGAAAAGATCAAGGATCATGCCAACTGGAAGTTGGCCACCATCTGGGGAATCGGTTATAAATTTGAGGTAAGATAAATGAAAAAAACCCTGTACCTGAAGTTCATACTGGCATATTTTATCTTTGGTGTGTTCGGCTTTGTGATCACCAGTGCCCTTGTGCCAAACATGATAAGCAATCATCTGATCCGCGAGAAGGCAGAGGTTCTTTACTCGGAGGCAACGCTGATCGCCAACACCTATGCCAGCGGTCTCTATACCAGTGAGACTGATCTGGAGACGGTAAAAAATCAGCTGGATGCTTTGTCTGTCTACTTAAGCTCTACCATCCGCATTATCAACCCCTCCGGGCGTCTGGTTCTGGATACCAAAATGCCCTTGAATGTGGATGATGTGATCATTGTGGAAAATTTTGATCCCACCAAAAACAGTGGTTCATATTATGATGTAGGGCCTTATTATGATGCCTATGACGGGGATGTGATCCATGTTGTGGCGCCCATCACCAGCAATTACAAGGTCAAAGGTTATGTGGTGATCTATAGCAGTATCACAGACATTGAACAGTCGGCCTCCGATCTTTTAAACATTTGCTATGTGATTCTGATTGTTTTGCTTTTGTTGTCCATGATCATTCTGATCTTTTTTACAGAGATCGTTTATATGCCTCTGAAAAAGATCACCCATGCCACAGAACAGTATGCTTCCGGCAATATGCACTACGAATTCCAGGTAGACAGTGAGGATGAAATCGGTTATCTGGCGGCCTGTCTTTCTTTTATGGCCAGCGAGATTGCACGGGCAGAGGATGATCAGAAGAAATTTGTGGCCAATGTGTCCCACGATTTTAGATCCCCCCTG
>JAZSFW010000046.1:0-14554 GCA_045532445.1 Acetatifactor sp. | reverse complement strand
TCAAGGGGAAAAGGCAGTATGGGAGAAGATGGACAGCAAAGGAAATGTAAAGTGTGTCTTTGCTCCCAAGGATAAGATGAAGCTCATAAAGAGAACCTTTGGATTGGTTTTCCAGAATTACAACTTGTTTCCCCATTATACGGTGATGAAGAATATTATTGATGCACCGGTGAGTGTGGATAAGATTTCCCGCAAAGAGGCAGAGGAAAGAGCCAAGAAGTTGCTTGGCCAGCTGGGGTTGGAGGATAAGGCAGAAGCCTACCCTTTTCAGCTTTCCGGTGGACAGCAGCAAAGAGTGTCTATTGCAAGAGCACTTGCACTGCAGCCCAAGATCCTTTTCTTTGATGAGCCTACATCTGCTCTGGATCCGGAGCTTACCGTAGAGGTTTTAAAGGTGATCAAAGAGCTTGCAAAGGAAAAGATGACGATGATCATTGTTACCCACGAGATGCAGTTTGCAAGAGAGGTGTCAGACCGTATCATCTTTATGGAACAGGGATTAATTCAGGAACAGGGTACACCTGAGGAGATTTTCACATCTTCCAATGCGCGTGTTCGGGAATTTATTGGAAAAATGAATGCTTAAAGTGCTTGTTTTTGGCACAATGAATAAATTTCATTGTGCCGTTTTTTTGTGTATTGATTTCTGGGTTTTTGTGGGGTATACTTATAACAGCGTGGAGAAATGTAATATAGACTAAGGAGATAAACACATGGGTGGATTTTTTGGAGTAGCTTCAAAGCAGGATTGCGTATTTGATCTTTTCTTTGGTACGGACTACCATTCCCATTTAGGCACGCGTCGTGCCGGAATGGCAGTATATGACAAAGAAAAGGGTTATGATAGGGCGATTCATAATATTGAAAATGCACCGTTTCGTACCAAATTTGATAAAGATATGAATACAATGAGGGGAAGTCTTGGAATTGGTTGTATTTCCGACTATGAACCGCAGCCTCTGATCGTTCGTTCCCATCACGGTACTTATGCGATCACCACGGTGGGAAAGATCAACAATACGGACGAAATTGTAAAAGAATTGTTTAATAAAGGACATTCTCATTTTCTGGAGATGAGCGGAGGGGATATCAATGCCACAGAACTGGTGGCTTCCCTGGTAAATCAGAGGGAAAATCTGGTAGAAGGTATCCAATATGCGCAGGAAATGATCAAAGGTTCCATGACACTCTTGATTTTGACACCCAAAGGGATATATGCTGCCAGAGACAGGCTTGGAAGAACACCTGTGTCAATTGGCAAGAAGGAGGATGCCTATTGTGTATCCTTTGAAAGCTATGCTTATTTGAACCTTGGTTATACAGATGCCAAAGAGTTGGGCCCCGGCGAAATCGTTGTTGTGACGCCGGAGGGGGTTCAGACCCTTGCGCAGCCCGGAAAGGACATGAAAATATGCACTTTCCTATGGATTTATTACGGTTATCCTTCCTCTTCTTATGAAGGCATCAGTGTAGAACAGATGCGCTATAACTGTGGTGCCAAGCTGGCGGAGCGAGACACGGTGAAGCCTGATATTGTGGCCGGTATTCCGGACTCGGGAATTGCCCATGCTATCGGATATGCCAATCGGTCAGGCATTCCTTTTTCCAGACCGTTTATCAAGTATACTCCTACCTGGAGCAGATCTTTTATGCCTACCATTCAGACCCAGCGCAATCTGATTGCCAAGTTGAAGCTGATTCCGGTTCATGATCTGATCCAGGACAAGCGCCTGCTTTTGATCGATGATTCTATCGTTCGCGGTACACAGTTGAGCGAGACCACAGAGTTTTTGTACCAGAGCGGTGCCAAGGAGGTACATATCAGACCAGCGTGTCCTCCTCTTATGTATGGATGTAAGTATCTGAACTTTTCACGTTCTTCTTCTGAGATGGATCTGATCACCAGACGGATCATGAAAGAGATGGAGAAAGAAGGTCGTACCATTGATTTGAAGGCTTACGTGGACCCTGATACGCCAGAGCATAATGAGATGGTGGACCGCATTTGTAAGCAGTTGAATTTTACGACACTGCGGTATCATAGACTGGATGATATGATGGATGCTGTAGGTATTGATAAGTGCAAGCTTTGTACCTATTGTTGGGACGGCAGAGAATAATGAAGGAAAACAGGTTCTTTTGAAGGGATGAAAGGATGTTAAGTTGTCATTACTGCATAAAAATCGAATAATATGCATAAATATACATGAATATTTAAAAATAATGCATATTTTGAAAAAATATATTGATAATTATGCAAAAGGTGATATAATGAGTCTATTGGTGCAGCTGTGAAGCGGCCAGTACAGAGAGGAGATTTACATTATGATAAAAGCAGGTATTATCGGAGCAACCGGATACGCAGGCGGAGAGCTTGTACGAATCCTTATGAATCATCCCCTGGTGGAGATCATGTGGTATGGCTCCAGAAGTTACATAGACAAAAAATATTATCAGGTTTACCAGAATATGTTCCAGATCGTGGAGGATATCTGTAAGGATGATAACATTGTAGAGCTGGCAGATCAGGTCGATGTGATCTTTACCGCTACGCCTCAGGGATTTCTTGCAGGCATTTTGACAGAGGAGATTTTGTCCAAGGTAAAAGTTGTGGATCTTTCAGCTGATTATCGTATTAAGGATGTGGCTGTTTATGAAAAGTGGTACGGTATCGAGCACAAATCGCCGCAGTTCATTGAGGAGGCCGTGTATGGTCTGTGTGAGATCAACAGGGAAAAGATCACTGCAGATACGAGGCTGGTGGCCAATCCCGGATGTTACACCACTTGTTCTATTTTGACAGCTTATCCTCTTGTAAAGGAAGGGCTGATCGATGTAAATACGCTGATCATCGATGCCAAGTCCGGTACTTCCGGTGCAGGAAGAGGCGCGAAGGTACAGAATCTTTACTGTGAGGTTAATGAAAATATGAAGGCTTATGGTGTGGCTAGCCACAGGCATACGCCTGAGATAGAGGAACAGCTGGGTTATGCGGGAGATTGCCAGGTGACATTGAGTTTCACACCCCATCTGGTGCCTATGAACAGAGGTATCCTTGCCACAGAATATGCAACTCTTAAGAGAAAAGAAGATGGCACCTTGCCTACCTATGAGGAAGTGAAGGCAGTCTATGATAAATATTATGCCCAGGAGAAGTTTGTACGTGTGCTGGATAAGGGCGTTTGTCCGGAGACCAAGTGGGTGGAAGGCAGTAACTTTGTGGATGTCAATTTTGTCATCGATGAGCGTACCGGCCGGATCATTATGATGGGTGCTATTGACAATCTGATGAAGGGAGCTGCCGGTCAGGCAGTGCAGAATATGAACCTTCTGTTTGGATTCGAGGAATCTCTTGGTTTGAATCTGATTCCTTGTTTCCCTTAAATCAGCAGCAGAAAGGGATAGGACATGGATGATATAATAGTGTATCATGGTCGACCTGAGAATATACAGGACAGACTGCCCAAGGAAGTAGCAGTGTATGATCTGCTTGATGAGCTTGGCATTGCCTACGACAGGATTGACCATGAAGCAATCTTTACCATAGAAGGGTGCAATGATATTGATGGAGTGCTGGGGATTCATCTGTGCAAGAATATTTTTTTGTGCAACAGTCAGAAGACCAAATTTTATCTTTTGCTGATGCCTGGTCAGAAGCGGTTTGTCACAAAGGATTTCTGCAAGCAGATCGTAAGTCCCAGGCTTAGTTTTGCGCCGGCTGAATATATGGAGGAATATCTTGATATTACGCCGGGTTCCGTGAGCGTGATGGGACTTATGAATGACAGGGAACATCATGTGCAGCTTGTTATTGATCAGGATGTACTGAAGGAAGATTACATTGGTTTTCATCCCTGCATCAATACTTCCAGCATGAGGATTTCCATGAAAGATTTGCTGGAAAAGTTTTTGCCGGCAGTGGGGCATGAGTTTATGACCGTGGATCTGCCCTGGCAGGAATAAAAAGGAAAGTGAGAAAAACAGTGGATAAAAAGTTTATCGTTAGGGCTATGACAATAGAAGATTATGACGGTTTGTATGCCCTGTGGATGACCATTAAGGGATTCGGAATCCGGAGCATTGATGATTCCAGAGAGGGTGTGGAGCAATTTTTGCGAAGAAATCCTTCTGCCAGTGTTGTGGCAGTGTCGGAGACAGGGGAGATTGTAGGAGGTATCCTTTGCGGTCATGATGGAAGGCGCGGTTGTCTGTATCATGTGTGCGTAAGGGCAGACTACAGACGCTTAGGGATCGGTAAGGCCATGGTAGTGTTCTGCATGAATGCTTTGAAGGCAGAGAATATCAACAAGGTTAGTCTGATCGCCTTTACAAAGAATGATGTTGGCAACGCATTTTGGAATCAAATTGGATGGACACACAGAGTAGATTTGAATTATTATGATTTTACATTGAATGAGGCAAATATTACAGCCTTTAATGAATAAATGAATTGGAAGTAAGGCAGGAGGAAAGAACAATGAAGATCATAGAAGGCGGTGTGACCGCAGCAAAAGGTTTTGAAGCAGCTGCTGTGGCAGCAGGGATCAAATATAAAAACAGGACAGATATGGCGCTGATATACAGCACGGTACCTTGCAAGGTGGCTGGAACCTTTACCAGTAATATTGTGAAAGCGGCTCCCGTTGTATGGGATAAGCAGGTAGTGGAGGAATCTCCTTATGTGCAGGCTGTAATCGTGAATTCCGGAATTGCCAATGCCTGCACCGGTAAACAGGGTTTGGATTGCTGTAAAGCAGAAGCAGAGGCGGCAGCAGAAGCACTTCAGATTCCTGCAAGTGCAGTGCTGGTGGCTTCTACAGGGGTCATTGGTATGCAGATTCCGGTGGATCGGATCACAGCTGGGATTGGGCTTTTGGCAGCAGCCAAAGCGCCCGGAGCAGAAGCCGGTTTCAGTGCAGCTAAGGCAATCATGACCACCGATACCGTGCCCAAACAGGTGGCAGTGACAGTCAAGATCGGTGGAAAAGAAGTGACCATCGGTGGTATGTGTAAGGGTTCCGGCATGATCCATCCCAATATGTGCACCATGCTTGGTTTTGTGACTACAGATGTGAATATTTCCAAGGAGCTTCTGACTAAGGCTGTAAAAGCAAGTGTGGCAGACAGCTTTAACATGATTTCAGTAGACGGTGATACGTCTACCAATGATACTTTGTTGGTAATGGCCAATGGGTTGGCGGAAAATGAAGAGATTATCGAGGAAGGTGCTGATTTTGATATTTTCTGTCAGGCATTAAATGAGATCAATGTGACATTGGCTAAGAAGATGGCAGGTGACGGGGAAGGTGCTACGGCTCTTCTTGAGACGAAGGTTATCAATGCTTCCACCAAGGAAGATGCCAAGATTCTTGCAAAATCAGTAATTTGTTCTTCTTTGACAAAGGCAGCGATCTTTGGTCATGATGCTAACTGGGGCAGAATCTTATGTGCGCTGGGTTATTCCGGTGCAAAATTTGATCCGGAGAATGTGGATCTTTATTTCCAGAGTAAGAGCGGAAGCCTCCACATTTTCGGCAATGGTACGGCTTGTGATTACAGCGAGGAAGAAGCTACGAAGATTCTTTCAGATCCTGAAGTGACGATTCTGGTGGATATGCACATGGGTGATGCTTTTGCAACAGCCTGGGGGTGCGACTTGAGTTTTGATTATGTGAAAATTAATGCGGATTATAGAAGTTAGTGTAAAAAGTTCTACGGTTTATGAAAGCGTGGCTAAGAGAGCCATATTGAAGGAGAATTTGACATGGAAAAAGATATGGAACAGGTATTGAGGAAAGCGGAGGTTCTGATCGAGGCGCTGCCTTATATTCAAAAATTTAACCGCAAGATCATCGTTGTGAAATATGGCGGAAGTGCCATGAGCAATGAAGAACTGCAAAAGAACGTGATCAAGGACGTTACCTTGCTTAAGCTGGTAGGTTTTAAACCCATTATTGTACACGGCGGCGGAAAGGAGATCAGCCGTTGGGTAGGCAAAGTGGGTAAAGAAGCTAAGTTTGTCAATGGACTGCGTGTCACGGATGCAGAGACCATGGAAATCGCTGAGATGGTTCTTGGCAAGGTAAACAAGAGCCTGGTAACCATGGTGGAGGAGCTTGGCGTAAAGGCTGTCGGCATCAGCGGTAAGGACGGCGGACTTTTGACTGTTGAGAAAAAGTATTCTGACGGACAGGATATTGGGTTTGTGGGTGAGATCACCAAGGTGGATCCTAAGGTAATATATGATCTTTTGGAAAAGGATTTCCTGCCCATCATTGCTCCCATTGGTTTGGATGAAAATTTCCATACTTACAATATCAATGCAGATGACGCCGCCTGCGCAATAGCCAAGGCCATTCATGCTGAGAAACTGGCATTCCTGACAGATATTGAGGGGCTTTACAAAGATATCAATGATAAGTCCAGCTTTATTTCCAGATTGACAGCATCTGAGGCAGATGAGCTGATATCCGGTGGCTTTATCGGCGGCGGTATGCTGCCCAAGCTGAGTAACTGTACCTCAGCAGTGAAGAACGGCGTAAACAGAGTACATATTTTGGACGGCAGAATCCCTCACTGTCTGCTTTTGGAAATTTTCACAAATCATGGTGTAGGAACCGCTATGATCGCGGATGAGGAGAAATAAAGATGTTAATGAAAGAATATATTGATCAGGCAGAAAAAGACCTGCTTCATACCTACAACAGGTTTCAGATCGTGTTGGATCAGGGGGATGGTGTGTACCTGTACGATATGGATGGCAAAAAATATCTGGATTTTTGCGCCGGTATCGCTGTGTTTGCCCTGGGGTATGGCAACGAAGCCTATAACAATGCCCTGAAAGATCAGATTGACAAGCTGATCCACACTTCCAATTATTATTACAATGTACCTGCCATTGAAGCAGCAAAGAAGATTAAAAAAGCTTCCGGTATGGATCGTGTTTTCTTTACCAATTCCGGAGCAGAGGCCAATGAAGGCGCCATCAAGGCTGCCAGAAAATATGCTTATCTGAAAGATGGATGCACGGACCATGAGATTATCGCCATGAATCATTCTTTTCATGGCAGAACCTACGGCGCGCTGTCTGTTACAGGCAATCCTCATTACAGGGAGGCCTTTGAGCCCATGATCGGCCATATCCGTTTTGCAGATCTCAATGATTTTGAGAGTGTGGCAAGTCAGGTGACGGACAAGACCTGTGCGATCATGCTGGAACCGGTACAGGGAGAAGGCGGGCTGATCCCGGCAACAGAAGAATTCCTGAGAAAAGTAAGAGCACTTTGTGATGAAAAGGGTATCTTATTGATTTTTGACGAAGTGCAGTGCGGCATGGGCAGAACCGGATGCATGTATGCATGGCAGCGCTATGGGATAAAGCCTGATATTATGACGACAGCCAAGGCGCTTGGCTGCGGGGTGCCCATCGGAGCCTTCCTGATGACAGAAGAAGTGGCACAATGCTCTTTGACAGCAGGAGATCATGGTACGACTTATGGAGGCAATCCGCTGGCAACAGCGGCAGTCAGCAAGGTATTTGACTTGTTCGAGGAGCAGAATGTCATTGGAAATGTCAGAGAAGTTGCTCCCTATTTGGAAGAGAAACTGGAAGCCATTGCTGCAAAATATGACTGTATCGAGACCAGAAGAGGTGTAGGCCTGATGCAGGGACTGGTATTTAGCTGTCCGGTTGGTCCTGTGATCAACAAGGCGCTTGAGAAAGGCCTGATCCTGATCAATGCAGGAGCTAATATCATTCGATTTGTACCGCCTCTTGTAATCAGCAAGGAAAATGTGGATGAGATGGTGGAAATCCTTACATCTGCGATGGACGAGGTAATTTAATGCATTTTAAGCAAAGAATCATAGCAGTGCTTGCACTGATCATTATGGTGGCCGGTGTAATTGCCGGCGGTAAGACAGAAATGACCGGAGCCCAGGAAGGGCTTACCGGTCTAAGCGTCTTTCAAAGAAAAGAAACCATATACTTTTGGTATGCGGATGATTCTATGACGGACTTCTTAAACAGTGCTGCGGTATCTTTCGGCGAAAAAAAAGGAGTGCGGGTCATTCCGGTATTGGTGGATGAAAGTGAATATTTGGAAGCGATAAATCAGGCGTCTCTTCACAGCACAAGGGTTCCGGATGTGTACCTGCTTAGCCATGAGTCTTTGGAAAAGGCCTATCTGGCAGGTCTTGCGAGTCCTATTGTGGACAAGGATGCAGTGTGTACAAGGGCTAATTTTCCCCAGGCAGCACTTATGGCGGTGACCTACCAGGATAAGAAGGTGGCTTATCCCTTGAGTTTTGAGACCAGTGCATTTGTCTATAATGAGACCTATTTGCAGCAATGGATAACGCAGCAGGAACAGGTGGATATGGAATATGCGATTCCCAGGACAGTGGATGATATTCTTGCAGTTGCGGATACCTTTGACGTGCCGGAGGGTGTAGAGGGTATTATGAAGTGGGATGTTTCGGATATTTTCTACAATTACTGGTTTGTGGGCAATTTCATGACAGTAGGTGGAGATGCAGGTGATAAGGAATCTGATATTCAGATTAATAATGAGGAGTCTAAACGGTGTCTGGAAGTGTACAAGGCGCTGAATCATTTTTTCTCCATTGATTCGGATACTGTGGCATATGATCAGGTATTGCAGGATTTTATAGATGGAAAAATTGTTTTTACCATAGCGACTACGGATGTGATAGATAAAATGGAAGCAGCTTGTGCAGACGGAAGCTTTGCTTATGAGTATGGAATTGCCAGGATGCCGGATGTAAGCAGTGACCTTGCCAGTCGTTCCCTGTCTGTAACCACTGCTGTTTGTGTCAATGGTTATTCTGAGCATCGGGAGCTAGCCAATGACTTTGCGGCTTTTCTGGTAAATGATTACAGCGACCATATGTATGAGCGTACCGGAAAGATGTCAGCAAAACTTCCGGACAGTGCAGAGGAAGAGGAAGTGCGTATTTTTAAAGAAGAGTATGCGGAAAGCATGCCTTTGCCCAAAATGATGATCACCGGAAATTTCTGGATCGAATTGGAAGTATTGTTTTCCAAAGTGTGGAATGGAGGAGACATATCCACTCTTGTGCAGGAGCTTTCTGACCAGATTTTGCTGCAAAAAAATTCATAGGCTGCAAGAAGTGTTGGAATATTGGACCAATCATGTGGGTATGCTAAGCTAAAAAGGCAGGTATATTGATATGATTGGTTTTTTGATTGCATTGCTTTCCGGAGCTCTTATGAGTATCCAGGGCGTATTTAATACAGAAGTTACAAAAGCGTCCAGTATCTGGGTGGCCAACACTTTTGTACAGTTTACCGCTTTGTTGGTTTGTCTCGGAGCATGGATGATCACGGATCGCAGTTCCCTGGCTGCGGTATGGCAGGTAAGCCCTAAATATATGCTTTTAGGAGGTGCCATTGGCGCATTTATTACCTATACAGTGATCAAAAGTATGGATTCTCTGGGACCTGCCAGAGCAGTTATGCTGATCGTGGTGGCCCAGCTTTTGGTGGCCTATGTGATTGAGCTTTTTGGCTGGTTTGGAGTAGAGAAACAGCCTTGGGAGTGGAGAAAGGCTATAGGTATGGCTGTGGCTGTGGCAGGAATCGTCATTTTTAAGTGGAAGTGATAAGAAAAAAGCCTCCTTGGGCTTTTTTCTGCCGGTGCACCTATCCCAGATAAACGGTTGCAAAAATTGTAAAAGAGTAAACATTTGCTACTTGTAAATTTAGTCAACTTCCTTTACAATAAAAGAGTATCGGCATAGAGAGGCATTCCCATTTTTCCTAAACACAGATCTGTGATAAAGACTGAAAACGGAAAGAGAGGGAACTATGTGGAAGAATTTTTTTGGTAAGAAAACATATGTGGTGTTGCTTGCGTATGCTTTAGTTATTGTGCCTATGTGTGGCTGTAGCAGCGGGGAAGAATTATATTCATTAAGGAAATCAGGACAGCTCGAGGAAGCATCCGGAGTCGAGGGTCTGGCCGGAGCAGAGACTTTGGGCAGTGGCGATCGTACAGACGAAGGAATGACTGAGGAAGATGACGCTGTGATCTATGTACATGTATGCGGTGCCGTGCTTTCCCCGGGTGTGGTAGAGATTTCTGCAGGCAGCAGAGCACAGGCGGCAGTGGATGCGGCCGGAGGATTTACAGAAGAGGCTGATAAAACCTATGTGAATCTAGCGGCTCCCATAGGGGACGGTGAGCAATTATATATCCCCACAAAAGAAGAGGCTAAGGAATTAAAAAGAGATCAGGCGGCCGGTGAAAGAGGCATTGTAAACCTGAACACTGCAGACATAAGCCATCTGTGCACCTTGCCGGGAATCGGAGAGAGCCGGGCGCAGGATATCATAACCTACAGGCAAAAAAATGGTGCATTCACAGACACAGAACAGATTATGCAGGTGCCGGGGATCAAGGCAAGTACATATGAGAAAATAAAGAATCTGATAACAGTCAGTTAAGGGAGGATAATAAGGAATGACAGGGAAGAGAGTATTGGTAGTAGATGATGAAAAGCTGATCGTAAAAGGGCTTAAGTTCAGCTTGGAGCAGGAAAATATGAAAGTGGATTGTGCATATGATGGAGAAGAAGCTGTGGAAATGGCCCGCAGCAATACATATGACATCATTCTTTTGGATGTGATGCTGCCCAAGCTCAATGGATTTGAGGTCTGCCAGCAGATCAGAGATTTTTCGCGTGTGCCTGTCATTATGCTTACGGCTAAGGGGGATGACATGGATAAGATCCTGGGTCTTGAATATGGCGCAGATGATTATATTACCAAGCCGTTTAATATTCTTGAGGTGAAAGCGCGCATCAAGGCGATTTTAAGGCGGGTAGATCACCGAAGGACTGAGGAGGAATCCCCTAAAATGATCGAGAGCGGTGATCTTTGTCTGGATTGTGAGGGCAGAAGAGCCTATATCGAAGGAAAAGAGATCGCGCTTACTGCCAAGGAATTTGAGGTGCTGGAGCTTCTGATGCTCAATCCCAACAAGGTGTATGGCAGGGAGAACCTGCTGAAGCTTGTATGGGGTACAGATTATCCCGGTGATGTGCGGACTGTAGATGTGCACATCAGGAGACTGCGTGAGAAAATAGAAGCCAATCCCAGTGAACCCAGATATGTTCACACCAAGTGGGGCGTAGGCTATTACTTCTTTAATGTATAACAGTTGTGTATAAGGGATTAACTGTAGAGATAACGGAGCGGATGGATGCTTGCAAAAATAAAAGAATACGTGTTACACGTTTTGTCAGTCAGGCGCAGTCTACGGGTGCGCATCTTTTTTCTTATATTGATAGTGGGGATTGTTCCCAGCATATTGCTTCGGTATGGCATTCTGGATAATTATGAGGAACGTGCGGTAGCGCTTAGGCAGAACACCGTACAGAATCAGCTGCGAATACTGGCAGATCATTTGATCAGTAAAAATTATCTGGAGAATTATCATCTCAGTGATGCGCAGACAGCTGCTACAAAAGAAGTGATCAATGCAGAGCTGGAGATGTTATCAAATCTATACGATGGAAGGGTTCTGATCATCGACAGCAGTTTTAAAGTGATCAAAGACACTTATGGAATCAGTGAAGGTAAGAATATCATTTCAGAAGAGGTCATCAAATGTTTTAAGGGGCAGAGTATGTCCAATTATGACCGGGAAAATGGTTATATTGAGATGACCACTCCCATTGTGGTCAATACTGCAGCGAACCAGAAAATCACGGATGGTGAGCCTTTGCAGGAAGGGACTTCCTCTGTTAAGGGGGTTATGCTGACCAGTATTTCCAATGCAAATATTGTAGATACCATGGAGGTATTAAAGCATAAGGCAATTATTTTGGAGACCTTAATGATCATGGTAATCCTGACATTGGCATTGGTGCTTTCCATTGCGTTGACCAGACCTTTCAACAGGGTCACTGAGGCGATCAAAGAAGTGAAGGAAGGTTATCGGGATGAAGCCATTTCAGTGCCGGATTACCTGGAAACAATGCACATTGTAGATGCCTTCAATCAGTTGCTGCACAGGATGAAAGTATTGGATGAATCCAGACAGGAATTTGTGGCCAACGTTTCTCATGAACTAAAGACTCCCCTAACTTCCATGAAGGTTTTGGCAGAATCGCTGATCACCCAGAATAATACCCCTGCTGAACTCTACCAGGAATTTATGGAGGACATTGTGTCGGAGATAGACCGGGAGAATCAGATCATTACAGATCTTTTGGCATTGGTAAAGATGGACAAGAAGGCGCAGAAGATGAATATTGTGGCTATCAATATCAATGATCTGGCAGAGCTGATCTTAAAGCGCCTGCGACCGATCGCCCGTAAAAAGGATGTTGAGGTAGTGTTTGAAAGCAACAGAACTGTGGTCGCAGAGGTGGATGAGGTGAAACTGACATTGGTGATGTCCAATCTGGTGGACAACGCCATAAAGTACAATCGAGAGCACGGCTGGGTCAAGGTGACCTTGGACGCCGACCATCAATTTTTTACCTTTACGGTCAGTGACTCGGGAATCGGTATCCCGGAAGATTCTCTGGCGCAGATATATGAGAGATTTTACCGGGTAGACAAATCCCATTCCAGAGAGATCGGAGGCACCGGTCTGGGACTTGCGATCACCAAGAATGCAGTTTTGATGCATCGGGGCTCTATTACGGTAACCAGTAAACAAGGGGAGGGGACTACTTTTTTGGTGAAGATACCATTGAAAGTGGTCACACCGCAAAACAGGGAGAGCTTGTGATGTATTTCCGGGAGGAAACAAGGAAAGTGAAGAGATTATTCAGTATACTGTTAATACTATTTTGTCTGGTGGGGCTTACCGCCTGTAAAAAAGAGGAGGAACAGACCGGACAGGCGATACAGGCATATTATGTGAGCACCTCGGAGACCAAGGTAGAGATGCGGGATTTGTACCTGAAAACAGAAACCAATTTAGAGCAGATTGAAGAGGTTTTGGATGCTTTGGCGGTGGTACCGGAGAAATTTGAATACAAGGCCCCTCTTGCAATGGGTTTTTCGGTTCGCAGCTATCAGCTGAAAAACGGAACGCTTATATTGGATCTGGACACTCGTTATCAACAGTTAGAGCCCACTACTGAGATTTTGGTCAGGGCGGCACTTGTCAGTACTTTGACCCAGATTGAGAATGTGAATTATGTGAGGATCATGGTAGCGGGCAGTCCTTTGTATGATAATCTGGGCAATTTGGTCGGTGCCATGAATGCAGAGCAGTTTATTAACAATATGGGTAGTGAAATAGGCAATTATGAGACTGCCAATCTGACCCTTTATTTTACCAATGAAACCGGCGATGGTTTGATCGCCGTCAACCGAAAGAAAGCTTATAATAGTAATATTTCGTTAGACAGGCTTGTGGTGGAGGAGCTGATCGCAGGACCCTCCAGCACATTGGATGGTGTCTATCCGACGATCAATCCGGATACGAAGCATGTATCGGTTTTAACCAAGGATGGGGTTTGCTATGTGAATCTGGATGAGAATTTTCTGACACAGATTTACAATGTGACGGCAGATGTGACCATCTATTCTATCGTAAATTCGCTGATAGAGCTTAGCAATGTGAACAAGGTTCAGATTTCCATAAACGGTGATACCTCCGGAGTGTATCGCGAAAAATATAGCTTCAGCACTGTCTATGAGAGAAATCTGGATCTGGTGACGACTTTGGAAAATTAGGAGGAAAGGAATGAAAAGGCCTTTGGCAATGGTTGCGCTTTTGACGGCAATTGTCATGATGGGCTGGCTGGTGTGGTGTGATCCCGGACCGGACAAGAAGGGTTCGGGGGAAACCGCAGAGGAAATTGCTTTGGATGGACTCATCCAAGGGGAAGAAGTTACACTGACAGGACGAGTCTATGATGTAGAACAGCGCGAGAACTATGGTACCAGTCAGCTTTGGATCTATCTTGATTCTATTACAATTCAACAGCAAGATGCTTCTGTGAAAGAAGCGGTTGTATCTTATCATTTGATCTGTCGGACCGACAGCGAATACCGGCCAAGGTTGGGAAGCCGGATTCAGGTGACAGGTCAGTTCGAAAAATTCTCACATGCGACGAATCCCGGACAGTTTGATGCACAAAAGTATTATGCAACAATGAATGTAGGCGGGATATTGAAAAAAACAATCATAACAGCTTCCGGCAATCATTATTCCTTGGTTAAAGAGGGGCTTTATGGACTTAGGGAGTATTGGAAAGGGCGCTTATATCAAGGGTTTCCAAAGAAAGAAGCGTCTGTTCTTTGTGCCATGCTCTTAGGAGACAGAACCGGGCTTGATGAAGAGACAAAAGAGCACTATATGCAGAACGGGATCATACATATATTGAGCATATCAGGACTGCATATTACTTTGCTCGGTATGGGGTTATACAGGCTGCTTAGGCGATGCGGGTGTCCTGTGGTTTTGGCGGCTGTGGCAGGGGGATTGACACTTTTTTTGTATGGAATGATGACCGGGATGGGGATTTCTGCCATCAGGGCGATTGG
>JAZSFW010000253.1:0-3098 GCA_045532445.1 Acetatifactor sp. | reverse complement strand
CCAACCCCGAGGATCCCAAGGCATTTACTTATGCACTCAGACTGGCTAAGGAAAAGGATGCAGATATCGTTCTGGCGACTGACCCTGATCCAGACCGTCTGGGTATCTACGCAAAGGACACCAAGACCGGTGAGTATATTCCTTTCACCGGTAATATGTCCGGCATGATCATTGCTGAGTATATCCTGAGAGAGAGGGCAGCAACGCAGACCATGCCCGCAAATCCTGCACTGGTTACCACCATCGTTACCACCAACATGACCCAGCCTATCACCCAGTCCTACGGCGTGAAACTGATCGAGGTGCTTACAGGCTTCAAGTTCATCGGCGAGCAGATCAAGCTGTTTGAGCAGACCAGCTCCAACAATTATGTATTCGGTCTGGAAGAGAGCTACGGTTGTCTGGCAGGTACCCACGCAAGAGATAAGGATGCGGTGGTAGCAGTAATGTGTCTGTGTGAGGCAGCAGCATTCTGCAAGAAGCAGGGCAAGACTCTGTGGGATATGATGTTAGATATGTACGAGAAATACGGTTACTTCAAGGAGAGCCAGTACACCATCACCTTAAAGGGTATCGACGGTTCCCGTCAGATCGCAGAGATCATGGATAAGCTGCGCACCAATCCTCCCAAGAACTTCGGAGATCTGCAGGTGCTGAAGTTCCGTGATTATCAGAATGATGTAATCCTTGATATGGTAACAGGAGAGAAGACCACCACAGGACTTCCTGCGTCCAACGTACTGTACTTTGAACTGCCCGACAACAATTGGTGCTGTGCACGTCCTTCCGGCACTGAGCCCAAGATCAAGTTCTATATGGGTGTTAAGGGCAGCAGCCTTAAGGATTCCGAAAAGAAATTGGAGAAGCTGACAGAGGATTTAAAAGCAGTTCTGTAAGCTGTAACACAATATGGGAAAAATCAATTTGGCAAATGTTAAAAAAACCATATATTACCTGAAGCGAAACGGGATCAAGAACACCTGGTATGCGGTGCTGGAGAGGCTGGAAGAACGCAAAAATGTGCCTTACACTTACCAACCGGTATCAGAGGAGGAATTGGCCCGTCAGAGAGCATGGTCCAAAGACCGGGATGCTGTTTTCAGCATCCTGGTTCCTGCGTATCGCACAAATGAGACTTATCTGCGGGAAATGATCCTGTCCGTGGCGGAGCAAAGCTACCCTTATTGGGAGTTGATCTTGGCAGATGCTACGCCGGATGACAGTGTGGGCGTGGCTGTGGACAAACTGTTGGCTGAGCAGGGGCTGAGTTGGTCTGACGAGCCGGAAGCAAAGGGTTTGCCAAAGCAGTCTTGCGGTAAAGAGCAGTTATGTGACGAAGAGTGCACATGCCATAAGGCGCTGGCAAAGTATGCAACCTGGGACTGCGGCCGCTTGTGCTACGTAAAACTCACCGAGAATACCGGAATTGCAGCCAACACCAATCAGGCGCTGAAATATGCTACAGGAGATTATGTGGGGCTATTGGACCATGACGATGTGCTGACACCGGACGCCCTGTATGAAATGGCGTATGCCATTGATCGGACAAAAGACCGGGGAGCCGCCTTACAGATGATCTATTCTGATGAAGACAAATGTAATGGTGATATGACCCTCTTCTATGAGCCCAACAGAAAAGAAGATTTTAACCGTGATCTTCTGTACAGCAATAATTATATTTGCCATTTTCTGGTAATGACAAGGGAATTGATACAGTCTCTGGGCTTTCGGTCAGCCTATGACGGCGCCCAGGATTATGATCTGGTGCTGAGAGCAAGTGCAAGCGTCAGCCAGGAAGAGATCGCACATATTCCCAGAGTGCTTTACCATTGGCGGTGCCACACCGGCTCCACTGCGGAGAATCCCCGGAGCAAGCAGTACGCTTATGATGCAGGCCTTAGAGCTTTGCAGGATCTGGCGGACCGTATGGGCTATGGAGCCAAGGCAGTACATTTAAAGCATTTGGGATTTTACAAATTAGTATATGAAAAAGGTGCCTTAGAGAGCAGAACAGATCTGGGCGCTGTGGGAGGTCGTGTTCTGGACCGTGGTGTGACTATCGGCGGGCGCATGTCCTCAAAGGGCACAGTATATTACGAAGGATTGCCCCGGTATTTCAGCGGCAGCTTGCACAGAGCAGTGCTGACCCAATCGGCGGAGGCTGTGGACATCCGCTGCATGCAGGTGCGGAAAGAGTGCCGGGCGCTTTGGGAAGAGATTGTAGGTGTCCCTTATCTGGAAAAAGAAGGCATTTTCGATGCATCGATGCTGCCTGCGGATACGGATTATCGTACAGTGAGCCTGAAATTCTGCAAAGCCATGAAGGAAGCCGGTTATGGTATTTTGTATGATCCTGAGCGTACGATTGTGTGGAAATGAGATTGATAACGTTGTTTCCGGCCAGTGGGGCTATGATTTATGTCCGGGAAAGAAATGTAAGGATATTGCATGAGAGAGATCACAGTAGTTATTCCTAATTACAATGGAATGAAATATTTGCCTGAATGTCTTCAGGCTCTTAGCAATCAGGAGTCAGGAACTCCTGATTTTGCTGTGTTGGTAGTTGATAACGGATCCACGGACGGAAGTGTGGAGTTTTTGCGGGAGTATGAAGAAAACGCAAATGACAAGATAAAGTCAATCTTGCTTTCGGATAACACCGGTTTTTGCCACGCGGTTAATGTGGGCATTGAGGCGGCACAGACACCCTATGTCCTTCTTTTAAATAATGATACAAAGCCGGAGCCGGGTTTCGTAAAACACCTGTATAAAGCGATCCAAAAGGATGAGAAAATCTTTTCCGTCAGTGCCTGCATGCTCATGTGGGACAAACCGGAGCTTTTGGATGATGCCGGAGACCGCTACTGCGCCCTGGGCTGGGCCTATGCCAGAGGCAAAGGAAAACCGGCGGCAGCGTATGACCGGGCAGTTCAAGTCTTTTCTGCCTGCGGCGGTGCGGTGATTTACCGAAAGAGCGTTTTTGACAAGATCGGGCTGTTTGATGAAGCCCACTTTATGTATCTGGAGGATCTGGATGTGGGATACCGGGCCAGGATCCACGGCTATCAGAATTGGTATGAGCCGGAGGCAAAAGTGCT
>JAZSFW010000125.1:0-6059 GCA_045532445.1 Acetatifactor sp. | reverse complement strand
TAAAGAAGTCATCGCCTCTTAGTTTCAGCATTGCTTCTACAAAATAGAAGTCACCAAACATGTAATTTCTGTGTACTGACTTAGCAATCGCTTCCTCATCCTGAGGATAACTTCCGCTGCTCATCAATACCAATGCATCCTGATCAGCCTCATAATTACAGAAACTTTCATCGCAGGCCTTCAAAATCCTGATAGCAGCTTCTGCATACTTTGCACCCTCCTCTTTCGGCAGGCACTTGGCAATCTCAAGCATACCACAGGCTGCAATCATAGCTGCTGAACTGTCATAATATACAGGCTCAGCCGGCGCACCAAAGTCTATTACAGGCTTATAACCGCTCTCCTTACAATGCTCGATAAAGTAATCTGCTGTTCTGGTAGCTGCCTCCAGATATTCGGGCTTACCCACATGAATGTACGAGATCACAGAACCATAAATAGCCCAGCTAAGTCCTCTGGACCAGCAAGAATCCGCACGATACCCCTGACCGGCAAGAACACGTTTCACCCCCGGCTTCTTGCGATCATGATCCACAATATGATTTACACTTCCGTCAGGGCGGATATGGTCTCTAAGGGCCATATTCATATGACGGACAGCCAGCTTATCAAACCGCTCATCCCCGATTACATCCGATGCCCAGTAAAGCAGCGGCAAGTTCATCAGCGTATCAATAATGGAATATCCCTGTGCTCCCCAGTTCCATGCAATAATATAGTCGCCTTCGCAGTCGTATCTGGATGCCAGAACTGTTGCTGCATAGATATTTCTGGTAAAAGAATCCTCATTTCCGGTAAGCTTGTAATTGGCTCCGGAAAGAATATGCCACATAAAACCGACATCATGGTGCAGTGATCTATAATCTCTCAGAGCAGCATCCATCATTTCTTCTGATCGCTCTGCTGTCTTTCTGTATTCCTCGTTGCCGGTTCCCTTATACATCAGCCACATCATACCACCCCAGAAACCATTTCCCCAGTGGGTAATGTCTTCCTTAGCATTGTCATTATGAACTCCATTTACTGTGGTGTAAGGAATTCTTTCTCTCTCCTTCACTGCCAGCCTGCTTAATTTCTTATCAATCTTTTCCCAGGTAGCGTCGATCCAATCCTTATTTTGCTCAATAATTTCGTTTAAGGTATACATATTATTCCTCCTTTATAACCAAACCCTGCCACACATACCATGGCATCCATTTGATGAAGTCATTATAAAGCATTGGCTATCCCCAAACAATATCATATACTCTAATTAACTAACCTTTTTAACTATTTTGTAAACCACGGAGGCCCCCTATGCTTACGATACATGACTGCGGTTATCATTCTCAACACCCCGAAAGCTTCGAAGTAAACCATCCAAACGGGATTCCCTGCTACCTTCTCATTTTTGTAAATGTACCTTGCTATTTCCGATTGGATTCCGAAAAACTAACCGTTCCTGAAAACACCTTCTTTTTATTCCGACCAAACGAACCCTACTACTACACCAGTATTAATACGGAATTTATCAATGACTGGCTCCATTTCACCTGTACAGATCCCAATTTTGATACAGAATGTGAGTCCTTGTTCCATCGACCTCTGCAAACCAATAATCCGCTACAATATTCTCAGTATTTTCAGAACATTGTCTGGGAACACAACTATGCCGATGAGAGGTATCGAACCCAAAACACCTCCATGTTACTTAAGGTGATGCTCAACAAGCTGCTTCAGGAAGTGAATCTTCCCTCACAGAACAAATCCTACTATCCTTACACCCTCAAACTACAGCAGCTGCGTCTTACCATGCAAGCTCACCCTACCCAAAATTACTCTGCCATTGAGCTTTCAGACACCTTAAAGATCAGCCCCTCTTATTTTCAATCTTTATATAAAACCGTCTTCGGCATTCCTTTCAAATCTGATCTGATTCAAATGAGAATGAATTTCGCCATGAATCTCATCAGAGACACAGATATCAAACTATCGCAGATTGCCCTGATGAGCGGCTACACCAATGAAATCCACTTTTATCGACAATTTAAAGCTAAAACGGGGATGACACCAAACGATTATCGCCAGATGGAGAGAAATAAACATTTAAAGAAAAATTAAGGAAATCCAAGAAAACTTAAAAGATATTATATCTTCAGGAGGGCAGATAAGGAGACAACGTCTTCCGTTGGTCCTTTCCTGCCCCCCTAACACACAAAACATTATAAACAAAACACCGCATACAATGGCACAGATCTAATACTGCCCACCATCCCAAAGTTCCTTGCAGAAATCCGAAGAGCATACGCCGGCCGATACCGCTCCATATACTGCATCAGGCTTTTTGCCTTCACATGATCTCCGGCCTTACACTCCACCGGAATCAGATGATCCTCTTTGACAATCAGGAAGTCCACCTCAGCGATTCCATCGGACTCCCAGTAATGCAGTTCGTACCCTTTTGCCGCCAGAGCGCAAGCCACATAATTTTCTGCAAAGACACCTCGGAAACGCTCACTCTCCTGTCCCAGCAAAATGCCCATGGTCATACCCAGCCTGGCAGACATGATTCCCATATCACTGTAATATAATTTAAAGGACGAGAGATCATGGTAGGCCGCCAACGGCAGGCTTCCATCTGTACACTTGGCACACTTATATACGATACCCGAACGGATCAGCCAGTCAATAGACTCCCCATATTGTGAGGCTCTGGCTCCGCTTTTGATCAGCTTATACTGAAACTTCTTGGAATCTTTTGCAAGCTGCACCGGAAGGGAATCATAAGCTGCATAAATCTTCACCGTCTCTCCCGGATCTGCATATTTTGCCATATCCGCAATGTAAGAATTGAGAATCATCTGGCGGATCTCCTCCTGAGACAGCACCGCCTTGGGCGAAAGATAAGACAGCACTGCCGCAGGCATTCCACCTACGATACAATATTGATGATATTCCTGCAGCGCCTCTTGATGAAGCATTTCCGGCAGTTGCCTATTACTGTCAAAATGCTCCCGAATGGTATCTGCCAGCAACGTTTTCCCTCTGGCCCATAGATACTCCTCAAAATCCAGAGGATACATGGTCATCATCTGCACTTTCCCCACCGGAAAAGAAAACTTCTCCCTGTTAATTGCCACTCCCAACAGACTCCCCACACCAATTACATGATACTCCGGAGCCTCCTCTGCAAAATACTTCAACGATGTCAGTGCTCTTTCACAGCTTTGGATCTCATCAAAAATGATCAGCGTCTGTCCTGGGATAATCTTGACTCTATAATACTGCTCCAGTATGCGAATAATATGCTCCGGATGAATATCTGCCAGAAAGAAATTACCTATTTTCTCATCTGCCTCAAAATTCACATAGACAGTATTTTGAAAATAGCGAGCACCTAATTCCCTCATTGCATAGGTTTTGCCTACCTGTCGCGCACCGTAGAGAAGCAGCGGCAGACGGTCTCCTGACATTTCTTTCCAGTTTAACAGGTGCTGCATAATTTTTCTTTTTATATTCATATTGAACTTGACACTTTTATCCATACGACAACACACTCCTAATCCACAAATTCATGGTTGAAAGCATCCTACTTTTGTATATAGTATATCCGTTTACTTTTCATTCGTCAAGTTCTGTGCTTAATTTTACATTAATTCGAATGAATCAATGTATTTTCTTACCGCTTTTTATAAACATTCCCCGGGCTGACTTCTTTCTCACTATAGCTCAATAATTCCGAAACGGTAACCAATTGATACCCCTCCTCAATCAGTGCTGGGATAACACGTTCCATCGCATCCACAGTCGTACCGTACAGATCATGACACAAGATAATATCACCATCCTTTACGTCATTCATAATGGCATCGTAGATTTTATCAGCGTCCTGATGCTTCCAATCCAACGTATCCAAAGACCAATTGACCATAACAATCCCAAGCTGGGCACAGACGCTTTTGACTTCCTCATCGTACGAGCCATAAGGAGGACGTATGATCGTAGAATCAATCCCCGTGATTTCATAGATTTTTGCACGGGTCGTCATGATCTCCTGTGTCACTTCTTCAGAGTTTATCTTTGTTAACTGTCTATGATCCCAACTATGTCCGGCTATCTGATGGCCTTCGGAAACAATACGTTTTAAAACTTCCGGTCGTTTTTCAATAATATTGCCTATCACAAAAAAAGTTCCTTTTCCTCCATGAGACGCAAAAGCATCCAGCAATCTCTCAGTATGTTTACTGGGACCATCATCAAAAGAAAGTGCTACCATGGGCTTATCCGGATCTATGGTTACGGGCGGAATAATAGGGGATTCTTCCGGAGGAATTGCTTCTTCCGTCTCCCTATCGATTTCTATGGAAGGCTCCTTAGAAGGAATGGGATCCTCCATCACCAAGATATCCTTCAGCATTTCATAAGGATAATTCAAAACAATGGTACCATCGGACATAGGCAAATAAACTCCCCGTGCCAGAATGATTTCCAGGCCATCCGGCGTAAGTGTCCAAAGATCCAGCAAATGCTCATCAATATATTCTTTCTCTAAATTGCAATCATCAATAACGATATTTTGTAGCTTTTCCCTTCCTCCCGGCAAAAGAAGATCATCCAAAGCAATCAAACTGCCAGTCTTTAGATCCGCATGAAACGTAGCCATGATATCTATCGGGTGCGCAAGGTAAGGCTTGTCAAAAACACCTGTAATCTGCACACTAACCCATCTGTCTTCTTGCAAATAACTATTATAGTCAGCTGTCAATTCGGCAGAAGATCCATACTTGCTGCTTCCGGCAGCCTCTTTCTGGTATTCGGTTACCGTTTCTGCAATCCAATCCTCTATTGCTTGATTCAATACGGTAAGTGATCCTTCCGGGTAAGCGATACGCACCACCAAATCCTCTTCCATCCTAATGTAACCCGCATTTTCTCCATATTCCTGGACTGGCTCTGCCCAAAGAACAGGATTCGTCATGTATTCCCCTAACAATCCTTCTGCCGCAGAAGATTCCAAAGACACTTCTTCTGTCGTAATAATACTGGGCGTCAGCATGTTTTCTGATGAAAAATCAGTCGCTGTGCTGCATCCTGATAAAGCTAAGATTACAATGAAAAACAAGCTAACTAATCTCTTATTCATAGAGTACATTCCTTTCTATTTCTCTATATCACAATAAGGAAACGGTCCGTTTCATAGTATAACATGAAATAGGAGGTATCGTCTATACGGCAAATAAAATAACTTGCGCCCACCAATTGGACGCAAGCCATTATCACTTTTTCTTTTCGATAACCATAATTGGATTAGAAAAGATGGAATCATCTTCACTGTGAGCCTCTATCCGGCAATAGGTTTTGACATTTGCCAGGTCAAAGACAAGGAAATTGCCCTCCGCAGAGACCTGCTGGGAACCATCTGCGATCACATGGATGCGCTCAGCATGCTCTGTTTCAATAATCAGCCGATCTTGTTCATCGATCACAATCTTTTTGAATGCCAGATCACCGTTTTGCAATTGGCAATAGAAGGCACCGTTTCGATATGCTTTCAGACAGGAATGTTCCGATGCTTCCTCAACAAGAAGCACATTTCTGCCTCTGAACAAACAATTGTAACCGGGGGAGGAATGATGATCCGGAACGGCAAATCCCCAGCATCTTCTGCCGGTCGAAAGAATAGCATCCCAATTCTCCAAATCCCATCCGGTAGGCGGATTGTCCAGCCGCTCGTTGGTGTCATTATAAATTTCAATACCCAATACCCGCTCCTTGTCATAATCCAGCATTGTGGTCATCAGAGATAACGGAAGCTTAGACCAGTTAGGATGCGTGATCACAATACCGCCCCCATCCTCAAACAAAAGATGATTAAGCAGCTGTCGAAAACCATATTGCCAGGATGCGTGAATACCCTTGGGGAGCTCTCCCATAGGCAGTCCGCTGACCCATGTGCTTCCGGGAGCAGTGACATGTAAACGGTCAAAGGGCGTATCATATGAGTCGTTCCCTGAATCATTTGAACTTGACTCCAGTTGATCTGCTGGTAAGGATTCTGATACTTCATAATAAAAACCTCC
>JAZSFW010000066.1:0-5358 GCA_045532445.1 Acetatifactor sp. | reverse complement strand
TAAGGGTATCATTGGTGTACATTTGTATGGCCAGCCCTTTGAATTCACTAAGGTGAAAGAAATTGCAGACCGTCACGGTCTTTTTGTGGTAGAGGACTGCGCGCAGGCTATGGATGCACAGTATGAGGACCGCAACGTGGGAAGTCTGGGTGAGCTTGCGTGCTTTAGCTTTTATCCGGGTAAAAATCTGTACGCTTTCGGGGAAGGCGGCAGCGTGACCTGTAACAACGAGGAATATTTCCGTCACATGACCAGATTGAAGAATCAGGGCTGCGATCGGAGATATTACCATGATGAGATTGGTTACAATTACCGTTTAGAGGGCATTCAGGGAGCAGTACTGAGTGTTGGATTAAAGCTGATACCGGAGTGGACCCGCAGACGTATCCGGATCGGAGAACGTTATCACAGAGAAATCAAAAATCCTTTGATCAAGATGCAGGTACATCCGGCAGGTACCAGGCCTGTTTACCACTTGTTTGTGATCACGGTGCCGGATCATGAGGATTTTATCGCATATATGAAAGAGGCAGATGTGGAGTGCAATATGCATTATCCTGTACCTTGCCACTTGCAGGAGGCTTATAAATTCCTGGGATATCAAAAGGGTGACTGCCCTAATGCAGAATATCTGGCGTCTCATTGTGTAACACTGCCTCTTTTCCCGGAACTTAGGGATGATGAAGTGGAGAGGGTAATCGCGCTTTGCAACGCTTATCCGGGCAAGGTGTAAGCTGGCAGAAAGGCATTGATTTGGAGAGTTTGAGGATTATGATAAAAAAATACGGACACTGGCTGGCGGCCCTGCTTATCTTTGTGTTGATAGTAGCCGGCATTGGCTGTTATCGGGAGTTTCGCAAAGAAACGTACCGCATTGTGTGTCTGGGAGACAGTATCATAGGAAATGAGAGAGGTCCCGACTCTATTACCGGAGTGATGGAGGAACTATTGGGTGAAACAGTCTATAACGGAGCCTTTGGTGGGAGCACTATGTGCCGTAGGGTTACCGAAGACAGCGGATCGGTGACCACAGATACCCTCTCTATGGCAAAGCTGTCAGAGGCCATCTCCCAGCAGGATTTTTATGTGCAGAATGCAAGTGTTACCAGATGTGCTGTCATGGAGTATTTTCCGGAGGCTGTGTACGGATTTCAAACGATAGATTTTGATGAAACTGAAATTTTGGTCATCGAACATGGAGTGAATGATTATCTCACCGGATCGGTGTTGGATAATCCGGATGATCCCTTTGACACATATACTTTTGGAGGGGCACTGCGGTATTCTCTGGAAAATCTTAAGGCAGCCTATCCTGAGCTTCGGATCATTCTGGTGACTCCTACTTATTGTTGGTTTCTGGCCTTGGAGAGCAATTGTGAAGAGATAGACAGGGGCAACGGTATTTTGGAGGATTATGTAAAGCTGGAGCTGGAAATTGCTGCCCAGTATGGAGTAGAGGTGCTGGATAATTACCATGAAAGTGGGATTGGTGACAGCAAAACCTTTGAAGAATGGGAAGTTTATACCCAGGACGGGCTGCATCTGAATGAGGTGGGGCGCAGACTGGTGGCAGAACGGATCATAGAACAGATCAATCAGTGATGAAAGAAGGATATGGGATGACGGGACGATGGAAAGCAATACTCATAAAAGTGCAAAATTATTTGTTTCCGGCGATATTGCTGTTATATCCCCTCAGACATATTAACTGGGGGCTTGATCTGTGGGATACAGGGTATAATTATGCCAACTTTCAATTTATGGGAACAGATCACATGGATCCTATGTGGCTTTTTTCCACTTATCTGGCTACTGCAGTTGGTTCTTTACTGACAAAGCTGCCCTTTGCAGATACGTTGATGGGGATGAATTTTTATACCTCTTTAACGGTAAGTGCTCTGGCATTGTGGGCGTATTGGTTTTGCACAAAAAAGGTGGGAATGCCTGCCGGATTGGTTTTCTTAGGGGAAATATTGGCGGTGAGCCTATGCTGGTGTCCCACTGCTCTTTTATACAATTACCTTACTTATCTTTTCTTTCTGGGTGGCTGCATTTGTCTGTATCTTGGACTTAAGAATGACAGGAACGGGATGTTGGTAATGGCTGGAGTCTGTCTGGGAGCCAATATTTTTGTGCGGTTTTCCAATCTTCCTCAGGCTGCGATGATCTTGGCTGTATGGGCTTATGGGATCATTTGCCGCCACAAGGTGCGTAAAGTGGCTGCACAGACCGGCTTTTGTATACTGGGATATTTGGGTACAGTAGGTGCAGTGCTTTTGTATCTGGGCATGCGTTATGGGCTGGATACTTATGTGTCATCGATCATGCAGCTGTTTGGTATGACGGAGAGCGCCTCGGATTATACAGCAGTGGAAATGATCATGAAGATGGCGAAAGGATATTTGGATCTGGTTTACTGGAACTTTAGGATTAGTGTGTTTGTGGCAGCAGGTCTTGTCTTGTCCGCGTTCCTGCCCGGCAAATGGATGCGGATAAAGAAAATAGGAAGCATCCTTTTTACAGCGGCAGCTCTTGTGTGGCTGTATCTGCGGGGATTTTGTACGATGGAATTTTATACCTACAATGCCATGCTGCGTCCGGGCATTTTGTTTTTGATCCTTGCCATGGTGATTGGTGTGATCGTGATCTTTCATCCCCAAATGCCAAGAGAAGACAAGCTTTTGTCCGGAATAGTGATACTGATCATTCTGATCACATCCATCGGAAGCAACAATGGCCTGTTTCCCAGTCTGAATAATTTGTTTCTTGCCGGACCTTTTGTATTTTACATGGTGTGGAGATTTTTGAGGACTCCGACCACCTTATTTGTGCCTTGGATCAGCACTTTCCCTTTGAAAGCAGTGTTGAGCATGATCCTTTTGATGATGCTGGTACAGGGGATTGGTTTTGGTGCCGGATTTGTGTTCGTGGAGGCTCACGGTGCAACGCAGTTGGAGGCACAGGTGGACAACAACCAAGTGCTTCGAGGTGTCTACATGAGCCCTGAGAGGGCACAGTGGATGAGCGAGATCAGCGCTTATGTGGAGGAAAACGGTCTGGAAGGGCAGGAAGTACTTCTGTATGGAGGTATCCCGTCCCTGTCTTATTATTTGAATATGCCTCCTGCTTTTAATTGCTGGATGGATTTAGAGAGCTATAATCTGGCAGTTATGGAAGAGGACATGACTGAGCTGGAAGGGCAGATAGAAGCAGGCCGTCAGATGCCTGTGGTGATCTTAGAGAAAGCGTATCATGATTATGAGAAAATGGCAGAGGAGGATCCCAAAATGAATCTGATCCTGTCCTTCATGGATCAATATGAGTACCAAGCGACTTTTAAGAATGAGAAGTTTTTGGTGTTGGAAGCAGGGAAAAAGAAATGAGGACGGAAGGAGCGTTTATGAGAGAAGATAGAAAATTACACATTGATCTTTTGCGCATCGTGGCATGTATCAGTGTGATCATGCTCCATAGCGCATCCCAATACTGGTATGAGTTTCCTGTGACGGATACCAGGTGGGTGGTTTACAATGCATGGGATGCGGTTTCTCGTTTCGGCGTGCCTGTGTTTGTTATGATCAGTGGCGCACTTTTTCTTTCCCGGGAAGGGGAAGTGAATCTGCGTAAATTATATTGCAGCAATATTTTGCGTCTGGCAGCAGCTTATGTGGTGTGGAGTGTGGTATATGGACTTTGGGACTGCAGAGGCTGGACCTGGGGACCGGGTGTTACTGTTTGGGATTATGTGATGGAATGTGTGCTTGGAAGATATCATTTGTGGTTTCTTCCCATGCTGATCGGTATATATATGCTGCTTCCGGTGATCAAGGTCTTTACAGACCACTGCAGTAAGAAAAATCTGGAGTATTTCCTGATTCTATTTCTGATCATTCAGATCGGGAAAAGCACTCTTGGGATCCTGCAGCTTCCCACCATTGCCAATGTATTGGTACAGCTGTTGGATGTGGAGATGGTCTGCAGTTATGTGGGATATTTTGTGTTGGGTTATTATTTACATCGCTATGGGCTTCCTCATGTATGGCAGGTGAGAGGTTACTTTCTGGGAGCAGTCAGTCTGGTTCCGGCAGTTCTCATCAGTATCAGGGTTTCCTGGTATTATATGACGCCAAAGTCGGAAGCATTTGACAGTTACAGTGTATTTACCTTCCTGGTGAGCGTGGCGGTTTTTGTGTTTTTCCGGGAAAAGCTTTCCGGCATAGCTTTGAAAGGTACAGCAAAAAAGGTTCTGATGGAGCTTTCAGCCAATACCTTTGGAGTGTATCTGATCCATTTGCTGGTGATAGAGGGAATGCAGGCAAAAGGAATGGACAGCCTTACGATAGGAGAAGCGATTCTGGGGGAAACGCCGGTGGGGTGTTTTCTGGGAATTCCTTTGCTGACGATCATCAGCTTTTTGATCTGTAATGTAGTGATATCCCTTTTGCGCAGGATTCCGGTGCTTGGGAAATATATTTGTTAAAATAACAGGATAAATGAGGGCAATGCGCAGGATAGGCATTGCATCACAGAGGAGTTATGAATGCGGGTTAGAAAAATAGCATCCAGCCTGTTGGTAATCGGAATGACTGTGCAGATCCTTTTGGGGGTTGTATGGATCCTTTGTAATTTCCCTTCGGGATGGTCTTTTCCGAAGTCGGAGTATTACATTTCCGTGGCTGAGAGCAAACTATTAGATGAATATACGGGGATATTATATCCTGCACTGATCAAAGGCTTCCGGGTTGTGGCGGGTCTTCTGGGGGTATCTTTTGAAGGCTTGTTATATCTTTGTCAGATCATTGCGGCCTTTGTTTGTAACAGTGTTTTTGTATTGTTGTGCAGATGGGACAGGGAGTGTATTAATAGCTGTCGTCGAAAAGAACTCCTATATGCTGGATTTGGCGGGCTGTATCTTATGACGGTTCCTCTTTGTGTGCAGTGGCATTTATCCATACTGCCGCATTCCTTTGTCAGTTCTCTGTTTTTACTGCTTTTAGGACTGTGTGTCAGAGCAGCCGGAAACAGTGATTATTGTGATTACAAGCTGGCGATCAATATCGGTATTTTGTGGTGGCTGGTTACATTATTGGCTCCCGATTACTGGTGGTTTGGCTTGGTTCCTGCCATCTATGCAGCGTATCTTCTGTCGAGAAAAAATGGTCTGAGAGGGTTTGCATGCTTTGTACTGGTGGCTGTTGTGGCCAGCACTTTGTCTGTGGGTGCGAATAAAATGGTTCAAATCCCCGGAAGCAGCGGAAAGATCCAAAAGACTTTGGGGGCTTCCATGGTCAGCAGAATGGTGTGGCCCAATTTTGATACTACTTAGTTTTTCTGGCCGGATGAGATCAAGGAGATCTT
>JAZSFW010000134.1:0-2887 GCA_045532445.1 Acetatifactor sp. | reverse complement strand
GGCAATCAGCATATCGGTATATTCTGAGAATAAAATTCTTACGTTTTCACTTTGATCATAAGCGGGTACTATTTTTATATTCATGGTAATCGTCTCTCCCGTATGTTCATGTTTTCTGGAGTTTATGATATCAGTTTGTTTTTTGTAAATTGCAGATGTTTTGGCAGCTCCACTTCACTGATAACTTCATCCACAGCAGAAAGTCGGCAAAGGTTATACATATAGCTTTTGCCGATCTTGTCAGAGGTACACAGGAAAATCTTCTTTCTGGAATGCTCCATCATGACCCGTCTCAGTTCAGACTCTTCAATGGAAGAGTCGCTCAGCACACCGGCATCTGACAGTCCTCTGCTGGAGAAAAAGAATAGATCAGCATTGAAATTCCGCACAAAGTCCTCTGCCTGTTTTCCGACATAAGCAATGGAATTTTCCAACAGCAGACCACCGGTACAAAAGGATCTGACTCTCAGTTCAGCAAGCTTTAAGGAATTCTTGGGGCTGTTGGTAATGATTGTCAGGTTGGAGAAGTTGGGCAGGTATTTTAACAGCTTGGAAGCAGTGGAGGAAGCATCAATAAATATGATCTTGCCATCGGATATGTGCTCAATGGCTTTTTTGGCGATAATTTCCTTGGGCTGGCGGTTCTCACTTTCTCTTAAGGAGAGAGGGATCTCGGTGGTGGACATATCGCTGATGACTGCGCCACCGAAGGTTCTTTTGATGCGCTTTTCCTGCTCCAGGACAGCAAGATCCCGGCGTATAGTAGGCTCGCTGACATGAAGATGTTCAGCCAAAAAGTGTACGGATGCACTGTTGCGCTCCTTCAATATTTTTATAATGTCTTCGTATCTTTCTGTAAAATACATGTTATCTCCGCTTCTTTGTAGTGTTTGCACAAATCAAGGTTGTGATTAAATGTGATTAAATATGATTAAATATTAACACTTTGGTGATTGTTTGTCAATGTAAGAGCCACTTGTTTCTTTTTCGAATTCCCTATGTTAGAATGCCCTCGAAAGCTTTCATGTTGAAAAATCCATGCAGCTGTTCGAGGCTGCAAGAAAAGAGGGCGAGAAATGAAAGGAGCAGAAACGAACAAAATCCCCGGCTCCGGCAAGATGATGGCGGCTAGTCTTCACGCAGTGGGGGATTTGAGATATGAAGAAGTGGATATCCCACAGTGCGGTGAGGCTGAGGTGCTGGTCAAGATCAAGAGCTGTGGAATCTGTGGAAGTGACATTGACCGGGTGTTTGTTCATGGAACATATCATTTTCCTACTATACCCGGACATGAATTTGCAGGACAGGTAATATACGATGCAACCGGTGAATATACAGGCAAAAGGGTAGCGATATTTCCAGTGCTGCCATGCTTTGCATGTGATATGTGCGCAGAAGAAAATTATGCCCAGTGCAGACATTATGATTACTACGGCTCTCGAAGGGACGGTGGCTATGCAGAATATATTGCTGTGAAGAAGTGGAATCTGGTGGAACTGCCGGACAATGTATCTTACGAGGAAGGCGCTATGTGTGAGCCGGTGTCCGTGGCTCTGCATGCGGTAAAAAAACTGGAGTTGCAAAAAAATGAGACTCTTTTGATCACAGGAGCCGGCCCCATTGGTTTAATTGCCGGAATGTGGGCCAGAAGCTTGGGCGTATCAAAAATCAGTTATATGGATATTGATGCGGATAAAAATGCTTTTGCAAAAGCTTTGGGTTTTGAGGAATATGACGGCAAGACTTTGGTAGATGCAGCATTGGAAGGAACCGGAGCATCCTCTGCCATTACGGCAGTCATAAATGGAGTGAATCCCTTTGGAAGACTGGTACTTATGGGAAATCCTGCCCGGGATATTTCATTGACGGCAAAAGATTACCAGAATATTTTGCGGAAAGAATTAAAAATAGACGGTACCTGGAATTCTGCCTACGCAAGCCGTGACAATAACTGGCAGCAGAGCCTGCAGGCTATTTCAGAAGGGAAATTGAACATTCGGCAATTGATCACCCACAGACCTTCTTTGTCGGAAACACTTAAGACAATCGAAATGATGCGCGATAGACAGGAATTTTATTGTAAGGTGGTGATCAACAATGAAAAATAAGATATCACCTTCCATGATGTGCGCAGACTTTATGAACATCAGACCTGTGCTGGAAACCTTTGAAAAGTCTGGAATCGAATATTTACATATCGACATTATGGATGGTCAGTTTGTTCCTAATTTTACACTGGGAACGGATTACTGCAAGCTGGTGAAGAAGAATACATCTATTCCTCTGGACATTCATATGATGGTGGAGAATCCGGACACGAAGATCGAGTGGTTTCCTATTGGAGAAGGTGACTATGTATCGATTCATGTTGAGAGCACCAGGCATTTGCAACGTGTCCTTTCTCTGATCAGAAGTAAGGGGGCCAAGCCCATGGTGGCAATCAATCCGGCAACTCCTCTTTCCATGATCGAAAATGTTCTGGACGATATTGACGGTGTACTTGTTATGACAGTAAATCCGGGCTATGCAGGGCAGAAGCTGGTACCTGCCACGCTTCATAAAATTAAAAAGCTGAGAGAATATCTGGACTCACATGATTGTGAAGAGGTAGACATTGAAGTGGATGGTAATGTAAGCTTTGAAAATGCCCGGAAAATGCGGGAGGCAGGGGCTAACATTTTTGTGGCAGGGACTTCCAGCATATTCAAGGAGGATTTTTCTCTGGAGGAAGGAATCAGAAAACTAAGGAATGTGATTAATTATCCGCAAGAATGAAACTACTGGTGACACAATTCCAAAGATTTTTTTCTTGTAGAAGAAAAAGATTTGAATAGAAGAAAAAAACAGGGAACCGATTGATCAGTTCCCTGTCAAAGGCTTTTAAGGA
>JAZSFW010000151.1:0-2604 GCA_045532445.1 Acetatifactor sp. | reverse complement strand
CTTGCGGCTTTTGCAACTGCAAACAAACACAGCCCAGATACCGCCTGCTTCTTGAATCGACTGCCTGCGGCGCGCCTGACCGACGTGTGAAATGTAACGACGCGGCATATTCTGGCATTATGATTTTTTCTTTCAGAGGCTCCAGCATTAGTGTGCCGGTTATGCTGCAGATTTCTTTCTGCTCCTTGGCAATTTGTAGGGTTTCTATATTTATCTGCACGCGTTCGCCTGGAAGAATATCCTGTAGATTGCCCTTCATTTCACAGTGCAGATTTTTTCCTTGCTTTTGCTGTTCTCCGGTAAGGGTAAAAGCTTTTTGGAGGTAATCCCAGACACAGGACAGTTTCAGAGTTCCGGCTTCTGACTGGGAGGAATTGCTCCGAAAGGAGGTCCATTCTGTAAGAAGGGTACCGCTGCTGCCCTTTTGTTCCGGTGTAGCGTTCCAGCGTAGAGTGACTTCTGTCACTTTGGGTTCCTGAGTCTTTAACGGCTCTGACACATACAGGGTCATGGTCATGGTATCTATTGTCCGCTCTTCTCCCAGAAAATCCGTGGTAAATTCTATTTTTTTGCCGGTTTCCAGGTCAATCAAGGCTTCCGGTGTGGTAATACGGACAATGCGATCCTTCTGATCCAGGTAAACGTCCATGGCAAGTTGGTCTTTGAAACGAACTGCTTGGTCATTGCCCATTACTTGACTCAGTTTCGTTAACAGTTGACTGACCGTCTCACCGGGGAACTTCAGTGTATATCCATCCCAATCAACTTCCCGAAAACTGTTTTCTATCACTATCTCTTTGCCAGAATCTATAATCTGAACTTGTGCCAAGAAATTTTGGACTTCCTCCTTTGTTTTCAGCCATTCGTTCTCTTCTCCCATGGAACCTGCTAAAAATGCGCCGCGCAGAAGACGGCGGACCTTCTTGGATATATCGCTGTCTGCTGTTGCATCACCTGATGCTCCTGTGGATCCAGAATCTTCTGCCTCCAAAAAAACTCCAAAGATAAACTTCAGATAATCCTCCGGTATGTTCCACCCGATAATCTTGGAAAAAAGGGAATCATTAAAGCTTATTTTTAGTTTGTCAGCATCTAATTTCAGTGCTTTTGCTGAAAGGCCGGGTAATTTCAGGTACAGGTCTTTTCCATCCATGGCAACTTCCAGTTCAAGCCCTTCTTTTTCAAACAGACTGATTTCTCCCACCGTTTTTAAAAGTCGGTTCTGCCTGTCTGTGGATTTATCCAGCTTCAGTCCCAGCGTGCTGACTTCCCTTCCCGGCAGGCTCACATCTATCTCTGCTACCGTGTGGGTAGCACCATTTTGCAGTTTTTGCCATAACTTAGGAAACTCTGCTTCTGACAGCACCGGATTCTCATATGCAGAAAGTTCCCTTCCCAGATTCACCAGCCCCTTGGTCAGACGCAGCTTTGGCATTTGGGCTTTGGTAACAAAAAATACAGACACTACACCTGCCACCAACAGACCTGCCAAGACTATGATTCCAGCGATTCTCTTTTTTCTCATATACTCTTTCATCCCCTTGCTTCTTTTCATACAGTATATCATACTGCTGCTCTGTCATGTAAATGTTTAAGAAATTATTATAAAAACTTAAAAGAAAGAAAAGAAAAGTGCCGGGCTCTGACTCTTTTCTTGTCAAAACCCGACACCGCTGTTTCATCTATATTTTTAGAAATTATGCTCTCTTACTCAGCACTTCCTTTTCATATTTCAGTACATCCTGATACCAGCTTGCATCAGCAGCCACGCCGCATGCCTTGCAGTACTCATTCCATACATCGCTGTAAGGAAGATCTTTTGCATTTTCCTGCATTACCATTAGCTCTGTAAACTTGCTCTCATCCTGCAGTTTCTTGAGAGAATCGTGGGGCATGCACATTGCCATCAAAAGGGCTTTCTGCCAGCTTCTGATACCCACTACCCATGCAGAGATACGATTAATGCTGGCATCAAAGTAATCCAGCGCCATGTAAACTCTCTCCAGACCATCACAGCGAACGATCTCTTTGGCAATCTCCTTGGTCTCATCATCCAGTACCAGCACATGGTCGGAATCCCAGCGGATACCTCTGGTAATGTGCAGTGCGATCTCCGGGTAGAAGCACAGAAGAGCAGGGATCTTATCAGATACCACTTCTGTGGGATGGTAGTGACCGTTGTCCATCAAAGGCAGACAGCCTTCGTGGGTAGCTGCAAAACTAAGGGTAAATTCAGCGCTTCCTGCGGTGTAAGCTTCCACACCGATACCAAACACCTTGGATTCCACGCAAGGCTTCACCAGATTCCTGTCATAAGGCTCTGCAAGGATTTGCTCAATAGAATCTTTATAACGCATTCTGGGACCCATTCTGTCAGCAGGAACATCCTTGAAACCATCACCGATCCAGATATTCATAACACAGGGAACACCTGTCTGCTCTGCAAAATACTGAGAAATGCGGATACATGCTTTGCCGTGCTCGATCCAGAACTTTCTGGTCTCTTCATCAGGGCTTGTGAGGGTCATTCCATCCTTTACTTTACTGTGAGAAAAGAAGGTAGGGTTAAAATCAATACCCATATTTCTCTCTTTTGCAAACTCT
>JAZSFW010000217.1:0-14097 GCA_045532445.1 Acetatifactor sp. | reverse complement strand
TCCGGCACCAGATATCCATAAAGAATTCCCTGTTTTTTTCCTACACTGTGATATGGTATCACACGAAATCCAGCCGGTCCTCCATTTCTCCATAACCCCTCAAATACATCTTTTTCCAAAATACAGACCGGCTTGCCGCTGACAGGTTCAACCAGTCGATTGCCGGTGTCTACAAGGGCATTTACTTTGATCCTGGCACCGTTCCCGATCAATTCCACTTTACACAATTCGGACTGTCTTCCTCGCTTTATTACCAGCAATATCTCCAGAACCACAAGGCTTCCCACTCCCATGATCCATACAATCCCCTGCAATCTTTCTCCCGGAATCAAGCTTAACAAAAAAAGAAGCGCGCCCCCCAAAAGAAAGGATGCCGCAAACATTAATCTTGCCACATACCAAAATGCCATGCTTTGCTGCGGGCGAAAAACCACCCATATCATCACCACGATCGACACCGGCAAAATAATTGCCGCCTTTAGCCACCCTATTCCCGGGACAAGAAAAGGAATCAGATAAAAAAATGCTCCCAAAGCTGCCCCCAAAATAACCCTCCATAACGCAGCGGTTTTCATAAGGATTCTATTTACCAGCTCCAGACAATATAAATTCATCACAAAATTTAACAGCAACAAGCTGTCTATGTAAATCTCGTAATACACCTCGCTACCCCTTTCTTTCCTACAGTATATCCCGATTCCTCTGCATATTTTGTCACAATATCGTCCCAAAAGGCCGATTTTCATCCGCTGTTTTCGACACTTGGTTTAACCACCCTTTTTAGAAACAAAAAAAGCCCTGCCAATTTGGCAGAGCCTTATGTAATAAAGTGGAATATTCTTTTTTACTTTCTCTGTAAGAAATCAGGAATCTTTAGGGACTTCTCTTCCACAGAGCTTCTAAGGTCAGAGGGACGATTAATACCCGGCAACGGTCTGGCAGGAGCAACCGGCTTCTGAGCAGGCTGTCCATAATTTACCTGAACATAACCGCTCTGGGGCTGAGACTGCTGCTGATATCCATTCTGGGAATAGCTCTGCTGGCTGTAACCTGTGTTGTAACCACCCTGTGTGTAAATAGGCTGAGCAGTCTGTCTGACAGGCTGATTCATGCCCTGTAAAGTGTTCTGTACTCCCATGGGATTACGGAACACGCTCTGAGGGATTCTGTTCTGCGCCGCAGCCATTCCACCATCTTCCAATCCGGTAGCAATGACTGTGATCATACAACTGTCAGATTTGGATGCATCATACATTGCACCAAAGATAATATTCACATCTTCTCCGGCAAGCTCCTGTACATAACTTGCAGCATCAGAAGCGTCAGCCAGGGTAATATCACCGGATACATTAATAATAACGTGAGATGCACCGGAAATAGTAGTCTCCAACAGGGGACTCTCTACCGCCATCTTCACAGCTTCCAGCGCCTTGTCATCTCCCTTACCTTCACCGATACCGATGTGGGCAATGCCTTTATCCTTCATAACAGTCTGTACATCCGCAAAGTCAAGGTTAATCACTGCAGGAACATTGATCAGGTCAGTGATTCCCTGTACAGCCTGCTGAAGCACCTCGTCAGCCTTCTTCAAAGCCTCTGGCATAGTGGTTCTGCGATCAACGATCTCTAACAGCTTATCATTGGGGATAACGATCAAGGTATCAACGTTCTCTTTAATTCTCTCAATACCTTCCAGGGCGTTCATCATACGCGCCTTGGCCTCAAAACGGAAGGGCTTGGTAACAACACCTACTGTCAAAATGCCCATATCCTTGGCAAGCTTAGCCACAATGGGAGCAGCACCGGTTCCGGTACCTCCGCCCATACCACAGGTAACAAATACCATATCAGCACCTTTCAGTGCTGCTGCTACTTCATCTGCACTTTCCTCCGCAGCTTTCTCACCGATTTCCGGCTTCGCACCTGCACCCAGTCCTTTGGTGAGCTTCTCACCAATCTGCAGCAAACGGGGCGCCTTACACAACTGTAAAGCCTGTTTATCTGTGTTCACACCGATAAATTCTACTCCGTCTATCTTCTCATCAATCATTCTATTCACAGCATTATTGCCTGCTCCGCCAACACCTACTACGATAATCTTTGCAGCAGCTTCTGCATCGTTTGTCTTAATCTCCAGCAAGGGTTTGTCCTCCTTCTTTCCATGTAAATTCCTTATATACTATCATATAATTATTTTACAAAATTATCAACCTATTTTTTCACTTTTTTTCATAATTTTTTTAACTGTAATCCTCACAAGATATTACTCTTCCCGAAAAGAGACATCTGTCTTCTCCAAAGTCAGGTTTTCCATATGAAGGGTACCCTTTTTCCCTTCCACCTTGGCAAGAAGCTCCGGCAGCCGCATCATTTTTGCTTCCAGATAATTCCTGTCACTGCCCAATGCCGCTTTGATCTCACCAAAATAAAGGGTGACATCACCTGTAGAATGAAAGTAAATCTTGTCCGAAGGCAAACCATACTTGTCCAACATCTTGGTAAGCTCCATAATACTGCCAAAAACCTCCGGCTCTTCCACAGGAAGAAGCTCCCCTAATACCATATGATCAAAGGAAAGCCCCAATACCTGGGGAATGCCCTCTGTTACGATCCCGGCGCATTCCACCACATAACCGTCTTTATCAAAGTACATATAGGAATCCATGTATTGGATATATCCTGCCAAAGCCTTTTCATATACGGTGATCTGAATCGTATCAGGAGCAAGGATTGTCACGTCCACCACATCCACAAAAGGGATATTTGCCTCTTTCATCAAACGATGTTTCAGAGAAAGAAACAAAGAATTATCACCGAAAGGCCCCCTTAAGACATAATCTTTGATCTCCTCCTGCGTATAGTGGAGATTTCCCTCCACATACACAGTCTTAACAGTATATTTTTTTAATATGATAGATGCTGTCAAAACCGTCACAAATAGGACAGCCAAAACAACCAACACAATTCCTGTTTTTCTCTGCTTTTTATGCACTGTAAATACGCGCTCCTAACTCTCTGAAATCACGGCAGATATTTTCATAACCTCTGTTAATATAACTGCAGCCTTTAATCACGGTCTCCCCTTCTGCCATCAGTCCTGCAATGACCAGAGCGGCACCGCCTCTTAGCTCCAAACCTTCTACCTGTGCGCCACAAAGCTTCGATGGGCCTTTTACCTTTACCCTTCTTTTGTCCAGTTGACAGATGTCAGCGCCCATTCGGCCTAAGGCTTCTGTAATACGGAAACGATTTTCAAAAATGGTCTCCTCAACAATGCATTCTCCCTCTGCTGCAGTCAGCATCACCAGCGCTGCAGACTGTAAGTCTGTTGGAAACCCCGGGTAGGTTCTGGTAACAAGGCTGCTTATACTTCCAAGCTGCTCGGGAGCCTGCACATATAATGCGCCGGACAGTCTCTGACATTCCGCACCCAGCCTGCCAGCCAATCGGATAACCTCTTCCATCTGGTCCACAGGAGCCTCTTCCAAAAGTACATTGCCTCCTGCTCCCAGGCAGGCCATCAGATAAGTACCTGCCACGATCCGGTCTGCCGGAATCCGGTATACCGCTCCGCGCAAGTTTTTCCCGCCTGTTATTGTCAGATTTTCTGTTCCGATTCCCAGAATCTGTGCACCGCATTTTTCCAGATACCTGCACAAATGCTCCACTTCCGGCTCAGTTGCTGCGCCGACTATTCTGGTCACACCCTCTGCTGTCACCGCAGCAAGAATGATATTTTCTGTAGCTCCCACACTTTTTGTCTGAAAAGAAATATCCGCTCCATGCAGCCCCTTTGGTGCACTGCCCCACAATTTACCATCTTTTTCCTGAAACTGCGCTCCCATTTTCTTAAGGGCATCCAAATGAAAATCAATCGGTCTTGCCCCGATCACACATCCACCCGGATATTCCATTACCACTTCCCCTCTTCTGCCAAGAAGCGCGCCCATCAAAAACATCGAGGAACGCATACCGGTGATCGACTCTGCCGGCATCTCGGAAAGTGTCACATCACTTGCATCCACTCTGACTCCGTCTCCCTCACGGGAAACTTTACATCCCAATGCACTAAGTATCCTGATCATTTGGCATACATCTGCTATTTTGGGGCAATTACAGATCAGATTTGTTTCTCCGGTTAACATGGTTGCCGCGAGGATGGGAAGCGCTGCATTCTTTGAGCCCTGTATTGTTACCTTCCCCTGCAGTCTGACACCACCGTGAACATGTATTGTTTCCATATGCATCATTCCAGTTCCTAAAAATTAAACTGTTATATTTTATGAATGGAACAAAACAGTGGTACCTTGTACCTACACTTCTTTTAACTGTATCCGTCTTGCCACACTTAAGACAAGCCCCATCTCTATCAAAAGAAACATGACCGAAGATCCACCGTAACTGATAAAGGGAAGAGAGATTCCTGTGTTGGGAATACTGTTGGTCACTACGGCAATGTTAAGAATCACCTGGATCGCAATATGACCAATCACTCCTACTACCAGCATGGCACCGAACAGATCCGGCGCATTGTTGGCAATGATCATCATTCTCCAAAGCAAAATGATAAACATCAAAATAACTGCAACCGCTCCAAACAATCCAAGCTCTTCACAAATAATGGAAAAGATCATATCGTTTTGTGCTTCCGGCAAAAAGCTTAGCTTCTGCATACTCTGCCCAAGACCTTTTCCCCAGATACCGCCGCTTCCTATGGCATAAAGCCCCTGCAGGGTCTGGAAACCTACGCCTTCCGGGTCTGTCTCCGGATGGAGCCAAATCGCAATACGTTTGAATCGGAAGTTTCCTCCCGCAGCATCCGTGGTGATAATCCAATAAACAAGGGCTGATGCTGCAGCGGCCACTCCGCCGCCCAGTAAAATATACTTTTTGTAATGAGGGTCTGCCACAAAGATCATTAAGACAGAAATTCCCACTACAATAATCGCTGAACTTAAGTTGCTGGTGATCCTCCAGATCATGATGGCCTGAGGCATGGCTGCGATCAGCATAAATAAAAAGCCTTTAAACGTTCCTGCTTTTTTCCCAAGCTTGCAGACAAGACAAGCCAGGAACAAAATCATACACAGCTTTGCCACCTCGGCAGGCTGCACCTGCAAAGGAACACCGGGGATCCTGAACCATCTTCTTGCGCCGTGGCTTTCGATGCCAAGGGGCGTCAATACAACCGGTATGATCGCAATGGAGAAAAAATAGGCCAAAACTGCAAACCGTTCCCAAAAATGATAAGGAATATTGGCCACCACTGTCATGGCAATCAACCCTAAGATACAAGCCAAGAGCTGCCTTTTTAAATAATGAGCCGAATCTCCGTCATAGTCTAAATATGCCGTATAAGAGCTTGCCGAGTAAATCATCAGCATACCAAAGCCCAAAAGGAACAAGATAACAAACAAGAGACTATAATCAAAATAATATTCTGTTTTTTGAGATTTTTTACGTTTATGAGTACGCTGCGCCACTGGCATCACTCCTTCAGACTATTTACATATTCTTTAAATACATCGCCCCTGACCTCATAGTTGGGAAACATTCCCCAGCTTGCGCAGGCAGGGGACAAAAGCACCGCATCGCCTTCTTCAGCAAGCAGGGTACACAGCTTCAGACATTCCTCATAGGTATCGGCAAATCTGATTCTGTCGAAGCCATGACTTCTGGCACATGCAGCAATCTTTTCCTTCGTCTGTCCGATCAATACCAGCCATTTCACTCTGCCCTCAAAGCTTTCAATCCATTCATCGTATTCGCTTTGCTTGTCATAGCCACCGCCGATCAGAATCGTGGGCTTACTCATGGCGCGAATACCACGGATCGCCGCATCCGGGTTGGTTCCCTTGGAATCATTATAATAATCCACCCCACCCTTGGTTGCCACATACTCAATTCTGTGCGCAACTGCACGGAAACTCTTGACCACCTTTAAGATCAGCTCTAAGGGTACTCCCATGCCTCTGGTGATCGCGATAGCTGCCATCACATTTTCTGCATTGTGAATGCCTACCAGTGTCATATCTGTATGAATGTTCATAAGCTCTGACACGTTTCCATCTTCCGCCAGACAGATCCAGTCTCCCCGCAAAAAATAACCTTCCGAAAGAGCCTGCTTGGATGAAAAATAGACTACCTTTGCCGAACAGCGTCTGCCAAAATCCCTGGTATAGGGATCATCATAATTCAGCACACAGATATCCTCTTTTGTCTGACAGGAAGCAATGGCCTCTTTGGCCGCCACATAAGCTTCCATGGTATGATGTCTGTCCAGATGATCCGGTGTCACATTCAGGATGGCAGAAACCTTGGGCCGGAAAGTATGAACTGTCTCCAACTGAAAACTGCTGATCTCTCCTACTGTCACAGTATCCTGCGATGTTTTTAAGGACTCCAGGGTGTAGGGATATCCGATATTACCAACCACAAAAACTTTCTCCTGTCCCAGATATGCTTTCATGATCTCACCTGTCAGTGTAGTAGTCGTCGTCTTACCATTGGTGCCGGTGATAGCTGCCACTTTGCCCTGTTCAAACTGATACCCCAGCTCAATCTCACCCAAAATAGGGATACCTGCTTCCCGCATTCTGTTGATCCAGGGAAGATCTGTAGGTACACCCGGGCTTAATACCACACAATCTATCTGCAAGTCGGAAGGCAGCTTTCCGGCAACACACTGTGCCTGACTTCCTTCCGGTAATTTCTTTTTGATGTCATCTGCTGTCAGCTTTTCATTGCTGTCATATAATATTACGGCTGCTCCCTGAGATTCCAGAAGCGTTACCGCTGCCACTCCACTGATACCTGAGCCAACTACCAGGTAACTAAGTCCCTTCATGACGCCACCTCCATATCTTATGGTCATTCTACATTATAGCTCATAATCCCTAAATAGGGAAGTATATTTTCAAAAAGCTGTCTGATGATCGGTGCTGCCACCTGTCCGCCGTAATAGACGCCCTGGGGATTGTTGACAATTGCAAGGGCGATCACCTGTGGATCCTCAGCAGGGGCAAAACCGATATAAGAAGCGATATATCTTCCGCTGCCTCGCGGCAAGGTCTGACTGGTGGCAGTTTTCCCACCAATCCGAAAGCCTTCCACTGCCCCATTCTTACCGGTTCCTTCTGAAACCACCTTCTCCAGAATCTCCCGCATTGTAGCTGAGGTTTGTGCAGAAACGATATTTTCCTCCACAGGATAAGTAAGCCGCTGTTCCTTTCCCTCTCCGTCTACGATCTTTACGCCAAAATGCGGAGTGATTCTTCGACCTCCATTAATAATAGAGGCGGCTGTCGTAACCAGCTGTATGGGTGTGATCTGAAAGGACTGCCCAAATGCAACTGTCGCCAGCTCCACATTGCCCATATCATCCATACGGTGCATGATCGTTCCTGCTTCGCCCGGCAGGTCAACACCTGTTTTTTTCTTCAGCCCCATTTTTTCAAAGTATGTATAATATTTTTCTACGCCCAGACGAAGGCCTACAGTAATAAAAACCGGGTTACAGGAATTCATCGTTCCCTGTATAAAGTTTTCCCCACCATGACCGCCCACCTTATGGCATCTGATTTTTCTGTCATCTACAATAATAAAACCGGGACAACTGAAGGTACTCTGGGGCGTTACCACCCCTTCCTCAAGCCCGGCCGCCGCCGTTATGATCTTAAAGGTAGATCCCGGCTCATAGGTATCATTGATGCAGCCATTACGCCACATCTGGTTCAAAAGAGTCTCTATACTGCTGTCCGTTGGTGTACTCTCCTGTAATTCATAGGGAAGATTCAAATCAAACTCCGGTACATTGACCATTGCAAGCAACTCACCGTTCTGTGGATTCATTACCAGAATGGATACACTGTCCGCCTCTTTCGTCTTCATTGCCTGATAGGCCAACTGCGTAGCATAAGACTGAATATTCATATCCAAACTCAAGTGTAAATCTTTCCCTTTCATCGGCTCGATCCGGCGCTCACCAGCTTTCTCCACCTCAATACCTGCCGCATCCGTCACCGTCAGAATCGTCCCCGGAGTTCCTTCCAGATATTCTTCATACATGACCTCCAAGCCAATGATCCCCTGATTATCGCTGCCGGTAAATCCCAGGACCTTGCTGGCAAGTTCTCCGTAAGGATAATACCTTTTATAATCTTCGTCCACCTTTACACCGGCCAGATCATATTCTCTGATCTTGTCACCCAGAGATTTCTCCACATTGCTCTTGATCCGTTCAATAGAGGTGTTCTTCTCCACACGTTTTCTGACATACTCCTCCGACAGATCCAGTTCTTCACACAAAATCTCTATGACCTTTTCTGCATCTTCTATCTGGCTATGGATCACTGACACGGTAGCAACTGTCTTGTTATCTGCTATGACGGTGCCATTACTGTCCAAAATTCTTCCCCGGGCAGCCTTAATACTGCGTTCCCTTTCGTGGAGCTGTGTGGCAAGGTTGGAATAGTAATCAGCTCTCCATACCATAAGATAAACCAATCTGCCAAACAATCCTGCCAAGACCAAAATGCACAAAGCAGTGGCTATGGTGATTTTTTTACGGTGTGCAATCTTATTATAACCTACAAGCATGAAACACCCGATAAAATGATATTACTACACTTTATTCTTCTTAGCTGTGATTCATACCAACATCTCATTCCCTTTATTGAGGGTCCGCTCCGGCCGGAATATTGTCTTCCGACATGTTGATCAATTCTCCCGTCAATGCATCCAAATGATTTCCTGTATCCGGGTCTACCCGGTGTCCCGTTGCAGGATCAATAGGGAAACTCATCCACGCCGGCTGATTGCCTGCCGGTCCTTCGCTGCCATCTCCTTCATCCCCGTCTCCTGTGTCAGAATCTTCGGGTTCCAGCCCTTCCGTCTCAGGCGTCTTACCATACTGGTGTGTGATCTCAAGCTGCTTGGCCTCCAGTTCTTCTATCTCAGATGCTGAAAGCTCTTCTGTCATATAAATATTCAGATATGGCAGGATATCCGTCAAAATGCTGCGCACGATCCGTGTAGCATACTTTGCATCATCCTGTTTGGCAGCATTGGCTCTGTCAACTACCACATAGACAGCAATCTGAGGATCATCTGCCGGAGCATGTCCCATAAAGGATACCACATATTCTCCATTTCCTCTGGGAATGGTTTGGGCTGTACCGGTCTTGCCGCCGATGGCATAACCTGCAGGCCTTGCCGTTGCACCGGTTCTTTGGGCACCTCCCTCTTCCATAACCGTTGCACGGGTATACTGGCGGATTTTCTCAGAGGTCGACTCTGAAATTACCTGTTTTAACACTCTCGGTTCAATATTTTCAATGGTTGCTCCTGAAGAGTTGGTGATCCGGTCCACTACATGCGGTTCATAATAATAACCTCCATTGATCAGGGCACTATAACCTGCGATCATCTGAATCATGGTCGTATTAAAATTTTGTCCAAAGGAATTGGTGGCAATTCCGGAACCTGACATCTGTTCCTTAGTCAGAAGCAATCCAGCCGTTCTTGCTTCGCCGGCCAGATCAATATTGGTTTTTAAACCAAAATTAAAATCCTGCTGGAATGCCATAAAATTATCAATTCCGATGGCATCTGCCATGTGCATCATGGCAACATTACAAGACCAGGCCACAGAATTCTGGACACTGACACCAATCCCATGACCATAACCTCCATGGCAGCGTATGGTGTGACCACCTCTCACCAAGGAACCATTACAATCATAGTGTTCTCTGCCGGTGATCGCTCCGCTCTCCAAGGCCATCGCCACCGTAAAAGGCTTTACGGTAGACCCAGGTTCGTAAGTATCCGTGATACAAAAGTTCTTCCACAGGTAATTCAAATTCAGATACAATTGCTCCTCCGTCATATTGGCAAGAACCTCTTCTGTGATCACTGTGTCTGTCTTATGCAGTTCCTTATAACCATTACTGTTCTCTATCTCCTCTACCAGCAAGGACCCCAGCATAGCGGAAGCATTTCTACTATCATTCAAATCAAAAAAAGGGTAACCGGCCATGCCAAGCACTTCACCTTTATGAATATCATATACGATCGCGCCAATATTTTCTGCTCCGTTTCCCGGACGCACATTATTGGCATATTGATCATTAAACTGCTTTAAATATTTTTCCACAACAGACTGAATGTTGGCGTCTATCGTGGTATGAATCGTGTAACCGTCCACCGCTGGCTTTACTGTTCTCTCCAGAGTAGAATCCGAGGTCAGATAGCCATATTCCCTTCCTGTGGTACCGTTTAGAATCTCATTATAATATTCCTCCAAACCATAGCTTCCCACATTGTCTCTGCCGGTAAAACCGATCACGTCACAAGCCAAAGAACCATTGGGATAGATCCTTTTGTACTCCTCCTCAAACCACACCCCCATGATCTGATTGTCTTTTGCACTGTCAGCTGCCTGAAAATCCTTGATCTGGTCATAGGTCAACTGCTTGAGCATCACCTTGTATGAAGAATTCTTATGGGTCGTCACATATTCCCGCACAGTGGCCGGATCCAATGCAAAGTACTGATTCAGCGCTTTGATTGTAGGCTCCAGATACTTTCCATCCTGGTATAACATGTTCTTGGCATCTATGATCAAATTGTATACTTTCTCACTGGTAGCCAGCTTCGTCCCCTTGGCATCCAAAATATCTCCGCGCTTAAAGGGGAGCGTTGTACTGTCGTATCCTCGCTGCGAAAGTACCTGTTTCTTGTACTGATCCCCATTCTCTCTGGATATCCAATATAACCGCACGCATAACCCGGCAAAAGCCAGCAGTACAAAAAAGAACAGTACCACCAGCTTCTTCTGCATTTTTATCGTAAATTTTCTGTAAACTTTCTGTTCGCTCACTTAAAGCACCCCTAATCCTGAGCCACACGTCTCATATAATCATTTCCTACACTTGCATAAGTCTCTATCTGACCCTCTCTCGCATAAGTCATGCCCAACTCCCCAATGGCAACCCGTTTGATCTCTTCCATATTGATGTTGCTTAAGATCCGATTATACTCCTCTTCGTTGCTAAGATGCAGATCATTGAGGTCTTTCTCCATAGAAGCGATCACTTCCGCCTTTCTGGTCACCTCCGACTGAATCTGCAAGTAATTTACCAGAACCACGCCGGTACAGCAAAGAGCTGCGATCAAAAACATCACATAAGCCAGATTCATATGATGAGCCTTTTCTCTGTTCTTTCTGGCTTCATTGCTGATCGAACGTCTGGGCTCTTCCTCTAATGTTCTGACAAACTCCTGACTGCGCGCCAGATTATCATACACATACATATTTCTTCTGTCTTCCGTTCTTCTATATTCATTTCTTATGTACTCATTTCTTCCTGTACGCGCCATCTTTTCCTTATTCCTTTTCAAATATTCTTAGTTTTGCACTTTTAGAGCGGCTGTTGACCGAAAGCTCCTCTGTCCCCGGCAAAATTGGCTTTCGGGTGATCACTCTTCCCTTCGGCTTCTTTCCGCATACACACATCGGAAATTCCGGCGGACAAGTGCAGGGATGCTCTGCATTCTTAAATGCAGTTTTTACAATTCGATCTTCCAATGAATGGAAGGTAATAATACAAAGTCTTCCACCGGGATTGAGCAGATCGATCATGTCCTCCAATGATTCTTTTAACACTTCCAGCTCTCTGTTACATTCTATCCTGATCGCCTGAAATGTCTGCTTGGAGGGATGTCCATTCTGCCGCATTTTGGCCGGAATAGACGCTTTTATGATCTCATTCAGCTCAAAGGTTGTTTCAATGGGCTTTTTCGCCCGCTCCATTACAATGTGCTTTGCGATATTCTTGGCAAACTGATCTTCCCCATAATCTCTGATGATCCGATACAACTCCATCTCAGAGTACCCATTCACAATGTCACGGGCTGTCAATGTCTGCCTGCGATCCATTCTCATATCTAATGGTGCATCGAAGCGGTAAGAAAAGCCTCTGTCCTCTGTGTCCAACTGATAAGACGATACGCCCAGATCCAACACAATTCCATCTACACCCTCAATACCAAGCTCCTGCAAAACACTTCTCATATTGCAATAATTGCTGCGAATGATCATCACTTTATTCAGATCGGCTGAGCCATCAGATTCCTTGGCATCTCCACTGCTTTCGCAAAAACAGCTTAACCGCTCTCCGGCCGCCTTGATGGCCGCTTCGTCCTGATCGATACCCACAAAACGCCCGCTCGTTAATCGCTTACAGACCTCATAAGCATGTCCACCGCCGCCAAGGGTACCGTCAACATAAATACCTTCCGGCTTGATATGAAGTTGCTCTATTGTCTCTTCCAGCATTACGGAATAATGCTTAAATTCCATAATATCTATCCTCTCGCAAATCCTCTTATATGGTCAGTCCCAGACTCTCCATAGACGCGCCGATGGCATCCATATCATCGTCCACGTTATTCCCTTCCCATTTGTCCTTATTCCAGATTTCAATCCGGCTGCCAACGCCCACAAGGACCACATCCTTATCAAGCTCTGCGAACTCTCTCAAATGAGCCGGCAGCAAAATCCTGCCCTGCTTGTCCACTTCCACAGGCGCTGCACCTGCCAGGAAGAAACGGGCAAATTTTCTGGCATCTTTATTTGTGATGGGCAGCGAAGTCAGCTTTTCTTCAAACACTTTCCAGTCATCATTGGCATACACAAACAAGCAGCCATCCATTCCCTTCGTCACCACGAACTCGTCACCTAGAAGCTCTCGAAACTTTGAAGGAATGATCAACCTGCCCTTTGTATCAACCGTATGATTGTACTGACTCATAAACACTGCAATCACCGCCTTACACAACTTGCGTAATCTAAATCTTCATCCTTTGTATCAGGAAAGCTGCCTTAAACGACAACTTGTCCTCTCATCAAGCAATGCTGTCAATTGGAAGGTTTTCCTCCACTTATAACCACTTCCAACCACTTTCCACCACTTTTACTCTATTTTAATACATTTTTAAGAATTTGACAAGTAGTATTACAAAGTTTTTTTCATGTTTTTCTGCAACTATTTGCGTTTTTTTGCAAAAAAATAAAGGTACCCTCCATAACCGGTTGGCACCTTTTATCTCTCATATATCGTTCTATTTACATACTTTGTTCTGAAAAATCTTACTGATTCAAAGCCGTCTTTACTGCCTCCCTGGCAATCGCGTAATCTTCCGCACTGACCGCTTCATCCAGATCATCAAAGCTGATCTGATCAACAGAGTTACCCGACAAATAACCATACCAAACCATTGCAAGGATCAATCGTCCTAATCCCAAGCTTGCATGATAGGTATCTCTGTGAATCTTGAAAATTCCCTTTTGCAGCGCATAGGCAAAAGCGGTTCCGCTGGGGATAATCCCATCTGCACAAATCATTTTGGCAGCCTTTTCATAACAGCACTTTACCTTGCAAAACATATCTTCATAGGTCTCAAATCCATTTTTGAGCGCTCTTTCACAGCCGCTTTCATAGCCCCAGGTCTGGTGAATCAGCAATTTTGCTTTCGGACACATGGTGCGGATAAATTTTGCCAATTCTGTCAGATAAGGTTCATAGCTTTCTTCCTGAAAAGAATAAGGACTTGCCTGTTGGATGGTAACATAATCCCAATTTCTGGAAAGCAGTGCTTCTTTTATACTCACAAAAAAGCCGGTACCCGTGTGACCATTTATCTCAAGGGCGTAGGCTCGCTTGTCACCCTGCATATTGCGATAATGCAATTCCAATGAACAGCCACCAATGTATAAGTTGACAGCCTCTATTGCCACACCTTCTTTTCTTGCCAGATCATGTAAATATCTCTGTGCATCCTGACTAAAGCTATTTCCGATTGATAGAACGTTTATCGTTTTCATCTTCCCTTTCACCGTAGTCCTTTCTTTTTCTTGGTACACCTTCTACCATTTTATCCCTACAATACAGTCACGTCAAGATGCAAGTTGTTTTGCAGTTTCTCATTTTATGAAGTGGCTACATTTCACACGTCGGTTAAGCGCGCTGCAGGCAGTCGCTACAAGAAACGGGCGGTATCCGGGCTGTGTTTGTTTGCAGTTGCAAAAGCCGCAAG
>JAZSFW010000001.1:0-3685 GCA_045532445.1 Acetatifactor sp. | reverse complement strand
TATAGGTGATGGCTTTTTTGACATATTCGTTGTAGGAAACGGAGGTGTTTTGATGAAAAGTCAAAAGCTCATGAAGCAGGCGCAGCAATTCGCTTTTTACAAGCAGGACCTCATCGCAGAGATAATATTGGTATATTTTTTGAATGCTGAGCCCTATCTGTTCTGCTTTTGAGCCGGTAATCTTGTCGGGAACATGGTTCATGACATCATACAGAACGACCGGCGAGGAGCGTTTTGGCACTGGTTTTTCCACCGGTGAAACCTTTGAAGCTTCGAAAGCGTCAAAAGAAAAGTACATGCAGTAGCAGTGATAGCGTCCCAACCCCTGCACTATTTGCCCGGGCTTTCTGAAATTCACTTCGCTTTTGGCAAAAGGGAGATAGACGCCGTCCACTTCGACTCCGCCTTCACTTTCCAGAAAAAAGTCCAGCTCGTAGTGCAAAACGGTGCGTCTCTGCAGACGTACAGGCTTTGGCATATTATAGCTGCTGAAAATATTGCAGTGTCCCAGATTCACATCCAGATGTTTCAGTAAGAGATTCATTGTGCTCCACCTAAAAAATCATACTATTTTTATATTTATAATAACAAAATCATACCGATATATGGTATTTTTGTGTATAGTATGATTATACTAAATTTATATTCTGGAGGCAAGTAAGATGACCGGTTACGAGAGAATAAAAAATGTGTTACAGCACAAACCTGTGGACAGGATCCCTGTGTTTGAGCATTTTTGGGGAGATACCCACAGAGAATATGAAAAGCAGGGCCATGTACAGCCCGGCGAAAGTTTTGAAGATCATTTCAATCTGGATATGCAGGAATGCTGGGCTTTTAATCTGGTGGCAGATCTGGATTTTGAGCCTCAGGTGGTGGCTGAGACGGAAGATACCATCACTTATCTGGATGGCAACGGCGCGTATTTGAAGAGACACAAATTTCACGATACCACACCGGAGCATGTACGTTTTACCGTAGAGGACAGAGAGGGATGGGAAGAGTACAAAAAATTCCTTCTGAAACCCGATGAGAGAAGAATCAATTTCGAGGCATACAGAAAAGCAAAAGCGGATGCCAAGAAAAACAACCGTTTCTTCGTCTGGTCCGGTGTCAATGTATTTGAAAGTATTCATCCAATCTGTGGTCATGAGAATATGCTGATGGGCATGATCCTTGATCCCGAGTGGATCCAGGATATGGCGGAGACTTATGCGAATCTGCTGATTGAACTGCAGAAGATTCTCTTCGAGCGTGAGGGTGCTCCCGACGGTATCTGGTTTTACGAGGACATGGGCTTTAAAGAGAGACCTTTCATGTCTCCCCAGATGTATCAGGATCTGATCATGCCTTACCACAAAAAGACCATTGATTACGCCAAGTCTCTGGGACTGCCTGTAATCATGCACTCCTGCGGTTATGTGCGCCCGTTGCTGCCCTACATGATTGAAGCCGGTATCGACTGCCTGCAGGTAATCGAGATCAAGGCCGGCATGGATCTGTTGGAGATTTATGAGACCTTCGGCGATAAGATCGCACTGATGGGCGGTATCGATGTAAGAGTCCTCTACACCAACGATAAGGAACTGATCGATAAGGAACTGGAGAGCAAGATTCCCATCGTAAAACAGGGATACGGCTTTGTGCTCCACAGTGACCATTCCATTCCCAAGACAGTGGATTATGAGACCTTGAAGTATTTTATACAGAAGGGTATTGAGCTGGGAACTTATTAAGAATGGCGCGCTCAATATTGACATAGTCAGAAAATGGTGCTATATTTAATAAAATTTCTGAAAGGAGAACGGCAATGACAGTATATCAGGCTACTATTAGCATGAATACTATTGTGTTAGTGCGTGTTGAGGATATTATTTATCATTCCACGGGCTTGTGTTGTCGTACTCAAAATTCAGTATAGTTCTATATATGAATTATTGGATGTCTGGAGCAGGACGGTGCAAGTCGATGAAAGGATTTGCACCGTTTTTTTGTTTCTTACTCTTTTGGTGAGTATTTTGGAACGAATATACGAATAAGAGAATATTTGAGAGAGAAAGGAGAGAGAGTATGATATTTGAAGAAAAAAAGATCACATTGAAAAATGGGAAAACCGCAATTTTAAAAAGTCCCTGTGTGGAGGATGCAGAAAAATTTCTGATGTACATTAGGACTGCCTGTGGAGAGACGGAATTTCTTGTGCGTTATCCGGAAGAGTGGAACATCACTGTGGAGCAGGAGCAGGCCTGGGTGGAGCGCCTGAGAGCTTCATCCAGTAGCCTGGCGATTTCTTGCTGCGTAGATGATGAAGTGGTCGGCAATTGTGAACTGAATTTCAGAGGCGGCATGAAAACATCACACCGCGCCACAATTGCGATCGCTATCTTGCAGAAATGTTGGGGACTGGGTATCGGCTCAGCCATGTTTGAAGAAATGGTGGCGGCAGCAAAAGCGCGTGGGGTTGAGATTCTGGAACTGGAATTTATTGAGGGTAATGAACGTGCCCAAAAACTTTATGAAAAATTTGGGTTTGAAGTAATATCTGAGAGGCCCAATATTTTCAAACTGAAGGACGGTACCATGCGGAAAGAATATTATATGCAGAGGTATTTATAGAAGGGGAATAGAAAGAAAAACAGTGTGGGAATAGTATAACTATTCCCCACACCGGTATCGTATTTTTCCTTTACTGATCTTACCATATTCAATGGCCTCCGCGGGACAATAACTGATGCAGGCCCTACAGTGGGTGCAGTCCTTGCCCCAGACGGGCTTGCCCTCTTTGAGGGAAATATTATTCAGCGGACATTTTTGTACGCACTTGCCGCAGCTGATACACTTATCGTCGGCGCGGAAAGCTTTGGCTTTCACCAACAGAGAATAGAAGAGTTTGTTTATAGGGCCGCTCATCAGGCGTCCCAACAGACCAATGCGGGTTGCAGGAAAACTTTGGTTTTCGGCAACCCGTTTTGCTGTGTCGGTTATAACAGGTTCAGCCTTGGAAATAATTAATTTGGCGGCTTTCGGGTCGGGAGCATTGAACAGGGCGATATAGTTTTCAGGCATCACGATCCCGGCAGTGCCCATGTAGTCCCACTGCTTCCGTTCACACAATTCCCGATTGTATTTGGCGGCGTTTCCAATTTCGCTGCCGCAGTTCATAATGAACCAGACCTTCTTGGCACCGGGGAAATCGGTTTTCAAAATCCAGTTTTTCACAATATGAGGAATTCTCCAGGCATAGGTGGGCAGGACGAAGATCAGTTTTTCCGATGGGCAGCAGGGCGGTGCGGCATTCGGATTCTGCCGGTATCCGGAATGTTTTTCTGTGCTTTTTGATTCTTTATCTATTGCCTGCGCTTTTTTTATAATGCCGTTGATACTTATCACTTCGTCTGAGGTAATTTCCGCAATTCGTTCAGCAATATACCGGCTGTTGCCGGTTCCGGTAAAATAGAAGATCATGTCAGTCCTCCTGGATGGTAACAAATGATATTTTTGCAAGATGTAATTAACATATAGTTTAGTGTATGAAAGGTGGCATTTCAAGATGGAAATGTTTTAAAATTATTTAGCGGGTATATATGCAGAGAGCTTGACAATATGCCGGAAAGTGCCGAAAAAGAGATTGTGAATATGTGCCTATGTTTCTTGAGCAAATGTATAAACAAAAAAAGCCTTGAAA
>JAZSFW010000052.1:0-3193 GCA_045532445.1 Acetatifactor sp. | reverse complement strand
CATAGGATCCAAAAACAGAAGCTGCATGGCTCCATGACGCTGCGCCGCCTCAATATTCTCGGGGTCAAAAGACATGCTGTAACACTTTCCGGCATTATTTACCGCTCCGATCTGTGCATCCGGCCACATCTCATGAAGCATCTTTACACAGCGGAAGTGAGCCACCAGCATATTCTCAGTAGCTTTCATGGCCAGCTCTTCATCTCTCATATAGGGCGGTCTGAATGCAAAGGAATAAGATCCATAGACACTAAGCTTGGGCTCATTTACGGTATTCCACAGCTTCACCCTGTCTCCAAATTCCCTGAAACAGATCTCCGCATAATGGGTGAACCAATCTACGAACCGCTCATCGCAGATCCCGCCTTCTTCCAGAACCCACTGAGGAAGATCAGAGTGAAACAGATCAAACATTGGTGCAACCTCCTGAGCGATCATCTCATCGATCACCCGGTTATAAAAATCAATTCCCGCCTGATTGGGCTTTCCGGACACATCCGGGCAGATACGGGACCAAGAGATGGAGAAACGAAAAGACTGAAGCCCCATGTCCTTCATAAGGGCAATATCTTCCGGATATTTGTGGTAGAAATCCGCGCTCACATAAGGAGGGCGGTCGTCCTGGAATCTGCCACGGCTCTCGGGATCACCAAACTCATAATCATAGGTATTGGCAGTCCTGCCATCTATATATGTTGCCCCTTCCAACTGAAAAGCACTGCATGCTGCTCCCCACACAAAATCCTTCGGAAAAACAAATCGATTACTCATATTCTTCTACTCCTTCTTTTTAAAATTGTAAGATTACAAACCCTGCAGCAGGAACCAATACATAGTAGTTGTAATCATCAACCTTCTGAATCTCCACTGCTTTAGGCGCTTCTTTTAACACTCTCAAATCAACCGCTTCTTTAAAGGTAACCTTTACTCTTCTGTCTGCTTCAGCCGCAACCGTATCACCTTTCTCCAAACTTCGCTCATTTCCCTCATTGTTAAAGATAGAAAGCATGCGTCTGTCATTTTCATCCACAGATACCAGCCAGCACAGATCATCAACATAACAAGGCATTTTTTCCTTGATCAGCTGCTGCATTCTCACTTCCAACTCTTCCAGGTCTTTGCTTTCCAGAATGGTCAGACCACACCCTTTCTTACTGGCTACAAAACCGCCATCCGGGCTCGCATCGATGAGATAGTCATAAGCCGCAAGCGCCTCCTCGGAAGCATCCTCATAAATAATATCCATCACATCGCCAAACCGGGAGTTCGTAAGAACATGTCCCTCATTACCAATGATCTCTTCTCTTGCATAAATCAGCTTGAGAACATCCTCCACATGACCGTAAAACGCTTTCTCCTCTGCGGAAAGAGGGCTGTCCAGATAGGTATCCTTATGCTGTCCTATCACATACGGGCTGAATACATCAGGCAGTTCGATGCTTGCATACTCTTTGGGCAGCACGATGGCAAAGGGAGTGATGGCTTTTACGCCTTGGTAATTCAGCGCATCGTTTATAAAGGCTTTCTTCAACTCTCCGTAAGGAGAAAGGGTAAAGTCTTCCATGTCGCTGTAACTGCAGTTTAATCCCCACTCCTCAGAGAAGTAATCTGCACCGCTCATGAGAGCGTAATAATATATTCTGTGCTGCAAAAGTCTGGAGCTGCCGCCGTTTTCGCCTCTGGACCAAAAATCATCCTTGCCCGGTGCCGGTTTATTGTACCATTCATTGAGCGGATAATCATTGTAGCAAGGCATACAGTAGCCGATCCCCGGGATTTCCCGCCAGCATTCGTAATAAGTTCCCCAAGTCTTCTTACTTGCCTTTGCGATTCCTCTTGCCAGCGCAACTTCCTGGCGCATCTGAGGGATCTGACAGCCCACCTCAGGCATAAAACTCTTCATTCCCAGTTTATCCTGCATCCAGGACGCCAGATAATAACTGTCACAAGGCAGAATGTGTCCATCTACCTCTTCCATCCTTCTCTGGAACATATCCTTCATTTCTTCAATGAATTCTTCTGCGCTATCCACATATTGACGTTTAGCGTATTCTTCTATAGGATCCTGAGACAGCTTCATAAGCTGAGTTCCATCCGGCAGAAACGAAAGGGGATTTTTCAAAACCTCCCGCATTTTATCGGCATCATAAGGTCCCTTATGCCCCATGGCGCTGATAATATTCTTCCAGTCACTCATACGGCGGTTGCTGCCGCTTTCATGGAGCTGGAAGCCCAAAAACCAGTCTCCCAATAAATCTTCATATTCCCGGATCAGTTCTCTGTCAAATTCATACTTGTGGTAAGTGGTTCCGCCTGCAATACGATCCACATAAAAGGGGATATTCCCTTCTTGGATCATCTGATGAAGCTTTGAGCCCTTTGCAGCCAGACGGTTAAACTTCATATCCTCAGTCAGACGAAAGATATGCTGAATCTTAAAACCGCTGTCTTGATTCAGCAATCCGTTTTTCACAAGTCCTTCAAAACACAACTCATTGTACACATGAAAAAACTTCATTTTCTCCCTTTCCTTTCCTCACCAAACACGATACATGCTCTGCTATTCTTATTTACTTCGGCGAAGCTCCCATACCTCGCAATGCTCCATACTCTCTCCCGGAAGAATTTCCATATAGGGAGACAAGCTTTCCATTTCCACCATATGTTTGCACAAATAAGTCTCATAGGATACGTTCCCGTCCGGATATTCCCTGTCAGCATTCACCGGAAAGCTCAGTCCAAAGATCACATTCTTATTCTCATACCATACCTGACCGCCGGGATGGCCCACACCGATCTTATACTTTTCTTCTATCGGCATATGGGTCAGAACAATTTCTTCCCTGGCATACTTGGCCCGCCTATCGCCAAGATCTGTATAATGCCATGTGGCAAACTTGTGCCTGGGTGCCGAACCGTTTTCATACCTTTTCAGCGGGATATGCTCCACGCCTCCGGGCGCCATGGCTGAAATAGGCCAAATCGCCATCCGGATCGCATCCTTTCCACTGTTTTCAATCTTATGTATTACTGTAAGACAATTACTGTCTTTGGTTTCCTCTTTACCAAAAAGAAGAACCATTTTCTTTTTCACCCCAAGCAAGGGATCTTCCTTCTGACTGATCTCTATTCCCTTGACACTTCCACAAAAAGGACTTCCCTCCTCATGATACAAGATTTCATAGGTGATCGG